>JBOICY010000076.1:0-15951 GCA_050740335.1 Methylococcales bacterium | reverse complement strand
ATACAGATCACCACCGCGTTTGAAGAGGGTTTCATGTCGGGCACGCGATGACGGTATTTCAGATCATCCTGATGAAAGGGGAAGCGTCCGTCGGAGCGCTCGACTCCGGCACGAATGCTCGCCAGTTTTCGCCGTACCCGCGCGCGCGCCGAGCGCTTCTTGTCGAGATGCGCATGGACCCCGACCGGCCGGTAGCCGCGCCGTTTGAAGGTGCGCTCCGATAGTACCTGGCGCAAACGTTTCTGTTCCAGGTTGGGGAGCGCGAGATCTTCGAACATGATGTTGATCAGTTCATCGAGCGTCACATCGGTTTCGTAATAATCGATCCCCGGCTGGTTGCCGGCCGGTCCGGGGCCGGGCTCATGACCTCGCGCACGGCCAACTACCTGTCCCTCTTCGATGTTCCCGTCGCCCGCGCCGACACCGGGCGAGTTCTTTCCGTAAATGAAGCGGTATTCCCGGATCGAGCGGATCGGTATCTTGACGATACGGTCGCTCGACTGGCCAATGATGGCTTCCTCCGCTATGAGATCCGAGATGTTGTCCCGAATCGACTCCAATACCTTCTCGCGATGCCTCTGGCGATCGCCTGCGCTGCGGTCGGAACGCAATGACTCGGAGGAAGAATAGGGCCGAAAGATTGTATCGCTGGTGCTCACCGGACGCTCCGCTTGCAGAAATGTTGAGTGCTTACAGCATACAGTATTCTTGAGTCCTGGTCGTGGGGAGTCGCTAATCCTTCCAAAGATTGTTGGCCGCGTACTTCAGGATTACATCCACGCAGTGTTCGCAGTAACCATTTTCGAGGAGATTTTGAACCATCCCGTCGTATTTCTGCTTCTGTTCCTCATCGCGGGTACGCGATTTGGTGATGATGCGGCTGATTTCGCGGACCGAACTCATCAACTTTTTCTCGATCGCCGATTTCAGTGGTTCGTAGCTCTGATAGTTGATTTTTTCGCCACGGCGCTGGCTGGCCCACAGGAATGCGATGACCTCCTGGCGGAATCCTTCGGCCGCGCTGCCGATAATCGCGATGTGTTCCTCGATCGATTTCAGGAAATCCTCGTCCGGTTCCAATTCTTCATTGGTATTGGAGTCCTTGACCTTGGTCTTGTTCACGAAGGCTTCCGCGTGATCCAGGTAATTCTGGAACAGCGATTCCGCCTGTTCCTGATAGGAATACACAAAGGCCTTGGTAATCTCTTTCTCGAGCATCTCCAGATATTCCTTGTGTACGGTGTCCTGCAGAAATTCGAGATAACGCTTGCGCACATCGTCGGAAAAATCCGAGGCCTTGACCATATTGACCAAGGCCTCGCGCACATTGATCGGATTGATGCACTCGGGATTGCCGGACAGTGCGTTGTCGATGGCTTTCATGATGAAGCGCGTGGAGATGCCGCTCATGCCTTCGGATTTGGCGTCCTCGCGCAGTTCGCGTACGCTGAGTCGCTTGGTTCGTCCCTTCTCGACGACTTCCTCGCCGTTGTACAGCCGGACCTTGGTCATCAGATCCACCTTCGGGCTCGGTTCGAGGCGCGACAGAATCGCGAACAGCGAGGCGATCTCGAGGGTATAGGGCGCGACATGGGCGTCGAAATCGGATTTCCCGAGGATCTTCTTATAGATCTTCTCCTCCTCGGTCAAGCGCAGGTTGTACGGCACCTTGACCACGACGATTCGATCGAGGATCGCCTCGTTCGTGTTGTCCGCGCGGAACTTCTGCCATTCGGCTTCGTTGGAGTGGGCCACGATCACCGAATCGATGTACACCGTGCCGTGACGCCCCGGCGCCGGCACGAACTTCTCCTGGGTCGCGGTGATCATGGCGTGGAGATACTCGGTTTCGTTCTTGAACACCTCGATAAACTCCACCATGCCGCGATTTCCGACGTTGAACGCCCCGTTGAGATCCAGTACGCGCGGATCTCCCTCCGAGTAAAGATCCAGCTTGGAGATGTCTTCAGAGCCGATCAGTACCGAGGTGTCCTGGTTGTTGGGGTCGACCGGGGGTACAACCCCGATGCCGCGGCGATCCCGTTTGGAAAACTCCACGGTCTCGATCAACATGGTTTCGTACTTTCCGTTCAACTCGTTCTTGACACGATACCGGCAGACCGGACAAAGATCCCCCTCGATGTGAACACCCAGCATTTTTTCGAATTCGGAGCGCAGGTGTCTAGGAATTAGATGCAAGGGTTCTTCCTGGATCGGGCAACCGGCAATCGCATAGACCGGATTGGCCTGTTCGAGGCCCGCCTGCAGTTTTTCCACCAGTGAACTCTTGCCGGCACCCACCGGGCCCATCAGGTATAGCACTTGACGGCTCTCTTCGCCGTGCAGGGCCGCCGACTGAAAATAGCGTACGATCTGGGCAAGCGTGGTCTCGATTCCAAAGAACTCGCGTTCAAAAAAGCCGTACACCCTGACCGGAGTATCCGCAAACAGGTGCTTGACTTTGGGATCTTCCGATTCCGAGATATCGCGTATCCCCTGGGTACGGATAATCTCGTACATGCGCGCGTGCGCGAACTTGGTAAGCGTTGGGTCGTTCTTGACGATGTCCAGGTAATCGATCAAGGTGCCACCCCATTGCTTGATGGCGCGCTCGACCCGATCGCGCGCGATCAGTTCGGCAAATTCGCTTTTCTCCTCCCCCATGGGCAATACCTCCAATTCGAAAGACTTCATCGGGCTGAAACACGGTGATGGATCCCGTTTTGAAAACTGTTGCCTGCATCTTACTAGACAGCGTGCCCGGAACCAGAGTTCAACCCCGGTCTCATGGTGCCCGGGCGATCGGGAAAGCCTGAAATAATCAGGTGATCACGCTGGGCGCCTGCCTTCCGGACAGATTTCGAACCCGGCAGAGTTGTTCCGCTGCACCGATCAGATCCGCGAGTACGTATTGTGGATCGAGGTCGTGTTTTGCCGGATCGGGTTCGAATTTCTCGATATAAATTCTGAGCGTCGCACCGGTGGTACCGGTACCGGCCAAGCGAAAGACGAGGCGAGAGCCATCATCAAACAATATGATTATACCCTGATTATCGGCCACACCGCCATCGACCGGATCGTAGTAACAGAATTCTTGTGCGGATTGAATGGCATAGGGACCGAATTTTTTTCCGGACAGATTCGCAAGATCGGATTCGAGTTGCTCGATGATGCGGTCGCCGAGGTCGCTGTCCAGACCTTCGTAATCGTGACGGGAGTAATAGTCCCGACCGAATTGCCTCCAGTGTTTGTGAACGATCTGAGCGACCGATTCCCGCTTGATCGCGATCAGATTGAGCCAGAATAATATCGCCCATAGGCCGTCTTTTTCCCGGATATGATCCGAACCGGTACCGAAGCTTTCCTCGCCACACAGGTTGATTTTATGCGTGTCGAGAAGATTTCCGAAATATTTCCAGCCGGTCGGGGTTTCGAAGCAATGAATGCCGAATGAATCCGCGACGCGGTCGACCGCGCGACTGGTCGGCATCGAGCGCGCGACGCCGGCCAGTCCTTCCTGGTAACCGGGAATCAGGTGTGCATTGGCGGCCATGACCGCGAGGCTGTCGCTCGGAGTCACGAAGAAGTGATTACCCAGGATCAGATTACGGTCGCCATCGCCATCCGAAGCCGCTCCCAATGTCGGTGATTCCGCGCTGAACATCTTTTTATACAGTTCTTTTGCATGAACCAGGTTCGGGTCGGGGTGCCCACCGCCGAAATCTTCGCGCGGAATCGCATTGATTACGGATCCGGGCAGGGCACCGAGCTGTTCTTCGAAAATTTTTCGGCCGTAGGGGCCGGTGACCGCGTGCATCGCGTCGAAGCACAGGGTAATCCCCGATGCAGCGAGGTTTTTTCGAATCAAGTCAAAATCGAATAGATTGGACATCAAGCGCGCATAATCGTCGATCGGGTCGACGATCGAAATCATGGTTGCTCCGATTCGATCTTCACCAATTTTATCGATGTCCACATCTTTCGATTCGAAGATCCAGTACTCGGTAATTTTAAGGCTTTGGGCATAAAATGCGTCGGTGCAGGTTTCGGGAGCGGGCCCGCCGTTAGCGATGTTGTATTTGAACCCGAAGTCATGGTCCGGGCCGCCGGGATTATGGCTCGCGGACAGGATGATACCGCCGTCCGCATGGTATTTTCGGATCAGGCAGGATGCCGCGGGGGTCGATAGAATGCCTCCTTGTCCGATAATCAGACGCCGGACCCGATTGGCGGCGGCCATTTTAATAATGATTTGGATCGCGTGTTGGTTCAGAAAGCGGCCATCTCCTCCCAGCACCAGGGTTTGACTGGGAAGGTTACCCAGGGAATTGAAGACCGATTGTACGAAATTTTCCAGATAGTTTTTCTGTTGGAAATCACGAACTGTTTTACGCAATCCCGATGTACCGGGTTTCTGGTCGGTATAGGGGTTTGTGTCGACTTGTCGTATTGACATCGTTAATGATCCGTTGTTTTTGCTATTATGTACTCTGTTTAATTGATGAATGTTCGCAGCTTGGCCACTCTCGTGCCAAAACCGCTGATCGGGGCTTGCCGGCCAGCTTTGCAAAGGATAGAGTAGTGCGCGATTCGAGTCATCGCTTTTCGAACCTGGTTCCGATCGTTTCGATTATTGACATCTTCCTCTGTGTTTTTAGTAAAATTTTCCGTGAACTCGTTGTTCATAGTACGCACCTGGCGAAAAAATTTTGGAAAGGGTGGATTATAATGGTTCGCATGAATTATTCAGCTTTCGTCACACCGTTCCAGTGGGCAATCGGTTTGTTGGTCTTGCTAAACCTGTTTTCCTCTGCTCATGCCGACGAAGAAGTTTGGTTATTGGTAGATACAAAACATAGAGTGATTAGTGTAAAACAAGGAAAAGATACCAAAGCTGAATATAATAATATTTCAATCGGGCGAAATGGTGCCGCGCCGGATAAGATTCGTGGTGACTACAAGACTCCGCTGGGCATTTACCGGATCGGCTGGATCAACCCCCAAAGCAATTTTCACAGGTTCTATGGTGTGAACTATCCGTCCCGCATGGATGCGAAACGAGGATTGCAAAACGGTTTAATCGATAGAGGAACTTATCAACGACTGTTCGATGCGGACCTGCTCGATCGGGTTCCCGATCAGACGACCCCGCTCGGTGGCCAGATCGGCATTCATGGCATCGGATCTGCGGATCCCGAGATTCACAGGACAACAAACTGGACTCGAGGGTGTATCGCGTTGACGGACAGTCAATTAAATAGTTTAGGGGCCTGGATCAAGAAGGGCACCGTGGTTGTTATTCGTTAAGGATAAATAATTTGCTGGAAAGCTGTGTCGTTTCGCGGCAGAATAGCAACTGACAATTTCATCGCAATTCTACGTTGCGGTGAATGTTCTTTTCACTCAGTCATAAAAGGATTGAAACATGATAAAGATTGTATCTAAAGTAGCTATTTTGGTTTTGGCCGCGGGCTTGGCGGGTGGTTGCGCTACTCAGGGCGACTTGGACGCGGTACGCGCCGACTTGAACAAAACGGATCAGAAGGCTGACGCCGCAGCCGCGTCCGCAGCTTCCGCAATGGCCGCCGCGCAAAGTGCCGAAGAAAAAGCGGGCGCTGCTGAATCGGCTGCGATGCGCGCTGCATCCGCCGCCGAAGAAGCGAACGGCAAATTGGACCGGATGTTCAAGCATTCTATGATGAAATAAGGATTTCGCATTTCATTACTCGAAGCGCCCTGCAGGTTTCTGCAGGGCATTTTTGTCTGTTGTTTGGGGACTTACTATGCAGCCGATGGAATGCTGTTGACCCGTCTTTCCGGCCGGCCTGAAGAAGGGCGCTATTTTGGTGACTGGTGATCCCGATCCGAATTCTCGGGTTCGCATGCTCGAAATCAGCGAGGCCAATGCGACCCAGCGAATCGATAACTTTCTGATTTCCTGTTTGAAAGGGGTTCCCAAGAGCCGTATATACCGAATGATACGGACCGGCGAGGTGCGCGTTAACCGGGGGCGGGCCAGAGCCGAATACCGCTTAAAAACAGGGGATTTGATCAGGATACCTCCGGTTCGAATCGCAGAGTCTTCGACACCGGCTATTTCGACCGCTCTCCTCGAAAATCGGCTCGGCAATCGCATCCTGTTTGAAGATGCGGATCTGTTGGCCATCGACAAACCATTCGGAATCGCCGTTCATGGCGGAACCGGATTGAGTTTCGGCCTGATCGAGGGCTTGCGCGAACTGCGCAAGGAAGACCGTTTTTTGGAACTGGTTCACCGCCTGGATCGCGATACCTCGGGTTGTCTGCTGGTCGCAAAAAATCGTATCGCACTGAAAAATCTGCATGAGTCTCTCCGCTCCGACCGGATTCGCAAGTCCTATACCGCATTGCTCGGCGGAGTTCTTCCGCGAAAGAATGTGACGGTCGATCAACCGCTCCGGAAGAACGTCAAGAAGAGCGGAGAGTGGTTGGCTGAAATCAGCGATGACGGAAAGGCCTCCCGAACCGATTTCATTCGCAGGGGCAGGTATCGGGAATCGACTCTAGTAGAGGTATTCCCCAGAACCGGGCGTACCCATCAAATTCGGGTCCACGCCGCACATTTAGGATTTCCGGTTGCCGGAGACGAACGCTATGGAAATGCCGATTACAATCGACAGCTTCGCAAGCTCGGCCTGAAACGGCTGTTTTTACATGCGAGCAGTCTTGAATTCGAACATCCGGGGACCGGGCAAAAAGTGCGGATCGATGCGCCCCTGGATGATTCCCTTTCGAGATTCCTGGGAAAGTTGGCGATGGAATCATTTTCCGAATGAGCCATCCGAGGGCTAATCAAGCAGTTTGAGTCCCGGAGGCAGGGCTTCCCCAAAGATGCGTTTTGCGTCGGATTCCTCGAGTTCGGTTACTTGGCTGACCAGTTGGCTCCAGGACTGGGGTGCCTTGGTTTCCTGCAGCCTGGTCAGAATCCGCTGCCTCGAGTCTGCATCCAGGTCGCGTTCCCGATCGCCGCTCATACGGCCCAGAATGGTCGCCGCGAAGCCGATATGTGGAAGCCTTTTCCAATCCGGTGCGAGTAGAACCTCGAGCCACCGGCTCGCGGTGTCTGGCGGGATGACATTGTGGACGCTGCCGTGAAAAGGCACCCGCGCCGCAATCCGACCCAGGGCCCACCAACTCTGCTCGGCTTCGCTCGGCTTTTCGAGTCGTTTGATCAGCCACTCTCCGATCTGGACTTTATCGCTCACGGGCAGCCGTTCCAGCACGCCCGCGAGGCGAACGATGTCTTCGTACCCCAGCTTGGTGATTTCTTTCGAGGTTTTTCCCTGCCGGGCGGTGGCCGGATTGAGGTATCTGGCAATGTCCTGGTAGATCTGTTGCTGCCGCGATTCATCCAGCCCACCGGCCACGCGCCGCCACAAAGTCCACCATTCCGTCCAATTCTGGGCTTCATTGACAAATTGCGGGCTCCGGGCATGGGTGCGCCACAGTTGGTCGACGCGCCAGTCGTCCAGAACCGCGCCGAATCCTGGCCTCAGGCAGAAACCCGCGAGACTCAGCCAAACTCTTTCGTGATTGGCCGAGCGCCGGCGGTTCTTAGCATATTCGAGCAACACTCCGAAAAGTTCTCGGATCAGCGGGGTGTCCCAGATATTGCGGTTTCCGAGCAATTTTTCCAGATTGTTGCGCAAACTTTTCACCGCGTGATCGGTTTTTTGCTCGGATTTGAGCCCGAAGACTTCGATAATGCGTTGTCTGGCCGTCTCGTAATTTGCAGGTAGCCCGACATCGCTGTGTGGCGCGGACGATTTTCCGCGTAATTGGAAGTGCACATCCCAACGTTGATCGACTGCGCTGTGTTTCGCGACGCACTGGATTTGGAGGATTCCGAGTTCGGTCGACGACACCGCCAGTTCCACGGCTTGTTGCTGCCGGTCCTGGGAGTCGCTGTCCAGAGTGACTGCAAGCGGCGGCAGCGATACGAATCGTTCATCGTCAAGATCGACCAGTTCCCCGGCCCGGATCGAAATATCGTCGGTGGATGAAAGCAGATGAAAGCGCACCGGTTCACCGAGTCGGAGCAGAAAGGTCCGATCGGCGAGCCTGATCTCCTCGCCTTCCTCGGTACCCCTGGGCAGGATACACACCCCGCGCGGTTTCTTGTTTTTGCCCTCGTCGATTTGCAGAAAATAATGCCGGGCCGAGCCACCGCCGATTTTGATATGCTTGCCTCGCCGGGCCAGGCCATAAGCCACTGCACCGAGGGCGACCGCAAGCTCCGGTTTGGGATTTTCGAGTTGACGGAGATTTTTGTTCGTCCAGGCGGACAAAATCTCGAATACCCGATCGGTGATACGCGCGCTGCGGAACATTCCGCCATTCAACAGGATTGCGTCCGGTACGAACTCATGCGGGTCGCCGTCCAGCGCTTCCCGAGATACCTTTTCATGATCCTTGAGGAACGCCGCGATATGACGGGAGATCGCGGGGTCGGCTACGTAAGGAAGTCCGAACTCAACCACACCGCTGCGTTTGCGTTCAGGCCTTCGCTCCAGTCCGCTGCGCGGAAAGAATCCGTCCAGCACGGTCGATTCGACTTCGCCCCGGCTCAATTCGACCGAGCGTGCGGCGCCGATCAATCTGGACCCGGCACCCAACAGGGTTACTTTGCCGCTTTCGGCGGCATCGGAGCCGAGCAGCTTTTCTTTCACCGAACGGCATTGTTCGATCAGTTGATAGAGATTGGCGCTCGAAAGCTTTTGGCCCTCGGAGGTCAAGCGCTTTTCGACCAGATGGGCCAGGGTCAGGTCTATATTGTCGCCACCGAGCATCAGATGATCGCCGACTCCGATGCGATCCAGGATCGGCTCGTCATTTTCGAGTCTGACGCGGATCAGGGTAAAGTCACAGGTGCCCCCGCCGATGTCGCAGACCATTAACAGGCGGATGCCCTGAAGAGAATCTTTGAGATTTTCCCGGTGGCTCCAGAGCCAGTCATAGAATGCCGCCTGAGGTTCTTCCACCAGATGCGCTTTTTTTAAGCCCGCGAGATTGGCCGCCTCGAGGGTCAGGGTTCGCGCCATTTCATCGAAGGAGGCCGGTATGGTCAGAATAATATCCTGTGTTTCAAGTGGATGATCGGGGAACCTGAAGTTCCACGCGCCACGGACATGGCTCAGGTAGCTTGCGCTCGCGGCCACCGGAGAAATCTTTTCCACCCCTGCGCTCGCGCCCCACGGGAGAATCGGCGCATGACGGTCGACCGACGCGTGGGATAACCAGCTTTTTGCACTGTTGACCGTACGCCCCTGGCTTTTCGAGCCGAGGCCCCGGGCCAGTTCGCCGATCACGGGTCTCGGGACCGGGTCGCTAAAACCATCGTTAATCCAGGGAAGCCCGATATCCTTTTCCGGTAACTCGCCCTCCGCCGGGTGGTAACGGGCCGAGGGCAACAGCGGTCTGGCCGCGACTTCGCCGGGTGCTACCAGTTGCTCGATTTCGAACAGCCGCAATTCGGGTTGCGGCTCTTTTCGAGTATCCGAGTAGGCGACCACGGTATGCGTGGTGCCGAGATCGATGCCAACGATGAAGCGGGGCGGTTTTTTCGGGGCGTTCATGCTCCGTTAGCGGATCAATTTGCCGTGGTCCGGTTCGGGAGCATAGAGAATACCGGTGATGGATAGAAATCGAGAAACACGTTCGAGGCATGCAGACAAATAACGGGAAACCGAGTCGTTTGCCTATTTATTAAATGACCAGAATCCCTTACCGCCGCGTTTTTCGTCTCCGCTCAAGAATGGTTCCTGTTCTTCAGCCGACTCAGCGGTGACTTCGGGCTCCGTGTTCAGAGATTCGCCGGCGTCGCTCGATACGGAGTTTGCTCCATGCTCGAACGCGGTTTCCATGCTCCGTGTTCTGTCGTCGCCGGCCCGGACATCGAACTCAACTTTCCAGCGGTTGCTTTCGTCTCTGGCGACAGCCTCCAGTTTTAGAGTGCCGACTTCGGTAACCGCCGCGCAGAGCCGTACCGGAACCACTTCACCGGGTTCGCGTCCCTCAACCGGCAGGGTGACCTCGATTTCATCGAGTTCCGAAATCTCGTCCGGATTCCAGTAATCCAAGCGTATACCGACCTTGTCCTCGCGCCGCACCGTGGAACCGAAGAATCGGAAGCGCACCGGTTCACCGACCACCAGACCGAATTCGTAAGGCGGCAATTGTTCCTCGGTTCCTTCCTCCATGCCGAAGGGCGCGATACAGAGCGCCTGCAGCGGAGGCGGCATTCCGGGTACCGCGGGCATCGCACTTTCGACGCCCACGTAATAGGTTGCGGCGGTTCCGCCGCGGATTCTGACGCCCCGGCCCTTGCGCACGTAACCATAATAGGCCGCGCCGCGCGCAACCGACAGATCCAGATCGGCGCCCTCGAGCATCCGGGCAGGCAGGGCCTGTTCCGCCGCGAGCCAGCCGTTCAGTATGCTCATCAGACGATCGGCGAGTGGCGCGGCTTTCAGTACACCGCCATTCAACAGCACGGCGGTCGGATGCAGGAACGTAGCATTGCCCGGTTTTCGATAGCCCGGAATAGCGTCGATCGCGGAGAGCTGGCGGGTCAGAAAGAATCCCAGGTGGCGGGTTATGGCCGCGTCCTGGGCGTAGGGCAGACCGATCGTGGTCAAGCCGGTACGGGGTTTGGAAAAAGGACGATCGGACACCTTCACCCGAGGTAAAAAGCCTTCAATCAGGACTCTGTCGACCTCCTCGCGGGTGATTTCGGTACGGATGCTGCCGCCGACCAGCGAGGAACCCCGGCTCGGTACGACCAGCGGCATTTCATTCAAAGACGGGTCCTTGAACAGGGCTTCCTTGGCGTCGCGACAGCCATGGGTCAAGGCCTGGATTTGCCAGGGTTGCAGCGATTTTCCCTGGGTCGCCAGTTTGGCCTTGACTATATAGGCCAGAGCCAGATCCATGTTATCGCCGCCGAGCAAAATATGGTCTCCCACCGCGACCCGTTTCAGTTCCAGGTTTCCTTCCTGCTGGGTGACCGCGATCAGTGACAGGTCGGTGGTGCCGCCGCCGACATCGACCACCAGGATGATTTCGCCGATATGGACCTGGTCCCGCCAAGCGCCCTGACTCTGCTGAATCCAGCTGTACAAAGCGGATTGCGGTTCTTCGAGCAGGATCGCATGGCCGATGCCGCTGGTTCTGGCCGCTTCCGCGGTGAGTTCCCGGGCCGCTGGGTCGAAGGATGCGGGTACCGTGATCACGAGATCCTGTGTTTCAAGGAGGGCATCCGGGTGACCGTAATCCCACGCCGCCTTCAGATGCTCCAGATAGCGGATGGATGCCTCCAGGGGCGATATTCGTCTGACTTCTTCCGGCGCTTCGACCGGTAGAATCGGGGATCTGCAGTCCACTCCCGAGTGACAAAGCCAACTCTTGGCGCTGGACACCAGACGGATCGGGGTTTTGCTGCCTAATTTCCGGGCCAGTTCTCCGACCGTCGCGTTGGGTTTATCGGTCCAGGGAAGGACCAGATCCCCTTCGGCCAGTTCGGCTTCATGAGCCTGATACAGGAAGGAGGGTAACTGTTTTCGATTGTCAACCACACCCGGGGAGGTGAGCTGAAGAATCGCCATGACCTCCTGTACCACATTGTCCCCCTCGCTCCGGGTGAGATCGAGCGAGGACAGTACACAGTTGGTGGTGCCGAGGTCGATTCCGACCGAATAGCGGGGTCCCCCCGATTGCGCAACTTCGCTCACAGTTCCACCTCCGCGGCGGCGACAACCTTGACATTGTGGTGTTCGGCGAGTTTCGGCAGCCGGATATCGGTGACCTGCCACCCGCGATGAACCAGGGTACCGTTGAATGGCGCCTTGCCGACGATATTGCCGGTCAGGCGAACCGTTGAAGGATCGAATCCGGGCTTGATGGTTATCCGGCTGTTTTCACTTTCCGGGCGCACCGGCGAAAAGTCGAAATGGTTATGCATTACCTTGTGGCAACCTTCGTGAACGATACGTGCGGCCGCACCGATATCGGCGTCGGAATAGGATTGGATATCCTCCTCGATAAAATCCATGAACCGGGCTTCCTGTTGCAGCAGCCCCAACAGCTGAAGCGCGGCATCGGGTCTCGCTTCTCGTAGAGTGGCGGGTTGAGCAGGCGGCGTTTTCTCCGGCTTCGTTATGGGCCGAGAGAGCGGTTGAACGCCGGCTTCGACTGGTTTTTCAGGTCTCGCCGCAGATTCCGCAAACGGGTGACTTTTCCGCATCAAGCCGATTACGATCAGGCTGAGCAAGACGACCAGCAGGACCAATTCAGTCATCGCAACACCGGCTAAGCCCAGGTGCAGGGCGTCGAATTGGTCCGGTAAGGTGGTGAAATCAAAGTGCATAAACAGGGCTCGATAAATTTAAGGAACGCTTGGCATGTACCCGACGTTATCTGGCTCGTTCGGTCGATTATCGAGAATGCCACGCAGGAAATCAAAAAGGTTTTCTGACCAGCGGGAAAGATAAAACTTCTAAATGGGGCTGATTCATTACTTTTCAAGTTTGGAGACGAAGTCGTAATCTTTGGCCCGAATTCCAGCGGACCGGTAGAGCCATTTCGATATAACATTCTGAGGGGCCGATTTCCGTCCGTTTCGGAGTCACCCGCTTCAACGGCTTTGCTGCTGGCTTTCCGCAAACATCATGATTTCCAGTATCTGTCGAGCCGCCTGGTGTCGTTTTCTGAGCAGATACCGGTTAGCGATTTCGATCGGGACTTTTTCCGCCAAGAGCGCGCTTCGAATCGGGTCCAGCCGATTTTCACACTGTTTCAGAATCCAGTTCGACGCCTTTCTCGAATCGAAATTTCTTTGATTGAACGCGGCAACCTGTCGATCGAGACATTGGTGGTAGACCAGCGTCTGTTGCTGGATGGCTTCGATGGTCCAATCCGATAAAGTCGAAGGATTCCACTGGTCATCTGCCTGGACCGTCGTCTGGTATACTGCAGACAACAACACGATTGACAGAAAGAGCGATCTGCACATCGAATACTCCGGGCTAACTGGAGCCGCAATTTTACGCTTAGTTGGCGCAAGAAAAAAGTTTCCAGGGGTATCGGGGACTTTTACGGCACTTCGGGACTCTCAAAAAATACAACATAACACATTGATTTCACAGGGTATGCTGAGAGCACCTTTAAGGGCCAAATGTTGCGCTCGGCACACCCTGCCGGGTTGCTTCGAAACGCCTTTCGGTTGTTCGGTTGGTCTTCCGGTGGCTAAAATGGGCGATCGTTTAACATCTGGGGGATTTCGAAATGAATTTTCGACAGAAATTACTTCGTCGTGAGACGCTCGTCGGGACGATGATTACGCTGCCTTCTCCCGAGGTGGTCGAGATCATGGTGGACCTGGGATTCGACTGGTTGTTCATCGATTGTGAACATGCCCCCTTTGATTCGCGAGTCGCGCAGTCCCTGCTGCAGGCTGCCGGAGACAGGTGTCCTTGTGTAATCCGTGTGCCCTGCGGGCAGGATGTCTGGATCAAAAAAATGTTGGATATCGGTGCCGCGGGCATTATCGTTCCGCAGGTCAACTCCCCGGAACAAGCCTACCTGGCCATCCAATCGTGCAAATATCCCCCGCAAGGGACCCGCGGTGTTGGATTGGGAAGGGCCCATCGCTATGGCGCAAAATTCAGCGAGTATCTGAATAACGCGAATAACGACATTGCGGTGATTTTACAGGCCGAACACATCGACGCGGTCCACTGTATCGATGAAATCACGTCATTGCCCGGAATCGATGCGATTCTGATCGGACCCTATGATCTTTCGGCCAGCCTCGGCAAAACCGGAAATGTGGATGATCCCGAGGTCGTCGAAGCCATCGATAAAGTCCGAGATACATGCCTGAAACGAGAAATTCCCCTGGGATATTTCGGCGTGAGCCCTGCCGCGGTCAAACCGTATATGGAGCAGGGTTATACCCTGATTACGGTCGGTGTCGACGTACTGTTTGCGCGGTCCTCCGCGGCCGATGCCTTAGGCGCGTTGCGGAAACCTGGCGAGTAACCAACTCTTAAGCCTGCAACATCGGGTGTAACCGGGGTAGATTCGGCCGACCAGGATGAGACCCAAGCATCGACCGCTCTACAATTGGGTGACTTCGTAGCCCCTGCCGCGCAGCAGTTCGACAATCCCTTCATCACCAACCAGGTGTCCCGCGCCGACCACGACAAAATAGTTTTCTCCCGATTCCGAAAGTTTGATGATCTTGTCGGTTATCGTGTGGTTTCTTTTTGTGAACAGCGCGTCGTAGAGTTTTTTCGCGTCGGGATCGGTGTCAATTTCGCTTTGGACGAGATCTTTCAGGCGCGAGGCGTCGCCAGTTTGCCAGGCTTCAAGAAGGGAACGGAAATAGGTCGTCGCTTGATCGAGCTGATCGAGCGTTTCTTTCAGAAACCGGTTCTGTTCGACCATCGAAAAGGTGCTCAGCAGGTTCATTTGTTGCTCTGCGTTCTCGAGTTCCAGGATCGGTTTTTTGCCTTCCGCGCCGGTAATGAAGTATTGGTCGATCCCGAATTCCGGGCTGAAGCCGCTTTTCTGGATCGCGAGTGTCGCAAGACTCAGCGCGATCAGCCAGGGTTTCTGGCTTTGCAGTTTCTGCAGGTCCAAGCGTTGTTTTTTAGCGGCCCGCGCCAATTGTTCCCAGGTTTCCGGAGACAGATGGGTCTGCGCGGTTTCACCTTCCGGATAGGATCCGGATTGCATCAGGGTCATGGCCATTGCCTCGCGATCTGCTTGCCGGGTATTCACCTCGACAATCAGGGCATCGGAGCTGTCATAAGCTTTAGTAACCACGTCCGGCAAGGGATACATTTCGGTCGATCCGAAATGGATGGAACCGAATAAATGAATCGTATTGACCTTTGATGAAGCTTTCCATAGAAAATGTTGGTTACTTCGGACAACCGCCTCTTTGTCCGCGCCTTCCTGCGTTATTATATTGGCCGAGTTCGGGCAGGGCCGGTCCTGGAAAACGGGTTGTCCTTCCGGGGTCTTGCACTTGTAAACTCCCGCGTATCCAAGCGACAGAAAAGCCGCCGTGAACAGGCCGGTCAGGACCAGCAGCGTTTTTTTGAGTCTCATCGGGTCATTTACTGTCTGGAATAAAGGGCACAATCACGGATAAACCAACGCAGAATCCAAGCTTATCGATTCAGGGTTGGTCCCATCTGAAGCAACACAGTAACCCGCTCGAATTCTATTTTCGAGACCTCATAGTACTCGTAAAAGACGATCGATCAAGCATTTTATAAAGAGGAGGGTCTTAGCGGAAAAAACTGCCGTGACGGTACTGCTGGAAACGGAATGGGTGCTGCGCTCGGCCTACGGCTTTGGTGCTGGCGATATCGTGATATTCTTTCGCGCGCTGTTCGGCCTGCCCGGTGTTTCGGTGGGAGCCTCGGTGCGAGTAGCCGTCGCATTGAAAGGCTACGAGCAGGGGCTCGATTTCGCCGATGCGCTGCATCTGGTTTTTAGCGCTGACGCGGAAACCTTCGCCACCTTCGATACGCAACTGCTCCGCCGAACACGGCGAATACACGGAATGATAAAAGCGGTCGCCGCCTAAAAATGCCGATATCTGCGTAGCACGCGCCACCCTTTGTCGCGAGGAGTAAAGGTGGGAGTAAAGGGGCCAGGCTCAGCTTGTTGGCGAGATGCTCCGGCACAGTCGTTGGACGGTTCCTCTCGTCGTGCAGGCTTCATCGCAAGAGTCATTCGCCGAGATCGTATCTAACGCTGAAGAGCACGGCGGTCGGCGCGCCGAACTGCGCTAAGTTTCTACGGTCCGCGCCTTCGACGTAGGTTTGGTCGAACACATTGCGCACTTGCAGCGCGATCTCGAGCGGCTTGAATCCATTATAGAATGCTGACAGATCCACC
>JBOICY010000075.1:0-18023 GCA_050740335.1 Methylococcales bacterium | reverse complement strand
AACGAGAGGATGGTCTAGAGTATGGTCTTAGAGCACAGCAGGTAAGGGCCAAGTCTATCTTAAGAGTACAGGACTCGTGTTTTTAGGCTTGCCCGCACAATACCCGATCGTCGCCAAACGCAGTCTCCGATATAATCGGCAATCCGTCGGTAGCCGTGAGCGCCCATACGTAACATAAGCGGAAACGATGGCCGCGTCGCGGTCGGCAATCTCTCCCGATGAGGGTGCGGGGCGGGCGAGATGGACGCGGGGAATCGTTATTTCATCGGCCAGTGCGTCTAAATAGGCCCCCTATCGTTCATCATACTCGTAGACCGGCTCCCGCAGATCGCCTCGGGCAGTGACGTGATAAAGGGCACCGCAAAATTCGATTCGCAAAGGTCTGGCCATAGGTGCGAAGATAACGCAATGCACCCGATATTACAACGTTAGAACTGACCCGAATGGTGCATCCATTGCGTCCACCGGTATTTCAGAGTCGCTGCGGCCATGGGTTCAAATCCATTGCGAGAGATCGCGTCACGTCCATAGTCCCAGCGACTTGCGATCGTCCGCGGTGAGTTCGGCCACGCGGCGCAGCACGACCGCGGGGACGATGTTCGCGTATGAGGGCTGCGTATTCAAGCGCTTGATGTGGTCTGCGAGGCCCAGGCGATTGAGGAAGATCTTGACGTTGAGCAAGCCGTTGCGCCTAAGGAAACGGGCGAGTCCGCTGCTCAGGCTTTCGACCGTCAGACTGCGGGGTACCCGGCTGGCATTCTGCCGCAACTGGGCTGCCGGCGGATAAAAGGGCGCCAGATCCAGCACGCGGTAGAAATCCTTCAGGAAGGCAAGCGGGTCGCGCACCAGGTCGTCATAAAACAGCACGCTCAGGCGATCCGGCCCGAATAGCGCAAGGTATCGCATCAGGTGACGGTGGTAGAGGACCGCGTCGAGCAGGTAAGCGTCTTGGGCCATTTCCTCATCAAAGCTGCGGGAAGTCAGTCCGCGCGTGAGCTTGAGCCGGTAGCGGGACATCACCTGCTCCGAAGGCTTCCGCAGTATTGCGACGAGTCTGGCCATCGGACAGTGTCGCGCAATCCGTTCCGGTGCCTCCTCCGAAGCCAGGTAGGTCGGACAGATCTCTCCCACCCGCTTCTGTCCCATACAGTCCGAGTAGAACTGCTCGTACCAGGCGATGCCGCGCGTATAATGGTGGCTGAAAAACATCAGCTCCTTCTCCGCCGGCAGAAACACCTCCGGATGCTGCCGCAGCACTTCGTACAGCCAAGTCGTACCGGCGCGGTAGGTTCCTATGACCAGAAAATTGGGTAGCATTTCGATTCGGGATGCGTGGATTTAGTTCTAACCGGGCATTATACCGGACAGCTCCTGCGGGCGATGCGGCCTTACTCAGAGGTAGCGATAAGCTCTGAGATCTGCTCCAAGTATACCGCGTTCAGATGAGTTCCTAAGCCGGCAGGCGTGTGGTCTGGAAGCCGAAACCGGGCCGCCGGCGCTCGAAATCCCGGGCCCAGGACATCCCGCTTAAGACCAGTGTCGCGCGGAATAGACACGAGTAGGAATTCTAGCGCACGATTTTCAAAAAATGCAAGACGAAATTCAAGTCTTTTGTAGGACCCAAAATCCGCGACTGGATTTTGGATGAAGCGCCTGGTTGCCATTTTCAGGCATTTTTTAGTGCCAGCGCCGTACAGTTGGCGCATTGGCTTAGGCAGGGAGGCGTGGACCTTTCTTTTTTCCGGTGGCATAACCCCAATGCAAAGGAATTTAGAGCCGACCTGGCCGGAGCGACTGTGGCCGTCCTCATGGCGATCCGATGGTTCGAGTTTGCTATGGATCGTCCTCGATAGCCAGTTGCCAGCACTGGGCCCGAATCGATTCGAACAGTTTGACGACTGGCTCGCGGACTTTGAGATAAACCCGACCCGCGTGCCTCACGACCTTGCCGGCGATCGGCAGTAAAGACGCCAACGCAGGGTCTGCACTTGGTGGCGTCGCCATTCCTTTTGTAACACCCAACGCTGGAAACCCTGGCACAAGTTATAAGCCAACACGCCGAGACGGAAGAATACGGCATTGGCGGTAAACTGGCCGCAGGGCATCCGCTCCATGCCGAAACCTGCCGCTTGAGTTCCTTGATTCGGTTCGCGCTGGTTTCACCGCGTTGCGCAGTCCACTCCAGGGTTTCGGCCGCGCTTTCACGGCGGTTGCTGGCGTTGCAGGCGTAGCTCTCCAAACCATATGCCTGGATACGCGATCCGGTTTGCAAATTTGGCGTGTGGCTGGCCGGGACATAAATACCGATCACGGATTGGGTCCCATCATTCATGATGGCAGTGCCACTATTCCCAAAACGGCATAGTTCAGGGTAGGCAGCGTGATAAATGTAAAGGTTGCGGCTATCGTTCCTAGGCGATGAGCGGGGTAATCTTTTGGTCCACACAGGTCTGGACATTGTCCTTGCTGAAGTAACCGTTATCCGCCAGGAGGGTTTCCGCAGTGTTCAGAGCTTCCGGCAAGGCGCTCAGTTCGTTCCGTATCGGTTCGACCTGTTGTGTTTGTCATTGGTTTGCTGGGTGACGGTGGTAGCGAGCACCCGCATCGTCTCAGCATCTGCCCCGCCGCCTGGGCGTGGTAGCCCCGCTGCGATTGCCGAAACCGGTATAGTAGATGGTAATGTCGCTCAGATTCGCAAAGCTGGCGCACCGGACGGTAGTGATATAAAGTAGTTGCTATAAGCGTCTTGATAGATGCCTCTCGATCAAAAGATTTTCATTTCGGAAAAACGCGCATTAGAATTCCTGCTCATTTCATTTGACGCGTTTTCGGATGATACCTGCGATTCACCCGCGCCAGTCACCCATGCTATGGCTCACATTAATCGCTTACCAAGTCCCCGACCATTGATGAACGAACCGACCTCATGTATCGTGACTTTCTATCACGATGTGGAACAAAACTTCGACAGCGATGCTGATCCCAAAGTCTGCCGGGATACCGTGCAGAAATTCATCGCTCTGGAGAATCGCTATGGTGCCAGAGCGACATACGACGTGGTCGGTAAGCTCATGCAGGACCAACCCGACCTCGTGGATTGGATCCTGCGGGACGGCCACGAACTTGCGTTTCACTCCTGCGATCATTATCCCGATTGGCAACCCCAACACTATGCTGAGCAAGTCGCCGCCTGTCGCAAACTGTCGTCTGTTCCGAAGGGTTATCGTTCACCGCGGTCGCAATGGGACCGCAGTACGACCAAGGCCTTGTGGGACAATGGTTTCCTGTGGAGTGCCGAGAATGAAGCACATAGCGCCGAGCCCTACTTCATCTATAAGGGTTTGGTCCGTTTGCCGATCTTTGCGGACGAGTGGCCGATTGTCGAAGGCAGCTACGATCACGCAGAGCGGCTGAGCCGTTTTCGCAACGCGCTTAGCACCAAGTCCTACGTTGCGATTGGTTTACACGACTACATAGCGAGCGTGGATTCGGAAACATGGCTCGGCGCCTGGGAGCAATTGCTGCAGATTGCGGTGGAGCATGGGGCGTTGATTCTGACCTTCGGGGAAACTGCGGATCTCTACCGGCGCGGTGCGGTGTCGCGCCACTACGATTCAACGGCTCAAGCTTGGAACGGACATCCGAACACCCTGTACCGCACCAAGCGCTTCGGCGAAATGATTCGTACCGAGGCGGAAAAGCTCAATCGGCCCGTCATCGCCGATCTCGCATCGTCCGGGGCGGTTCAGGCTTACCCGTTGACCGATATCGCGGCGCGCATCTATTGGGTCGAGAATTCGCCGGGCAGGGTAGCGAGTATTCGCACGAACGATCGCATCGACGGCATTGTCGGCGAGCTTACGGCGACCAATCTGCCTGATCAGTCAATCGATTTCCTGTTTTGTGTCAATGCGGTCGAATACTTATTTTGGCCCGAGCATCTGGCCGACGAAATAAAGCGAATCGCGAAACCCGGCGCGACTTATCTGATCAGGTTTCCAGTTGCCTGTGGCTCTCCACTCTGGCCCGCCGTAACGCCCCCCGGCAGAATCCAGCATAATTTCACGCACGAGGAGATTTCGGAATTCGTCCAACTGCTCGGACCCGGCGAGCTCGTCGGTATTCAGTATGCCGCCAGCGAGCCGGAATCACCTGAGGATGAAGTAGGTTACCGGAAAATGGAAAGCGACCCGCCCGACGGCGCGATTCCGATGTTCTGGGTACTTACCGGCAAAGTAGAGCGCAGTGACAGAATTGCCGGACGAAGAACGATTCCGTTATCGGCCTGCCCCTTCGAATTCAAGACTCGGCAATCGGACCTAAGACAACTGATCCACAGCGTGCGACATAAGCTTCCGGAGCCGATCAAGCAGATAGCCCGCATTCTGCTCGGAAGAACGAAGAAGCGTAGAAGCAGGAAGGCCGCATAGTCACAGATCGACATGCGATGACCGAGACCGCTACGCAACCCGTGCCGCATCAAGGCGTTCATCTCGTTCAGTTGCCGATTGCCATGTGCAAGTTCGGCGAAGCCGTCCGCTTTTGCGAAAGGTATTTTGATATCGGATCGATGCAATGAATCCTCCCCTAATTAAACAAGCACGGTTAAACCAGCGCGAGGCGCTCGCCCGGTTCAATGAAAAGGCCTGGCCCGGACCGTGGCGCTGTCCCGAGCGTTGGAATTGGCTGTATCGCAACAACCCTTTTCAGGCACGTTCGGAGAAGTTGCCGATTTGGTGCGCGTTGCGCGATGGTGACATCCTTGGCCACTCTGGAGCCATGGCGGTGCCGCTCAAGATTGGCGTGGCGACCCACGCAGCCGCCTGGGGTGTGGATACTTTTGTGTTATCGGAGGCGCGTGGTTTAAGTCTCGCCAAACAGTTGCAGGCGGCTAATCACAACGCTCATGAAATATTCATGAGTCTTTATATGTCGAAGGCCATTCGGCATATCAAAAAGAAGTTGGGGGCGGTCGATGGACCAGTTCTTGGCTTATACTGCCATACGCGGCGCCTTCTTGCGGATCGACTGTGTGCCGGAATCCGCGAACGCCTGCGACGCCGCTTGGGAGACAAGCTGGGTTCCGGATTATATATGCTGTTGAACATCTTATGCGTTTGGTCGATGTTGGCCTGGTTGTTGGGATCAGGTCTCCGGCGCTTTCAATCCCGCGTATCAGAGAAAGGAATTTTTAAGGGATTTGTATTTAAGGTGGTCGAGGGACGATTCGGCGCCGAAATGAATGAACTTTGGTGTCGTATTCGCGAGCGGTATGATTTGGCAGTCGAGCGCAACAGCGATTATATGAATTGGAAGTTCACCGATCAGCCGCATATGAATTACCAGCGTTACTATGTGTATTGTGAGGGTTCGTTGTGCGGATTGATAATTTTTCGTCTCGGTCATACGCCGGAACCTCCAGTCGGCGTGATAGCTGAAATGTTATTGTGGGACCCGTCGCGCGAAAATTGTTCGGCGCTGATCCATTTTGCACAAGACGCTTTGATCCGTCAGGGTACATGCAGCATATATTGCGCCACGGCGGACAATTACATTGCGGGCATCTTAAGTGCCAGGGGATACTTGCGCGTGAGTGCGGAGCCGTTGGTTTTTTATTCACGAAATAAGTCGTTGTCCGAGGGCATTTCCGGCTGTAGGGCCCTGCTTGGTCTGGGCGATCATGATTGGGATCAATTTCCAAATTTAAGACAATTGAACTTGCGTCAAATCTGTTCCATATTGCGTAGCGGCCATTATTAACATGAATACATTATTCCTCCAACCCCGCAAAATATCGCTGATTAAACGAAAACCGGAGCGTTTATTAAAACCGAATTTCAGACAAGCCTCTGCGGTCAATGCTTTTCTGCAGTGTCGATCCGCGGCGTCGGGCGGCTTGTTTGAGTTTTTCGACCAACAGCCATCGTTCCCGGTCCCGTATAATTGCGCCCGAATGTTGAATGTTCCGCGATCATATGGCCAAGGCCACGGTGCGCTCAAAGCCGTCGACCCCTTGATCCGGCCAGGTATCCAGACCGTGCACTTCCAGGGCGTTGATCGCGGATTCGACGGCGTACAGCAAAATCGCGCTTCACCCAATCAGCGGGGTTCATCGACAACGTGATACATGAGGATGACGCAACTCACATGCCCCCACTAACAACGTGTGATCCATCTTACGGGGGCGCTACGTCACGACTGCTGGCAACCAAAATACGCGAGGGAATCTCTCTTCTTGGATCATTGAGTTGACCGAACAAGCCACGCAACATGCCCGCCGAAAATACATTCCAGGATAATACTGCATAAACACCGAAGAGCAGACTGCGCTTCCGCAAAATCATTACAACAAAAGGCAGGACAAATAGCGCAGCAGCAATCGCCCATAAACCAGGCCTCCAAGGATTGGCAATAACGCCAGACAAGATGAGAGTCCACCAGATACAGACAGTGATATTCAATCTAAATTCATAAAGTACCTGCCATAGGTATGGCTTACCCAATGCGGCCCTCATCAATTCGCCTGAACCGAATGCATACCTACTGCGCCAACGTCTTGCAAGAAAAGCAAGTGGACGGTCTGTGTGCGCTGCGTGACGCATCGACACCAAATCCAGTCGAATCAACTTCCAACCCGCCTGACGCAATCGCAGGGCCAATTCGAGTTCTTCGTATGCATGCAACGAACAATGCGTGATATAGCCGCCAGCCTGCACTATGGCAGCCCGCCTGAACAAGCCGCCTCCATCCAGACGGTCTACGACGCCCACCATTTGATGACCCGGTTTATTCCTGGAAGCGCGGACGCGCGCAATATGTGAATTCGGATTAAGTTCTTCCAATTGCCCGCCAACACCGGCGATGGCTGATTCCGTATCAAGCACGTTCAGCGCCGCCAGGAGAAATTCTCGCGGCAATTCCATATCACCGTCGATGATGTAGATATATTCGCCTTGAGCAATTTGATAGCCCAACTGCGCAGCAACCCCACAACCTCTATCAGCCCGGTTCAGCAATTGAACCACCTTGACGGGGAATCGCGATGCGATTGACACTGTGTCATCTTCAGACAAGGAATCGGCCAGAATCACCTCGCCGACAACCCCGTCGATAGCTTTTATGCATGAAACCAGACATCTCTCAATATTATCCTGCTCATTGAGCGCTTTAATAATGATCGAAACCTTTATCGGTTTTTTTCCCACTTCTTTATCAGCATCAGACACCAATTCCACCGCTATGCATTGTTATCCATGACTTCCACGGCAAGTCCCCCTCGAGAATATCAGCCAATTCCTGCATGTCCTCATAAAACGCTTCAGCCAATTGCATGCGCGTCTCAGATTTCATAGGAGGAATAACATCCCGCAAATCTGCTTGCCGGCCGAGCGCAAATTTCTAATCAAGGGCATCGCCTTCAGTTCCTGGACAAAACGGTCGCCTGCAACACCACGCACCACCCGAAAAGCAAAGCGCAGGAAAGATGCCAGCGCACCCGCGCATTTTTGCGCGCCAATCCTGATAAAGTTTAGCCTCATACCATCAAGTTAGTTTTTTTAGTTTTTTAACTTTTTTACGCGATCATACCAATAGAGAGCCTGCCCCAACATCATAATAAATCGCATCGTAAATATTCAGATCCTCATAAAAACGTCAGCAATTCTCATTTTGCCGTCATTCCGGCAGAGCCTGCCCCGTACTTGACACCGGGGATTGACGTAATCCAATCACAAGCCTGCTGTCCTGAGCTTGTCGAAGGAGATGTGGAACTGCGGGCTGGCATTCCCGTTGAATCGAGCACCGATGCAATCGGCCAGTTACCGTCCCTGGCCTGGATCCCTGCTTCCCGGCAGGAATGACCGGGTTTTTGGTCAAAATGAGAGACGTCCTGGTCAAAAAGAGTTGATATACTGCCTCGACACGATTCGTGATGACAGCATAGGTCCGGTTCGCTCGCACCCAATCCTGCCCGCGGGCTGCCGCGCGGCGCGCCGGCTTAGGGTCGTCCCGCAGGCGGCAGACCTCTGAATCCGATTAGAACGACTGAGAGATCCCCCCAGATGCCCAGCAGATTGTTATTAACACGGCCCGCGAGTCCGCGCTGCCTGCGGCAGGGCCTAAGGTAAACCAGATTGCCCAGCCATCGGCTTGGTGAAACATTGTCGAGAGTTTCAAGTCCGCGTTGCATCAGCCAATCAACGGTATGCCCGCGGGCTGGCATTTGTCGGGCGAAAAGTTCCACGACATCGGCGCGGAAGGGTGGGTAGCGGTCCTGGGTAACGTAGAGCAGCTTCACGATCCGAACTCAGTTGTAACCCAACCGCCGATTCATTTCTCCTCCCATGCGCTCAAAAAACGCTAGTTCATCGCCGACCAGTTCACTACGCCAGCGCTCGTCGAGGCGAATCCACTTCTGCGCCGCGAAACGAGTGTCGTTGCCAGCAACCATGTGCCGCTCGCCTCGCGCAAGCTCGAGCAGTATCGGGTCGAAATCGACGCCCATGAAACGGCACAGATTCCTCCCGGTTTCCTCGGGTCCACTCGCCAGGTCTTCGTACCGCAGCCTGAAGAGGGCCTCGGTCGCGACATGTTTTTCCAACCGCGGCATCGCCCGCCGATAATAATGGAGCCAGCCTCGGACACTCTCGGCCCTGCTCCGCGCAGACTTGCGCTGTGACAAATACACGCCCCGGCCATCGCGGGTGAGCAGGATCACCCGTACCTTGTCCGGCCAGAGGCGATACAGTTCCACGGCCTCGCGCGCATTCTTGGAAGAGTCGAGCACAATAGTCTTGTTCCAGCAGCGCGCAATAGCCTCGGTCAGGCGCATCTTATTGGCCAGCGCCACATCGAATGCCGGCGGTATGGTGCAATGTCTGCGTAATGGAGCTGGTAAACGATCCCGTGCCTCCATCCAGGCTTTGCGCAGGAAGATGGTAACCAGCCGGGTACGCGTTTGATAGGCGTAATCGATCACGTGGACGGCCCGCGCATCCCATAGCCTCAGCCCATAGGGTCGCGCCAAAAGGTCAATGCCGGTGTCATTTTGAAGCAGGTCGAACACCTTCCGCCAGTTCGGACAATCGCGCACCTCGACGCCGCAGGTGCAATCCTGCCCCAGCCGGATGGCCTTGCCGAGAAAATTGATCTCGCCCAGGGAGGCCGCCGCCGGATGACCGCCGAGAAACATGTCGGTCACGGTCGAGCCGGAACGCGCGGCGGAGCAAATATAAACGAGACGCGGGCCGGCGGCGTTTACTGCGTAAGTCACGGTGTTCATTCCAAATATCCCCAGCGGGCAAGGACATTATGTTGGATTCCGGTGACGAGGTCTTTCTCGACTGTGCACTTCGTCAACAGCACGCGTGCGCCGCTGCGCCGGCAGATGGTCTCAAAGGTTTCATTGAAGCACTTGATCACAGCCATATCGGGAATTTCATCCGCGGACGGGTTGAGCGGCAGGCCGCAGGCGGCATAGACCGATTCGGCCTCGGCTGGCGTGGGTATGACGGCTTTTAGCCAAGCGCGCTGTTCGTTGAAATAGGCCCTGCCACCTTGGGTGAACCACGATTGCCGTTTGATGGACATCAAATTGTTTAGCAGCCCGTGCAGCAACGCAGTTGATGGCCAGGTCGGAAAACGGTTCTGGTAATTGCTGAGGTAGGTTACCCGCGGGTGAGCGGAAAGGATCTTGTACAGCAGGGTGGTACCGGAGCGACCGGCGCCCAGTAAGACGGTTAGATTTTTTCCGCTCATCGACGCGTCAGATCTTGCAGCATCGTCGCATAATCCAGCATTTATACCGTGTTTTCTGGACTAGTGTTGCCGGAGTCAACTGCATAGCCCAATGCAAAAATTTAGACCTCATACCAAATCCCACTGCTCAAAACGCCATACACCAGCCTTATAAAAGCATACTGCGAATCCAGTGTGAGTGAAACCATACCCTCTATGGTGTTGCCATTGCCTGCCTTAATAGTTACTGCATTGCCAAGCATATTGTCGATGCGTTTAATGGTAATCAACATTCCAGGGTGAGGTCCGTATTGATTTGACGTTGAGGGAAGTGTCAATGTCACAGGCCCCGCACTCGCATCTACAAGCAGTGTTCCGCCATCAACACGGTTCACAATATAGTCAGAATCTACCACAAGCAAGCCGTCAGTCTTCAGGCCACCGGAAACATTTCCACCGAATGTCGACACCCGGGCGCTATAAAGCTCAGCCCGGCTTGGATTTAACCCGCCAGTAATCGGATCAAGTGGGCTTACATAGACGGCATAATCCCTGCCTGTAGTCCAGGCAGGCGTTTCTGCCTGGAATAGCCCGCCATACAATCTAGCGTAGGCGTACCCATCTATGCGGATACACTCGGTCGCCGCCGCACCGGTTGAATTGCTCTCGTTGCGTGCGTAGCTCTCCAGGCCATTTGCCTGGATACGCGATCCGGTTTGCAAATTTGGCGTGTGGCTGGCCTGGACATAAATGCCAATCACGGGCTGGGTGCCATCATTCATGATATTAGTGCCACTTTTCCCAAACCCCCCCTCCTTAGTTGCGCCATAACCAGTGCCGATGAATCCTCCATTGATGTAGTAACGAACCACAGCATTGGAGGCCGCAAGGCAGGTAAGCCCTATATAGGGTGTGCCTGTTGCGTCCCCGGACAAGTGTATGCGCGGATTGTCAAGATACAAATATCCCGTCGCCAAGATACCGATGCTAGTAGTGAAGCAGGTAATATTTTTGAAATTGATCGTGGAAAAGTAATTGATGTACCAGACTTGTTGATAACCGCCCTTGAGGTAGGCGCTGACGTTTTCGAAATGTAGATCGGAGGCACTCGCGGCACTTGATACGAAGATGCCCTTCTGGCTTGAGTTGGATGTACGAGTGGCACGTATGGCAAAGTCCGCATAGACCTGATTGCTGTTGACTTTGAATCCAGAATAATTGCCAATGCAGTCGATGAGAGAACTCTGTTCTCCCGAACCAATGATGCTCACCCAACTTGGAACCGTGACTACCGTGCTCAAGGTATGCGCGCCCGGCAGTAACAGGATCACCACGGACACCGTCTGACTTGGCCCTAGACTGTTGGCCTGTGCAAGTGCCGAAGCGATATCGGCATATTTGCCACCACCGCCCACAGTCAGGACCAGGTCACCATTTGCCAATGCTGCATTGGCAGGATGAGCAGGCAGGGTCATAGCCATGCCAAAACCAGTAATAGCGGCACCCGCTAAAAACTTTCTACGTGAATCTTGCATTACCCCCTCCAAAAATGATTACAACTAAATTTGTGAACCCATTGTCAAGATAGTGATTGGTTGACAAACTGTACTTCAGCTCGTGTTGCCGAGTAATCGAATACGTCCCGGATCGGACAGCGACCTAAGTAAGACATCAACAAAGCCCGCCTGGACCGAGAAGGCACGTTCCGCATCGCGGTCGATCGTGGATACTCGGAACAGCAGTCCATCCGGGATCTCGCCGGTGAGGCCGAATCGGATTTGCGCGAGCTTCCTCTCCAAATTGTTGACATTGACTCGTCCCCCTGTTACAAACCAATAGGTGACCGGTTCCACTCTTCTACCTTGCTCGGTGATCAAATGCTTGACGGAAATCTGCCCGAAGGATGTTTGAAGCGCGCCTCTCATCTGTTTGAGTACTTGAAAGCCTTGCGCCGGATAACACACCTCCGGCCGATGTGCTTTCAGGGAATCGCTCTGGTCGCTTCCATACGCGATGGAAAGCATCACCCGTTCGCCTTCGCTGTTAATATAGGTTCGAGATAGGGTCTGGTTGTAAATCCTGTCCAGTATGGCCTGCCCGTCCGGACTGACCATCAGGCGGTCTATTTCCTCAATCATCCGCCAATCACCAAACTGCTTGGGGATCATGGTTTCGAGGTCGATACTCGGGGCTTGTTCGGCAACCCTCTGGGTGGGTTTAAGGGCGAGCGTCAAGCCTGCCGCGGCAAGCATGGCAAAGCCAATCAGGATGGGCCTAAGCATTAATCCATTCACTTCCCATGCTCCTCGTGCTCCCGCTTGAGGACAATGCCCAGCACGGAGACCGGCTCATCAATCGAATGTCGCCAGGGTTGGACAGGTCTCCAATCGTTGGTATTCTTAGTCACGGGCAATGGTCTGATGGCTTCCTGGTACAGGCGGCAAATCGGCACTGGATATCACGATTTTCTTTGTAATAATTCACCTGTATAAATTCTATAGGTTTGTATTGTTGAAACGATAGTTTACTGTAAAAGTACGTCGTAGTCGTAGGATGTGCTGTGGTACGAAGCGCATCATTCGCGATTGATGCGCCACCGTCGCCGGCACATCCTGCGTTTCTTTGATTTTTTGGAGTGCCGAAAGCTCTCCATGATCGTTAGGTAGAAACCGGGTTATCGATAATCAAGTGCGATAAAATAAAGTCGAGAAAAAAAAATCCGCTCAAAGCACTGATAAACAGCAACATGCCGGCAAAGCGGTGCATGAACCCTTGTCCGGCGTCATCGCCGAAATAATAGGTGACCAACACCAGGGCAACAACCCGTGCCATATTGGCCAGAAACGCGATAGGTACGATACTGGCCAACATGATACCTTTGTAGGTTATACCCGGTCTCGCGATCAAATGCATGAACAGGAGGCCCATAGCCGCCAGAGAAAACATTGATCCCAAACCGGAACAGGCATCGGCGATTAATAATTGATATTGCCCGACCGACAATACAACACCTTGCCTGGCGATCGGATAACCCAGGTCGTATAGAATATGCTCAACACCATAGGATATCCATTGTTTGAGCGGCCCGGTCAGGCTATCGATCAGTATCCCGGGTAAAGGTAACATGAAAATCAGAAAAAATAACGCAAATCTAGCCGCGCGTAAACTGGAAAACCCATGCATCAGCAATAGCGTAGCCGCGAATACCGGAATTTGCGAGCCGACTTCGAACAGCAAAATTTCTTGGGAGCGTCCTAACAGATAGAGAAATAAGCCGATCGTTAACAATACGGTACCCCAACCGTTTACCGGCACACAGGGTCCGGACAGCAAATGGCTTTCCGGACGCATCACTAACCAACCCGCAACCACTAAAACGATCGCTCCATGAAACTCCTCATCGTTCCGCCACAAGCTGTGAGCCAAGTCCCAATAAGTAGGTCCGTAAAGGCTGATCAGCCCGCCAATCACGATCAGCCAGCCTGATTTATCGAATACCCGACCGGAAACCTGAACCGCGTCGTGTTTTACCATAATCAAAAAGCCAACTGTACATTCAACAATGCGGATTGGGTTTGATAAGTCCTGCCTATTTGGGTGGACTGACGATTTTCTTGTGCCAGCACCAATCCGATGGTCGCATTATCGATAGGCCGATAAGTCAGATTCAGTCCGATATTCCAAATATTGTCCCGTCTCCCTGTGTTAATAGTATCGGGTCCACTCTGGGCGGCGAGACTGCCTACGCCTAAGTAATCCTGATGTTCGTAGGAAAGTGTCGGGCTCAATTCCAGCATCGGTGTGATGAGCCAACGAGGGGACAACTCCGCCCCCTGGCTTAACAGAAAATTGCCGAATTGATTGAAAGCCTGCCGAATTTCCCGCCATCCCGATAACACAAACAGCGTTTTTTCGCTGAAGGCCCATTGAAACTTAAGATGGGCTACTATATCGGCAAAATTTAAATTAGTCAGGTGTTCGAATTCTTGTTCGGTATAGCCGATATCCGCCTTAATCTCCGAAATACTGCTAAAATGCCAGTCTGCGATGGCGGAATAATTCCAGCGTACGTAACTATTATCAAAAATATTAGAAAAAGCAACCGATCGGTCTGGAAATCGGCCGTCTATGCCGATCAAGCGCAAACCCAATGAGCTGTCGGTTGAGCTTAAATACTCGACGGTTATTTCTCCGCCCTGCTCCACACGATTACTGTTTTGCCGACTTTCTGCATCGAAACGAATTGCGTTCCGGGAACCGCCGATCTTTACACGCCAGCTTGGATGCAACAGATAAGCCGCGTTAACGAACGCCGCCTGATTATTCTGTAAATTTTGGACCAGCCTGTTCAGTTGCGCGAAAGTGCCGAGACTTCGCTTGTTGGCATAGCCGATATCCCCGCTGAAATTATTCCCGATCTGCCATTTCCATTTAGCCTGCGTATCCCAGCCCAGATAGTCCAGCTCATTGAAGTTCTGAAACCAACTCTGATTGATTTGTGCGTTAAGGATCAGATGCTGGCGGCTCACCTCCCAATCCATCTCAAAGCCGCCAGCTACCGTTTTGACGAAATCGTCTTTATTATTCTTACCGGCCACCACCTGAGGACTGAGGTTATCGGCAATCCTTAAAAGATTGCTGTCGTAAAGCAAGGTCGTCGAAACATAAGGTTTAAACGTATCCCCCGGCAGGGGGGCCGCAGGTGCGTTAACATAGGTCAACATACCGAATAACATTCCCCGGAACAGGGTTGTCGATCGAACAATAAACGTTTCAATTGCCATTTTATAGTATCGACCGGTTCCACCTCTCCCGGCTAGTACCGGCGCATTTATTTCAATTCCGACACCCCTTTCCCGATAACATCCTGAGCCGATTCGTTCCCGGGATGCGTTGTTCGGGCATCGGACGATGCATCCGGTCCGGTTGCATTCACGGCCTGATTCAGTGCAGTAAAATCTCCCAGGTATTCGATTGTTGCCTGCCGGTGAAGTTTCTTGAGAGTATTCTCGGCATTCGCCTTCAACTGCAGGTTGCTCAGAAACTTTTTAATAAACGGAGCCGCCTTGGTTTCATTGACTCCCTCGTCGACGCTTGCCAATACCCCGAGAACCAATACCCCGTTATCTTTCTTGATGGTAATGAACTCTCCGTCCTTCAGCTTTTGCAGGGCCGGCAAACTTTCGAGCGGCAAATTTTCCGCGGGCTGCGTTTCCAGATTCAGATCGTAAGTAATCCTGCCGGCGTCGAGCCTGCCCACCAATTCGTCGACTCGAGCGCTATGGTTGATCAGTTTTTCGACCGCTGCCCGGTGTTCCGGGGAGATTTTAATGAATAATTCCTTCAATTTGTAAATTTTACGATTTTTGAATAATTCCGGATGATCGTTGTAGTAACTCGATACTTCCTGATCCGTGGGCGCGGCATCCACCTTTATTGCTTGTTCCAGCCAGGCTTGGGTTAAAGCCTGGCGCTTGGCTTGTTCCATCGCAAGCATCACATTGGGATTTCTATCCAACTCGTCCTCGATAGCCTTTTGCTCAATCAATGATTGGTCTATCAGAGAATTCAACAATTGCTTGCCGGCAATTTTCACGTTTTCTTTACCCGCCAAGCCGGATTTGGCCAACAGGAAATTTAATTGGTGTATCGATATCTCCTCGCCGTTCACCTTGGCGACCACCTGACCCGGTTTAGCAAGATTTTCCTCACCGCCGCATGCTGCGAGTCCCGATATGGCCAGGGTCACCCTACAAAGGTACTTGTTCAGGGATTTATTCGTCATATGGAATCAATACTCGCTCATAACCGTACCGATACAGGCCGTGGCGGTACTTTGCAATGCGGATTTCAAAAAAGTGAGATCGTTGAGCCGGGTCTTATGTCGTCTGGCCAGAATCAATGCCCCGCCGCAATGATTGGCTATAATCAGGGCGTCCGCGCCTTGGATGGCGGAAGGGGTATCGAGCAGGATCACATCGAATTGCTCGCGAAATTCGCTAAGAAAGCGCCCCAACTCTCTGCTGATCAACTCGATCGGGTTGGGAGGAACGGTACCCGCCGGCAGAATCGACAAATCGCGAAACGCCGATGTTTTGCCGACCACCGAAACGCCGGCTCGCCCCGCCAGAAGCTCGGATAATCCTTGTTTCCGCGGTAAATTAAAAAGTTTATCCTGCCGAGGTTGGCGTAGATCGGCATCGATCAGTAGAGTCCTCTCGCCCAATTGCGAAAAAACGATCGCTAGATTCGCGGCCAGGTAGCTTCGCCCTTCATTTCGCCCCGGACTCACGATGGATAATACCTTCCGCTCGTCGTTAAACCAACTTAACATCAGTTGACTGCGCAAGCCGCGGAAAAGCTCGACTGGCTGCCCGAAAGGCTGGTACGCAGCAACCAGTTCCGGACTAAAAGTCTGGTCGCCCGGGTCTAAATAAGGAAAATCGAATTGCTTGGCCAGGACCTTGCGGATATCGTCGTCGTCAATCAGACCGAGGGTTTTGGCCGCATCTCCGAAACGCAAGTCTCGATCTTTTTGCAGTTTGATGATCCGTTCCGCATCGCTAACGGTAATCTTTCCGGCATCCAGCAACAAAGCACCGATCGAATAACTTTTATTCGGCAGTACGGGTTCCAGGGTCGGATTAGTGACTGCAATCGATTTGACCACGCTCATTCCTCATGACAGGTTTTTGCCGAAATGCGTTTGCTTCTACGCGCCTACCCGATGGAAAATGGTGACCGATTTGGAGTTTCGGTTGGCGGATATGACCGAAAGAACCGGTAGCTCGAGGGCCTCTGCGATATCGAAGGGAGCCCGTACCCGGCGGTCGAAAAGTTCCGCCATTAAGGCCGTGCCAACTCCCAACAGCGAGCCTAAGAACACAGACAGGATCATGTTCAATAAAAGATTCGGTGTGGCGGGCTCTTGCGGCGGGATTGCCGGATTGAGCACCGCGATGTTGGTGTTACTCAGTTCGCTTTCCATACGAGTTTGTATGGAGCGCTGCATGAAGTTGTCGTAGGCATGTTGAGCATTTTCCACTTCCCGGTTGAGCACGGCGATCGCGTCCCGCTGTTTTTTCAGTTCCAAGACTTTCGCTTTCTGTGCCGCCAGGTTAGCGGCAAGAACCTCGTCCCGTTGGCGCGATGCGGCAATACTTCCGGACAAACTCTCCATCACGGTTCTAATTTCCGAATCCAATTTGCTGCGTAAATTGAAGACCAGCGCTTGCGTTTGCAGGTACTCAGGATGGTTCTTGCCGACGCGCTTCGACAATTCGGCAAATTTTCCCTCCGCCCGCGCCAGTTCGGCTTTCAGGTTTTGGATCAATGGGTTGGCTAGGACGTCCTGCAAGGATTGGGACGACACCCCATTTCTACCTCTAGGCGAACTCTTCAACGGCTGTTGATGAGAAACCAGTTCGTTGGTGCGGACCTGACTTTCAACCAATTGCCGCGATAAATCGACCAGACGAGCGTTTTCCAGATCCAAGCGTTCATCCACCGCAACAATACCCTGTTCCTGCTGATAGCTGGATAAGACACTCTGGGTTTTTTCCAAGCGTTCACGCAAAGCCTCGATCTGATTGTCGAACCAATCGGCATTCAGTTTCGCGGGTTGCGCTCGCAACTCGATATTGGTCTGGATATATGCTTCGGCAAACTCATTGGCGGTCGCCGTGGCAAAGCGCGGTTCCGTGGAAGTGAAACTGACTGTAATCAAACTGCTTTCCCGGGAAGGCGTGACTTCCAGGTTTTCCAGTAATAAATCCGCCACCCAATCCCCAATATCCCCTGTGTTTTCACTTTCCTCGAACTCTTCTCTAATCTCAGCAATGTCGGTCAATTTGAGTTTCCGAACTACTTTTCGCGCCACGTTATGACTGGTTATGATGTCCACCTGCGTCGCCATGTAGCCGGGTATCAACTGTACCGGCAGGGTCAATCCGGTGAGCGGATCCACTCCTCGTTGATCGATCACCAAGGATGCGGTCGCGCTATACTGCTTCGGCAAAATCAGGCTGATTACCAGCGCAGTCGAAACCGTCAGCAGGAGTGAAAGCAAGGCAATCCATCGGCGTGACCAGAGAATGATAATCAATTGTTGAAAGTTCATATCGATTCTTAAAAGAGCCGCTCTTTGACAAAAACGACATCGTCATTCAAAACCGGATCGGTCAATTCAACGTCTACCTCAATATTGCCGCCCTGTTGGTCGCGGCGCTTAATGACTACCCCGTTCTGGGTGCCGCGCAATGTCAGTCCGCCCCCGAGCGATATAGCCT
>JBOICY010000074.1:0-15608 GCA_050740335.1 Methylococcales bacterium | reverse complement strand
GGTATATGGACATCATCCCTGATGTCCATATACCCACAACCACAACAAGGTTTACCCTTTTTTTATAAAAGTTAATCATACAAGGCGGAACCGTTTACGGGTTCCGTCGGATGTCAAACGAGGCTTGAGCCGCGAGGTTGACTGGCGCGATACGATGACTTGAGCCGGACAGCAAGCGTAGCCTGGATGCAATGAAATGGAATCCGGGATCGTCGTGCCATCGAATCTCCCGTATTCCGCTGCGCTGCACGGGCTACAATGACTCTTACCGTGCACCCCTTTCCCGGGACCACTATTGCTATACCGTTACATTGCGCGAGCTGCGTTCGCGAATGCCCTGAGCGGGACTGAATTAGCCTCCCGTCCCGAAGATTTCAATGATGTGGCGCGGTTGGATAAATCATTCGGGGCGGGTTCATCGGGGTAGCCGCGAGGGTTCCTATGAAACCGGACAAATCACGTGCTGCAAATCGCACAGTTTATTTGTTCTCTCCAGTCAAGGCTCGGGAGGATTGAATTTAGATTTTCATTAAATATAATAGGATATTTCAATTAACTAGAAACCGGATAAGAATTTGGCGCAGCAACGAAATCGGGCTCACCCCGAACCTGCCGGAGCGGAATGGACCCGCGGCGTCCGCGAAGTCCTGTTGCTCGGAATGACAGCCCTGGCTTTGTTTTTTTTGATTTCACTCGCGACCTTCGATCTCGACGATCCGGGATGGACGTCCAGCGGCGGTGGAGTGCCGGTAAAAAATGCCGGGGGCGCGATCGGCGCCTGGCTTTCGGATTTTTTTCTCACGGTTTTCGGGCTGATGGCCGGGTTTTTTCCGATCATGATCCTCTATCGTGGAATTCAGGCTTACCGGGAAAGCGGTCATAATCGGAATCGCTGGCGCGCTGTGCTGAAATGGACCGGATTCGGGATGACCGTGGTGTCCGGTGCCTCGCTCGCCTATGTCCATTTCGTACGGGTCAGTATTCGCCTGCCCGAAACCAGCGGCGGTTTGCTCGGGGAAGAAACCGGACAGTTTTTGATCGATGGCTTCGGGGTCACCGGCGCGACTGTCTTGCTGTTGACCGGATTTCTGGCCGGTATCACCTTGTCCACGGGTCTTTCCTGGATTGCATTGATCGACGCGACTGGCAAGGTCACACTGGCTGTTTTAGAGAGGATCGGTGCATTGTTCGGAGCGGTTTATAGCCGCCTCACTTCGATGAATCAGAAGAAACGATATCCGGAAATGGAAGCGCCCGCGCAGCGCCTCGCGGTCAGTCCAAAACCTTCGAAACCGGCAAGAATCGAAGCCGTTTTCAGGCCGATCGCGCCTGCCGAAAGAGTTGAGAAGGAACTACCGCAGAATTTGCTCCCACCCGCCGAAGGCACTTTGCCGCAACTGGCCCTGCTCGACGAATATCATTCCAGGGCCAGGGGCTATTCGAAAGCCGTGCTCGATGACCTGTCGCGCAAGGTCGAGGCGATTCTTCATGATTTCGGTGTTGACGTCGAGGTCGTCGAGGTGCATCCGGGGCCTGTGATCACGCGCTTCGAAATTCAACCGGCCGCGGGAGTTAAGGTCAGCCGTGTCAGCGGGCTCTCGAAGGATCTCGCGCGCGCGCTGTCGGTCCGCAGCGTCCGGGTTGTCGAGATCATTCCGGGCAAGACGGTAATCGGCCTTGAAATTCCGAATGTAGAAACCGAGACCGTTGCGCTCAGGGAAGTTTTAGCGTCGCAGGTCTATGAGGAATCGGCTTCTCCGCTGACCCTGGTGCTCGGAAAAGATATCGGCGGCAAGCCGGTGATTGCCGATCTGGCCAAAATGCCACATCTCCTGGTGGCCGGAACCACGGGGTCCGGGAAATCCGTGGCGATCAACACGATGATTCTGAGTCTCCTGTATAAGTCGACTCCGGCCGATGTTCGCATGATCATGATCGATCCCAAGATGCTGGAATTGTCGGTGTACGAAGGCATTCCGCATCTGTTGACACCGGTGGTCACCGATATGAAAGACGCGGCGAATGCCTTGCGCTGGTGCGTCGCCGAAATGGAGCGCCGCTATCGGCTCATGTCCTGGTTGGGGGTTCGTAATCTTGGCGGATTTAACCGGAAGGTCCAGGAAGCGCAAAAAAACGGGACACCGATTAGAGATCCATTCGCGAGTTCGGATTCGCTTGCGCGCGATGCTTCGGGAACGCCGGAGCTGGCGCCGTTGCCGAATATCGTGATCGTGATCGACGAACTGGCCGACATGATGATGATTGTCGGTAAGAAGGTCGAGCAACTGATCGCGCGTCTCGCTCAGAAGGCGCGCGCGGCCGGTTTGCATCTGGTGCTCGCGACACAACGGCCTTCGGTGGACGTACTCACCGGATTGATCAAGGCGAATATCCCGACCCGGATCGCATTCCAGGTATCCTCGAAAATCGACTCGCGGACCATCATCGATCAGAGTGGAGCCGAGAGTCTGCTCGGCAACGGCGATATGCTTTTTCAGCCCGCGGGCACCAACATTCCGGTCCGGGCTCACGGCGCCTTTGTCGACGACCATGAGGTGCACCGGGTGGTGGAGTTCCTCAAGAGTACCGGAGAGGCTGTCTATCTCGATGAAATAACTCGGGAATTTGATGAATCCGGAACGCCGGGTGGATCCGAATATGAAGAAAGCGAGTCTGACCCCTTGTACGATGAGGCGGTACGCTTTGTCACAGAATCACGCCGGGCATCGATTTCGAGCGTCCAAAGAAAATTCAAAATAGGCTACAATCGTGCCGCCAGAATGGTCGAAGAGTTGGAACGGGCGGGTGTGGTCAGCGCGGCGGAGACGAACGGCTCCAGGGAGGTATTGGTCCCCGCTCCGCCAAGGGATTGAAGCGGATTTTTGGTCACACCCGGCAAATTCCCGCAATTATTCCAGCCTGCCCGTTGCAACGAATCGAAGCCACTAACCGGGCATGCCAACCCTCCCCAAAATCAGCGATGAAAAACAGAAAAAACACAAAGCCAATTACGGCCAAATTTGATTCCTACTGGTTAATTTACGGGACGCTGATCCTCGTTGGCGGCGTGCCGGCATTTGCCGGCGATGCGGTGAATCAGCTGAACCGTTTTCTCGCCGGTACGCGAACTTTGTCCGCCGATTTCAACCAGGTTGCGATCGACGAGGCGGGTCGTCCCGGGCAGCGCGTGAGTGGAACATTCCTGCTGGCCAAGCCCGGCAGGTTCCGTTGGGATTATCTTAAACCCTATAAGCAGGAGATCGTCGCGAACGGCGAAAAGGTCTGGTTTTACGATGTGGACCTGGAACAGGTCACCGTGAAACAGCTCGGTAACGCGATCGGTTAGACGCCCGCGCTGCTTCTGACGGGCGAGGTGAGCCTCGACGAAAACTTCGTGATCGAGGATCAGGGCGAGCGCGAAGGAATGCACTGGACTCGCCTGGTACCTCGTTCTGAAGACAACAGTTTTAAGACTATCAGCATTGGAATTCAGGGAGAGAATCTTGGAAGTATGGAACTCAGCGACAACTTCGGCCAGCTTACGCGTATATCCTTTTCGAATTTGAAGATAAACGGCCCGGTCGAATCCGAACGTTTCGAATTTGTAGCCCCGGTCGGCGTCGATGTATTTGAAGACAAGGCGAATTGATCAACAGAGCGCAAAATGATCATAGAGGAAACGGTTCTCGATCTACCCTCCCGATGACACCTTGGTGGTACCTTGGAAGCAGAGCCTTATAAACCGCTCGCGGATCGGATGCGGCCCCGCTGTCTGGAGGAGGTTATCGGCCAAGAGCACGTGCTGGCCGAGGGTAAACCCCTGTATGAAGCCGTCTCGGGCAGGCACTTGCATTCCATGGTTTTTTGGGGGCCTCCCGGCACTGGAAAAACGACCCTGGCGCGGCTGATCGCGCGCTGTGCGGACGCTGAATTTATTGCGCTCTCGGCGGTGTTGTCGGGAATCAAGGATGTGCGGGACGCCGTTGCCAGCGCGAAATCCGCGCTTCAGGACAAAAAGCGCCAGACCATTCTGTTCGTCGACGAGGTGCATCGATTCAATAAATCCCAGCAGGATGGTTTTTTGCCTCATATCGAGGACGGTACGATTCATTTTATCGGCGCGACCACCGAAAATCCTTCCTTCGCGTTGAACAACGCACTGCTCTCCCGGACTCGGGTCTATGTTTTGAAGACCCTCAACCAGGAAGCGCTCGGGCAGCTCTTGAATTTTGCGCTGCGGGATACGGAGCGCGGGATCGGATTGCCGGAAACGGCCATGAGTTTCGAGGCTAAAAAAATGGTCGTTGACGCGGCCGATGGCGATGCGCGAAAGCTCCTGAATCTGTTGGAATTGGCCGCCGACCTGGCCGGTTCCGGCAATGTCCTCGCCAAAATCCCGGATGAAACGGTGCGCTCGGTGGTTTCAGGTGGAATACGGCGTTTCGACCGGCACGGTGAAGATTTTTACAATCAGATCTCCGCACTGCATAAATCGGTTCGGGGCAGCGCGCCGGACGCGGCATTATACTGGCTGTGCAGAATGCTGGATGCGGGTTGCGATGCGGCTTATCTGGCGCGGCGCATCGTACGGATCGCGTCCGAAGATATCGGTAACGCCGATCCGCGTGCACTGGGGCTTGCTTTGAATGCCTGGGAAAGCCTGGAACGGCTCGGTAGTCCTGAAGGCGACCTGGGGCTCGCCCAGGCGGTCGTCTATCTCGCCTGTGCTCCGAAAAGCAATGCGGTATACAAGGCCTATCAAGCGGCGTTGCGCGATGCCCGGAATCGAGGAAGCCTCGAGGTGCCGCTGCACCTTCGAAACGCGCCGACCAAATTAATGGAACAGTTGCACTACGGCCGGGAATACCGCTATGCACATGACGAACCCGAAGGTTATGTCGCGGCGGAAGAATATTTTCCGGGCCCCTTGAGCGGTTCCCGTTATTATGACCCGGCCCCGCGCGGCCTCGAAATCAAAATCGCCGAGAAACTTAAACGCTTGAAGGAGCTGGACCAGGAAGCCCGGAATTCCGGGAAAGCGGGTTGAGCGATGCCGGGTGTGCGACTCTGAAAATCGATCGACACTCAGGGACTCGTCCGGGCGGGTCGAACAGGTTCTTTGAGGCTTTTATAGAAGCCGGTAATATTAGCCATTTTCAAAAAAAAACTCCTGAAGCTGATCGGATACCGGATCCTAACGGAATAAAAGATCCCGATTCGGGATTTATAATAATAAATAATCTTATGAACCTGAAATTTCTAGATTTCGAACAGCCGATTGCGGATCTCGAGGCAAAAATCGAAGAGCTTCGAAATGTCGGTTTCGATAATGCGATCAATATCTCGGAAGAGATTTCGCGCCTCGAGGAAAAAAGTCGAAAATTAACCGAGTCCATATTTTCCTCGCTTTCGGCCTGGCAGATTTCCCAGCTGTCGCGGCATCCCAGACGACCCTATACCCTCGACTACATCAAACTGGTTTTTGAAAATTTCAATGAATTGCATGGTGACCGCTGCTTCCGCGATGACCCGGCCATCGTCGGGGGCATCGCCCGGCTCGCGGGCAGGCCGATCGTCGTGCTGGGTCACCAGAAGGGTCACGATACCAATGAAAAACTGTATCGTAATTTCGGAATGCCGAGTCCTGAGGGCTACCGGAAGGCCTTGCGTTTGATGCGATTAGGCGAGCGATTCAAACTTCCTGTGGTCTGTTTTATCGATACCCCGGGCGCCTATCCCGGCATCGGCGCGGAGGAACGCGGACAGAGTGAAGCGATTGCGCGCAATCTATTTGAAATGTCGAAGTTGCGGGTGCCGATCGTTTGTACCGTAATCGGCGAGGGGGGCTCCGGTGGAGCGCTTGCGATCGGTGTCGGTGACCGGTTGATGATGCTTCAATACAGCACCTATTCGGTGATTTCCCCGGAAGGCTGCGCGTCGATTCTGTGGAAAAGTTCCGATAAGGCCGAACTCGCGGCCGAAGCCATGGCCATTACCTCCGCGCGCTTGAGGGAGCTGGGTTTGATCGATGTGATCGTGAGCGAGCCCCTGGGTGGAGCGCACCGTGACGTGGCGGAATGCGCGAAATTTCTGAAAGCGGAATTGATCAATCAGCTGGCGGACCTGGATACCTATTCGATCGATAATCTGCTCGAGAAGCGTTACAAACGTTTGATGGATTATGGAGACTACCTCGAAGAATAGCGGCCTGAAGCAGCCGCCTTATGAAAATCCGGTTGTCTGGTGACCCAAAGTCCGAAACGTTTTTTTAACGATCTTAACCGATCGTTTCCGCGCGCGGATTTCCTGATCGCCTATAGCGGCGGGCTGGATTCCTCGGTTTTACTGCATTTGTGCGCGGAGGGGGCCGGGGAAGCAAACCGGAATCGCTTCCTCGCGGTTTATGTAAACCACGGATTACAGCCTGAATCCGGGCAGTGGGCCCATCATTGTATGTCGACCTGCGCCGAACTGGATGTGAATTGCCGGGTGTTGGCCCTGGGTCTCCCGGCAAAACCGGGGCGAAGTCTTGAGGAAATCGCGCGCAACGCGCGTTATGGTGCCCTGCTGGGACTGATGACCGGCGATACCGTTGTGTTGACCGCCCAGCATCGGGACGACCAGGCGGAAACAATCCTTTTACAGTTGCTCCGCGGCGGCGGGTTAAGCGGGCTTTCGGGAATGCCCGAATCGATTGCGTTCGGCCCCGGTGTTCTTCACCGGCCATTACTCGGGTTTTCGAGGAGATTCATCCGGTCTTACGCGGACCAGCATGCATTGAAATGGATCGACGATCCGAGTAACGTGGATACTGTTCATGACCGAAATTATCTGCGTCATGAAATTATTCCGCGTATCCAGTTACGCTGGCCGGGCATGGATAAAACCCTGGCTCGATCCGGAAGACATTGCGCCGAGGCACGTAAAATAATCGATGCGCGGGTTGAGTCCTGGTTTCGATTGGTCATCGAACCGAGTCGAAACACGCTTCTGATTTCGAAATTGAGCGAATTCGATGAAAGCCAAAAGCGATTGATTTTGCGGCATTGGATTCGACAATCCGGATATCGCAGTCCAAGCGAAATTAACTTGCGACGGATACTCGGCGAGGCGGTCACGGCGGCGCCTGACCGGTTTCCGAGGATTCAATGGGATGAAGCCGAGGTGAGGCGCTATCGGGGCGAACTGTATCTACTTAGTTCTCCCGGAAAATTCGATCGGAATCAGGTGATCCCGTGGTCGATTCGCAGCCCCTTGCCAATTCCGGAACTAGGGGGGGTACTCGAATGCCGCCGGACGAAATCTGCCGATCATAATCCCGGTTTCTCCGGGAAAGGGATCAGTGTACGGTTTCGAAAGGGGGGAGAAACCTGTCGGCTGCCCGGAAGACAGGGTGTCCGTGCGTTGAAAAAGATTTTTCAGGAACGCGCGGTGCCACCCTGGGAAAGAGACCGGATTCCATTAATTTATATTGGAGACGAGTTGGCCGCGATTGGCGATTGGCTGGTCTGTGAACCATTTCAGGAACTCGGGCTCGAATTCCGCTGGATCCGGACGGGGTCCGGTCATTAAAAATCCGGTTGCGTTGCTTCAGTACAATTCCAGAGAGCCGACACCTCGATGATCCCTTCTTCTGATTACGACTGCCATTCCGAGTTGCCTCAAGATTTTCCCACCCCGGCTGAGCCGAGCGCTCGCCGCTCGGTAGGAAGCCCCGAACCCTGCATGGGAGTATAGTTCGATGTCCATTATTACTATAACCGGCGATCTTGCGAGCGGGAAAAGCCTGGTCGCGAAAAAGATCGCGCGGGAATTGGACGCGGTCTATTTTTCGACGGGCCTGACCCAGCGGGAAATCGCGGCGAAGCACGGCATGACGACGCTGGAGTTGAACCGATATTCCGAAAGTCACCCGGAAATCGACCAGGAAATCGATGACCGGGTCAGGACGCTCGGTGACAGCGGCAATGAACTCGTGGTGGATTCCAGGATGGCCTGGCATTTTCTGCCGCGCTCATTCAAGGTTTATCTGACAACCAACATTGTTCGAGCCGCGGAACGGGTGATCGCCGATACCGAGCGATCCAGCGAGCCTGTTTATAAAGATCGAAATGACGCGATGCTCAAGCTTCAAGAACGAAAGCGCAGTGAAAACAAGCGCTATCTGCAATTGTACAATGCCGACTGTTCCAGGCTATCCAATTTTGATCTCGTCGTCGACACCACCTATACAACCCCGGAGCATACCATCCAGACCATCATTTCCGGGTTTGCGGACTGGCGCCGCAATCGTCCGGTGCATCGATACTGGTATTCACCGCGCTCGATTCTGCCGCTCTGCCCCTTAAGCGAAGTCGATGCGGATTCCGCTCGAGACACACAACAGACTGTCGAAGTTCTGATGTGTAACGGTACTCTCTATGCCTATGCAGGACACGGCGGGTTGGCGAATGCACTCAGAGCCCGGCGTCCTTACTTGCCCGTCGATGTCATCGCTGGCGACGGGCAAAAAGTCCCGCAGGGTTGCAGCGCGGAGCAGTATGTGGAGGGAGTCTATCATGACGGCCTATTGTCGGAGTGGGAACAGGAATTCGGTTTTAACTACTTGGCTCCTTCCGGACATTCCAGTGAACGGACGGGCTAGTAGGCAATCAATCTGAATCACATAAATCCGTCATTCCGGCAGGGATTGCCGGAATCCAGTTGCCAAGGACGGCCACTGCAGCGATCACATCCTGGTGTTCTGGACCCCGGCAATCCCTGCCGGGGTGACGGGGCATTGCAATTTAACATGACTGACTGCTAGGCTTTCCATGCGGATCGAATGGAACCTGCACGAGTTCGCGAGCATTACGATTCGAGCGGAATAATGTTTTTTTTCGAGTGCTTGGTCACGCCGTTCTCGCCTTCGCCCGTGGTCGCCACGAATTTGTAGATACATTGATTGCCCTGGTTGCGCCATTTGACCGTGGTTCGGAATTGATCCTTGGAAAATTCATGAGTGCCAAGCTCGAGCCAGCTCAAGTCGGAGATCTCGGCCAGGTCGATTTCAAATTCCCCCTGTCTTGCGCCGCTTTGCAGACACTCGCGCTCTACCCGGTCGTAGACTTCCACATCCGCGACCCGGTGTCTACCCGGCCTTTTCCGTTTGGATTGAATTCGCGCGATCACGGTAAGGATCAGAATCAGCAAAAACCCTACGACTAGCCATCCCATAATTTTTCCTCGATTGTTCTAGTTTTGTTAAAGTGATATTCGGGAACCCGGATGATCGGTCTATTTTGAGGCCTGCTTTGCCACCAGGATGTAAATTTTACCAGTTTACTGGAAAGCGACGTAGAGCGCATTCCAGTCGAAGCGCTGTGAAATTCCGGTTTGACAGGGTTTCGGAGAAGTGTTTTTCTAGTGCCATTTGCCGGGAATTTTCGGAAAATCCGCCCAATGAACAAAATCGGCCTGATTCTATTGGCTCTGTATTCTCTGAACGCATCGGCCCTTCAGGAATTTTTCCGCCCTTATCAACCCGGTAGTGTATATAATTTGAATATTTATCTGCCTTGGGAACACGAAGGTCCCGAGATCGTGAGTTATCCAACCGGCTGCAGTGTGAACGCGCTGGCCGATTTTGCATTGCAATCGTTATTTCCGGAACGCCGGGGTTTATTTTCCGAGGTCTTCCATTCCGAGTGTGTGCGCCACGATTTATGTTACCGGCACGGTTACTATACCTATCAATTCACGAAACGCGATTGTGACGATGAATTCGCGGAAGGCCTGACAAGTCGATGTACGACTACGTTTCAGGGCAAGGAACGGTTTCAGTGTCAGAGAATCGCCGATGTACTGATCATGGCGGCCAGGAAATTCGGGCACCTGTCTTATCATGCCGACGATTATCCGTTTCGGGACTATGGCTATTATTACGAATATTTGGGTCACAGAACCGGACAATATGCGCTGCTCTGGTCTTTATTAGACGCCAATTCCGAGCATTCCCGAATATTATACCGTCGAAAAGTCAACGCGAACCTGCCTTTACCTCCACGGCGCTTGACACATCGTCTCTTAGACGAATTTTTCCGGAAAAGAATCGGCCTGAATCAACTAATCAGCCGCATGAAAGGCCTGCCGGATCGGTGACCGCTTTCTCGAAGTGTCGTCGAGCCTTTCGCCACTAAACCAACAACTTCAGCTAATTGTACGCGCGGATGCCATACACCGAAAAATCACTGTTATGATATTTTTCAACCAAAAAAGTATTTTCCGATTTCACCCACTTTACGTAGAGATCCCATTCTTCCTCGCCCCATACACCCTTGCTTATAACGATATGAGTCGCCTTAATATCCCGCAAAAATTTCTCTATTTTTGTTGCGTCGAGTTTTTTACCATACCCGTAATGATAGGAGGACGATTTTCTTTCACCTAATAACGCCATCGCCCTGGGCTTTTGAAAAATTATCAGGCTATCCCTCGGGGTATCGTTCTTAATATAATCGAACATCTCTTTAGAAGCCTGGGTACCGATACCATATTTGTAAGGAGAATAGTCTACTTTAAAATAATTAACTACATATATACTCGCGATGACCGCTATTGCTACCATGTTAGTGAATTTTTTAACCGTGACATCGCGTTGTTGCAATTTATAGTCAAAGGCTTTGAAAATATATATCGCATACAGTGGAAAGATAGGCAATAGGTACCTGGTACCTTGAAAGAATGGTGCCGCCAGCAAAAACAGGAAGTAAGCGACGAAGAATACGTCCCCGGTGGACACAGATACCTTTATAATCCTAATAAACCCGAGCCCGCATAAAAGGCCTGTTGCCATGGCCACAATTCCTGCAATAACGCCATTCGAACCGCTCTCCCAGTACCATTTGATCTCCTTCATGTATAAGACCAGGTTGCGCGTGATATTATTTAGAAAAAAAAGCCCGTATTGGTATAGATTGTCTAAATAATTCGTAGCGTTACCGGAAGGATGCTCATAGCCTAGTTTCTCCATCGAGTCAATATATGATTTATCGGTATGTAATCCAATGTCTTGTAAAACGAATAGTATTACAAAAAGGAAAGCCGGGCAATATACCGCGCTACTGTTTCCTCTACGATTATATAATTGACTAATAAAGTAAGCTACTATAAGGAACAATCCGACGCTTCTGGTTCCATATGCCAGATAGCAAACGACGCCGAACGCGATAGCCGCAACGATTGCTTTGTGACCTTGTTGTTGTAAGGTTTCTATTTTGTCAGATAGCAGCAATCCAAAATAAAAGAACATCAAAAACGGAATTTCGGAAATTACGCTGTTTTTTATATCCCAGTGTAAGGGGGAAAACGCCACCATTAATAAAGCGGATATCCTGGCAATATCGCTTTGCAGTATTTTTTTACAATATAAGACAAACGTTATTAGAAACAATAGATAGCAAATCAATATCATGATTCGCATTGCGTTCAGGTTCAGTCCATATATTACATAAACAGTAGATAATAAAAAAGGAAATACAGGCGGGTACGTTTGCGGCCCGATCCACCAGCTGTAAGAGTTGAAGATATAACCTGTGTTCTTATAAGGCGTTCCTTCCGCAATATTTTTCCCGTGACTTATATATTGCGCGAAATCGTCGCCCCAATCGTGACCCTGCTTGATGGTCAGCAGAAAGAAAACGAAAGCCAGCGTTACCAATATCCCTTCCATTATGTTGAGACGAACGGCCGATGCTATACTTTTGATCGTTTTCATGTTATAATAAACAATCTTTAAGATTGCTTACGTTTAAGTAAAGATATATTTCGTTGATCAAAGATCAATCAAGTTCGGAAAACATGTTAAAAAATTAATCGCTTTTAGATACATTGCGACATATGCTAAGCGAATCAGACTGGAAAAGTGCTCCATTTAATTAAATCGTCTTTATCTTGTCAATTTCTTTCGTGGGCGCCGCGGGCGCAAGTCCTGTATTCCGGTTCTTTTCAGTTCAGTGGGGGTTTGATTGCGATCGAGCTTCGGCGGGCTATGAGGTTATCGGAGACCTCGAAGCGAGGGATGGATGAACTTTGGGTTTGAACGCCCGGATTTCATCGGGCCCGATCCCGTGATTCCATTCGGTAATCGGAGAATCGTCCGAGGCGATACTGGCCGAGTGGCGCGACGGTTTGCGACGCAAGAGCCGATCGGTCGGGTCACGGATTGAGCATGAAGACAATCCGCGAGTCACTCGCGTATTCGGCTCTGGATAGTTATACTGGGCTCGTACTGCAATTGGTCGGCACGGTTATCATTGCACGAATCCTCACTCCCGAGCAGACCGGGGTGTTTGCCGTGGCGGCTGTTTTTGCGGCCTTGGCCAGCACTTTTCGTGATTTCGGCGTCGCCGAATACCTGATCCAGGAACCTGAAGTCTCGGACGACACTATAAGGGCTTCGCTCGCGGTAAATATCACGGTGTCCTGGATCATGGCGGTGCTGCTTTTCTGCCTCGCCCCGACATTGGCCTCGTTCTATCGATCGCCCGGGGTGTCCGATGTGATGCGCGTCCAATCGCTCAATTTCCTGCTGATTCCCTTCGGCGCGGTTACGATAGCGTGGTTTCGTCGCGAGATGAACTTCAAGCGAATCTTTATCATCGGACTACTTGCGAATACAGCATCGACCGTGGTGGGTGTCGTACTTGCCTTCCTGGACTTTGGCTTTATGAGCCTCGCATGGGCTTCCCTCGCGGGTGTGATCGTCACCGTGCTGTCGTCGGTGTGGCTGCGCCCCGTGGGTTTTCCGAAATGGCCCGGTCTAAAAGGGGTGGGGCGGGTTGTACAGTTCGGCAAATTCGCAAGCGGTATCTACATTTTCCCACAGGTCGGCAAGGGCGCACCGGAAATGATTATTGGCTGGGCGCAGAACATGGCCGAGGTCGGCATGTTCAACCGAGCGTATGGTACGGTCGAGCTTTTCAACCGGCTTATACTGCGGTCCATTCTCCCGGTATGCCTGCCGTACTTCGCCAATGAGGCGCGTGAAGAGGGTACACCGCGGCGCGCACTGCTTAAGACGCTGTCCTATCTGACCACAATCGGTTGGCCTTTCATGGCTTTTCTGGGTGTTTGCGCCTATTCCGTGATCCGGCTCCTGTACGGGCCACAGTGGATGGAGACGGTGCCATTTGCGAAGGTCCTTTGTGTCGCGGGCGCGATCGAGCTGTTGTCCTACCCGGCGACGGAAGCATTGTTGGCGCTCGGCAAGGCGAAAGAGGGGAACCAACTGCAGATTTGTATCCAGGGCGCGCGCATTATAGGGTTGCTGGCGGCCATACCATTCGGCTTGACGGGCGCTTGCTGGGGTTTACTGGCGGCCTCGGTATTCGGTGCGCTGCTTTCCCATCGCTATCTCACTCGAATTGTCAGGTTGTCACTGCTGGACGTGGTCGGAGCGCTCGGGCCCAGTCTTCAAGTGACACTGATCGTCGTCATCCCGCTGATCGCTTGGGTAAGCTGGATGCCGATCGATGAATTCAATTACATTGCTATCGGGGTGGGTGGTGGGGTCTTCTGTGGTCTGCTCTGGATTGGAGTGCTCCGTTACCTTTTACATCCGCTCTGGTACGAGATCAAGCCGCTCGCCATGACCGCCACGAAAGCGATTCTTGCGCGGATCGGCAGAGGCGGATAAGGAACGGGGAGTCGAGTCGCAAGTTTTGTGAAATGATTAATCTACAACACCCTAAATGACAATAGGCGTGGCTTACTTTACCAATCGACAAACAGCCGATCCCTTTTCCGAGCGATCGGCGCGGCGATTTGGTATCGTTGCTGCGGGGCTGCTCGGAGTATTGGCGCTGATTGAACCTGGCCCTCTGTTCGCGGCGGAGGCTTCGAAATTCCCGGATCTCGTCGCCAATGTGAAGCAGAGCATCGTTGGCGTCGGGACCTTCGATCCCGCGGACGTCCCGCCTTATTATCTTCTCGGAACGGGCTTCGCTGTCCGTGATGGGCTGAGTATCGCCACTTGCGCGCACCTCATTCCAAACCAAGGCAAACTCCCTAAAAAGGGTCCTGGAAATCTTTTCGGCCGCCGGATTCCAGACCGGAACCCGCCGGGCCGCGCTGCATCGTTTCGATGACCAGCACGATGTTGCCATACTGAAGATTGGCGGGGACCCTTTGCCCACCCTGGCGATCGGAGGGCGCGGACCGGTTCGGGAAGGTGAAATGCTGGCTTTTACCGGTTTCCCGATCGGTCAGATACTGGGCTTTGTCCCGGTTACCCACCGCGCCATGGTCTCCGCGCTGACGCCGATCGTTCAACCCGCGATGCGCGGCCTGCAGCTGAACCCGACCGTGATCAGACAACTTCGCGACCCCTTCACGGTTATCCAGCTCGACGGCACGGCCTATCCTGGTAACAGCGGCGGGCCTTTGTACGATATGGAAAGCGGTGTGGTGGTCGGAATGATCAATATGGTTTTCGTCAAGGAACGCAAGGAGTATGCATTGAGCGCTCCGAGCGGGATCAGCTTCGCGATTCCATCGAACTATATCGAGCAGTTACTTTCCGCTGCTCCGTAGCCGGATGAATCCGAGGCCACCGGCCAACCGCGACGGTTCCGGCACGAACTGTTGACTGCCCTCTTCTTCCGAAGGAATGGGCCGTGATTCCTACCGGCAGCGCTTCGCTTTCGAGTCTCGCGATCGTTTAAAAGCCGTCATCCGAACGGATTGTTTTCAACCTTTTCAGCCGGCAATGGAATGCGACTTTTACAGGCGTCCAAAATACTTTCGAGCATATCCCCGTAGGACATGTCCTGCAATTGCGCCATTTTCGCCAAGTGTCCATCCCAACACCAGCCCGGATTCGGGTTGACCTCCAGGAGCCTGGGCGTGCCATTTTCATCCAGGCGCCAGTCAAAGCGCGCATAATCCCGGCAACCCAGTCGTTCGAACAATTTCAGGCAACTTGCGCCCAGGAACCTCTCGACGTCTTCCGACAGGTTCGCGGGTACCGATTTGATCTTCCAATAGGGTGAGCTCGGGTCCCATTTTGCTTCATATCCGCAAATTCTTGGCAATCCCCGCGGGAGGGCCGAATAATCTTCTTCGATGATGGGAAGTATCGTATAGGACGTGGGCGGATTACCGATAATTCCGACGCTGATATCTTTTCCGGTTAGATATGTTTCGACCAGAATCGGATTATTGTATCCACATTTTTCCCGGATACCGATGATCGCGTTTTCGAGTGATTGCAAGTCGTAACAAACGCTTTTTTGAGTAATCCCGAAACTGGAATCACCGAAATTGGGTTTTACGATAACCGGAAACGTAAGCGGAAACTCGAAAAATTGAATGTCTTCCGGTTTGATCACAAAAGCCCTTGGAACCGGAATATCCATTTCCGTGGCGATACCACGGGTCAACGACTTGTCGAAACAGTAAGAAAGGCATTGTGGTGTACCGCCTGAATATTGAAAACTGAATATTTCCAACAGCGCGGCGACATGCAATTCCTTTGAGGCTTCGTTGTTATAACCTTCATCACAAAGGTTTAACACAAAATTGCATTCGCTTTTCAACTTTTGCAGGTCTTTGATCAGGGTATCATGTTG
>JBOICY010000073.1:0-13541 GCA_050740335.1 Methylococcales bacterium | reverse complement strand
GCTCCCATCTCCGCATTCTTGACCAACACAGACCGTTCCGCAGTGGTTCGGTTGTCAAAATATCCACCTTGGCAGGCCGATGTTCGCCCTAATTTATCTAGGAAATTAGCGCTTGCAGGATTTAGGTGCAACAGGCAAATGAGGCGAGCAAGGCTCGCTCGCGGCGCTTCGAAGCAATCGAGGCGCCCTCATCATTTTTTAGAGGAAAACAACATGAAACGAAAGGCTTAAGCAGTTTGGCAAGGTGGTCTCAAAGAGGGAAAAGGGGCAATTTCAACTGACAGCGGAGTTCTATCAAATACCCGGTATTCATTCAGTACCCGCTTTGAAAATGGCATTGGCACCAACCCCGAAGTGCTTAGTCATCAAGCAAAACTAACTTGAACAATATATCAACAAATCTCGCATATTAAATGCCTGAATGCAGAAAATTTGTTCAACTTATTCCTGCTTATGTCCTTAGTGCGTCAAGCGAAGCTTGACGTTTCTTGCAGGGTGAAAGACCCTGTCCGGTAAGGGTTAACCACCTGCCCCCGTATCGAGTCTTGCGCGGCTGGCGGAGCGGTAGCTGCGGGGTTAAACCGGCGGCGACAGGCGAACGAGAGTCGTGAAGCGTAGACAGAGTATTGCGTAGGCCAGAGGGGTGTCGCACCACCCTGAAGCGATTACAGCCTCGTTAAAAGCAGCAATACAGGTGGCGACGTGGTTAAGGTGACGGAAGCCAACACAGAGGAATCGTTACACGGAGACTATGAACGAGATCTTGTGGCACCGCCGGGACTATTTCGTCGGGAACGAAATAGGACGCGTAGCGCCCGAAGGGTGCGCGTCAGGGAGGGTGCGCATCAGCCCAGGCGGATGACAGAGAACACAAACTTCGCTCGGAGGTTTCAGCAGGGTGAGATTCCCGGGGGCCTGTCGGGGTCCGAGCGCCTGGCAGGCAGGGAAAGAGAAGCGTTGAGAACTTGAGAGATCCCATTGGTTCCGAGGGGAGCGACAGGGTATGCGGATAATGAGCCACGGTCGGGGAAACCCGGAAACGGAGCTAAGCCGAAACCGATATCGAGCCCGATTTTCAGGTACGCCTTGCCAACCCAATAGAAGGCGGGCGAAAGACCATTGGGAAGTCAGACTGGCCCATACTACTCGGAGACGGGACAATTCTGCCGGGAGCAGAATTGGATGCGAAGCACCCGCAGGGTGAGCCACAAGGAGGTGGCGAATCATTGCCGATCACAAGGGGAAGGGGCCAGCCGTGTTACGCAGCCTGCACAGGAAACCTAAGCCGGGCGTGAAGGACGGCAGACAAACTTATGCAAACCACAGTGCGGGGAATAGCGAACCAAGCGTCAATCGATAAGACCGATCGGTTCGGCAATTTATTTGGGCTGTTAACGGTCGTTTTTTCTGATGGGGTGCTGGCGATTCGTCAATTTACGGGCGGCGGCGGGTGTAGACCGGCTGACGGCGCGTGGGTATGCGGGGAACCTGTTGGCCAATCTGACGGAACTGGTGGCGACGGTCAAAGCGGAATCCTAGCGGTCCAAAGGCAGGTACTCAGACAAACCATTCCCAAGCTCAACGGCAAACTGCGCCCCTTGGGAATTCCGGCGATCGCGGATCAAGTCCTGCAAATGGCGGTCACCAAGATACTGGAAGCGATCTATGAAGCCGACTTTCTGCCGTGCAGGAAGGCTTAGTCCCGGTCGCGGGGCGCTGGACGCAGTACGGGATTTGAGCCGCTGGCGTAAACCTCTGGTGAAACGGCGCACGGCGACCCGGAAATACCGGGCGGCGCTGGCCCAACTCAAAGTCTGGATGCGGGAGAATAGCCACCGTCCCAAACGGGAATTCTTCGCCCAGCTCGCGGCCAAGCTGAGAGGATACTACCAATACTATGGGATTCGCGGAAACTATGAGCGAATCGGGGATTTCTTCTATCAAACCCAGCGAAGGCTGTACCCGGCGCTCGACCGACGTAGCCAACGCAAGAGCTACAACTGGCGGCGAAGTCGAGGCTGCGCTCGCCAAGCTGCCGTTACGCGGCCTGCAAATCCTCCGGCCCTCCCTGCTTTTGGGTGAGCGCCAGGAATTCCGCCTCGGTGAGAAAGTGGGGATTTTTGCCTCCAAGCGGCTTTCATTCTTGTTTGTCGGGCCTTTGCGGAAATATCGGGCCATCGAAGCAAGCAGCGTGGCGTATGCCATGGTTCAAATTGCGCAGCAAAACGTACAGGGCGTCAATATCTTCGAATCGTGGCAGCTACAAGCCATTGCCGCAAGGAAGTGAAACGAGTATTGGGCATCAGCGGTGGGGGTGTTAGGGTGGCGTATCAACGGCCATACCGGGCAGGACTATACCCGCCTCAGCGCAAAACGTAATCTCCGAGTGAGACCGTTTCTAGCTCGCGTTTGCCGGGGTGTCCCGAGCAGCTTGGCGGTACGAAGTGCTGGCTTGCGTGACGTGGCGAAGCGCAGAAGGTGAGTGGCGAATGCGAAGCGGGTCTATCGGTTGCGAAGATCGGGAGCGATTTATAACAGCATGTCAAACGTGAAAGGAGAAAATCATGGTTAAAGTAGCGTTATTGGTCAGACTCGAAGCGAAACCCGGAAAGGAAGCCGCCGTTGAGGATTTTCTCAAGGGCGGTTTACCGCTTGTTCAGGAAGAACCCGCGACGACCACGTGGTATGCGATCAAACTTGGACCTTCGACCTACGGCATTTTTGATTCCTTTCCCGACGAATCGGGAAGGCAGGCACAACTCTCCGGCAAAGTCCCGCGGCGCTGATCGCGAAGGCATCCGAGCTTTTTTCGAAGCCGCCTTCGATCGAGAAGGTGGACGTCCTCGCGGCGAAGCTTCCCGAACCAAGGAGTGCGTATGTTTCCGGATCTTTTCAGCCCGATAAAGCTGGGCCCGTACGACCTTCCCAATCGCATCGTCATGGCGCCCCTCACGCGCAGCCGCGCGGGAAACGGCAACGTGCCGCATGCGCTGAACGCGCTGTATTACGCGCAACGCGCGAGCGCGGGCCTCATCATCGCCGAAGCAACGCAGATCGCACCCGAAGGTCAGGGTTACATTTCGACGCCGGGAATTCACTCCGAGGATCAGGTCGAAGGCTGGAAGCAAGTGACCAGCGCGGTGCATGCCACGGGCGGGAGAATTTTCCTGCAGCTTTGGCACGTCGCCCGTATCTCGCACCAGTCGTTTCAGCCGAACGGCCAGTTGCCGGTCGCACCCTCGGCGATTCGGCCGAAGGGCCAGGCCTATACCGCGAACGGCTTCGAAGATCACCCGACTCCGCGCGCGCTCGAAACTGACGAGATTCCTGGAATCATCGAGGCGTACCGGCGAGGCGCGCGGAACGCGGCGATCGCGGAAAGCCGAGCCGACTTGATCGCGTCCGGCAAACCGTTTATCGCGAATCCGGATCTCGTGACTCGTTTAATTCGATGCTCCGCTTGCGCAATTGAATCAGGAGACGTTGTACGGAGGCGCGGAGCGCGGATATACCGACTATCCACTGTTGAGCACGGTCGCGCCTGCTACGCCCGTGCCATGTTGGGGTTGAGGCGACGCTTCAAGTGTGAAGAGACGCAATGAAGGCGCACTACCTCGGTCACATTGTATTCCTACCTTTAAAATCCAAGCGCGGATTTTGGGATCACCATCAGCATTGACAGACCAGCGGTTCTGTAGTACGTTTCCGTTTAACAGAAAAGCCTGTTTATTTATCTGTACGCCTATGCTCCCAACCGAGTCATGCACGATGGACTCGCCCGCTGAGGCAAACCCTACTACGGCGCCATGGCGCCCGCGCGAAGCCGTGGCGCAGTTCTTCGCAGAGCTTCTGCGTGAATCGCGCCTGGTCCTGTTGTACGGTGAAGCCGGCGCTGGAAAGACGACACTGCTAGAACGCGAAGTGCTGCCGCTGCTGCGACTGGGTTTTGCAAAGGATTCCGGGCGCGAAATCGCGTTGATCTTCAATAACTGGACCGAGGCACCACTAGCCGCCCTGTCCGCCGCAATACGCTCGCAATTGCAAGCAACCGCGCCGGCGGACAGTGGTCGCGGCGACCCGACCGGGTCGGCCGTTACGCTAGTTGATCAACTCGAATCGCTGGGCCGAGACCAGAACAGCCGATTGTTCTTGATCTTCGATCAGTTCGAACGATTTCTGGAGCAGCCGGCCGCCACTGGCGAAAGCCGCACATTCGGCGACGCCTTCGTCGACATTGTGACGCGTCCCTCGTTGAGGGTAAACGTGTTGCTCTCGATGCGCGACGCGGCCAATTCGGCGATCCTCGCTCGGTTTGGAGATCGCGTGGCCGGCTTCGGTGACGCCAGCCTGCGTTTGCTGCCCTGGTCTCATCCCACGCCGGCGCAACCGATACTGCCGAACGGATACAGCCCGCCACCGCTGCCGGAGGTCGCAGCACGCGCGTCGCCGGCAGGCGCGCAACTATTAGGTACCACGCAAAGCGCGAGCGGCGGTCGAGCTCCGGCGCCGATTCCAAAGACGCTGTCCCTAAAAGCGAGGTTGAAAAATCTTTTGAAAGCCGCCTCTATCCTGTTCTGGCGGGTAAAACACGGTTGCCTGACTAAAATAGGCTGTAAGTTACAAATCACATCGACTCCAGGCAAACTTTTGAAAAAGGGCAATCCAAGTGTTTCTACTTTACTAAGTGAGGAAATTACATCGACTCCAGGCAAACTTTCAAAAAAGGTTCTCATTGATACCGTCCGCGAGCGGGTAGACGGCTCGATCATATCCGATCCGGTCACGGGGTCTATATTACAAACCCAGAGGGGCGGATCGATTTTGCCGGATATTCCGCTAACGGTGGCGATCGCGTGGCCGAAAACGAACGAGAATTCAGTGTCATTCGAAACGGCGCAGCGTACCGACGCCGGTCATTCGGTCGCGAACCCTTATCGTAAGGGCGATGTCTACGTACCGAATATCCGGTACCGTCGCCCGGTCCGATGGTTGTCGGTTCCCGTAGCCGCAGCGGCGATGCTTATGCTGCTTTGGCATCCGTGGCGCCTGGCCCGAGAATCGATGATTGCGGATCGATCGTCGCGGAGCTTGCCGTTTGCGTCGGTCACTGCGCCGGCGACGACTCCGGCGCGAATACTGCCGCCGATGGTCGTCCAGACAGAGCAACGTGATCGGCTGTATCCGGCCCAAAATGGTGAAGTGCGCCAGCCGCTGACGATCTTCGCCGAAGCGGACAATGGAAGCGGCGCTGTCATGGCGGCGGATCTGGCACGGTGGATTGCACCCGAAGCCGGGATCGATCTGCGCTTGTTACCGGGACACGAGGCGATCGAAGATTTGTACCGACTCGGCGCGGAGAAAGGTGACTATACGGCGCTCGCTATCGTTCAGTACGACGTATTGCAGTTGATGCGGCAACACGCTCGGCAGGGCGACGCACGGGCGTTAAGAGCAATGAAGAATCTGAGGGTGGTCGCACCGCTGCAATCGGACGAAATTCTGTTCATCGCTCGCGCCGACTCGGGTTTGCGGTACGTACATGAACTGCAAGGGAAAACGATCGACGTCGGACCGACAGCAAGCGGTGGTAGCATTACCGCGACGGGGGTCTATCGCGCGATGTTCGGCGGTGCGCCGAAACGGGCTACCCATTTCTCCCTCACGGAAGCGTTGCACAAGTTGCTTGATGAACGCAGTGTGGATGCAATCGTGCTGGTCGGTATAGCCCCGGCAGCGCTGTTGGAAAGACAGGGAGCCGCGGTCCTGGCATCGATAGCGCTACTCGCCGTGGATCGCGATCACCCGGCCAGCCGGCGCGGGACGACGGCGTACCTGCCCGCGACCATCCGCGCGCAGGACCACACCAGCTGGCTCAAGCAGGACGCCGCCAGCCTGGCGGTGATGTCTTTCCTGGTGACCACCGCTCATGGCGATACCGAAAGCTCGGGGGCCGTTGGCGCACTGGTGAAAGCGATGTGCGAAGGACAGGCGACTCTGCGCAGCCGCGGCCATCCGAAGTGGCGCCAGGTACCGCTGGGTCTCGACCTGAACGCGCGCTGGAGTGTGCTCGCCGTCGCGAAAGGAATTGCTTCGGCATGTCGAGCAAGTTAAAATGATCCACATTACTCAACATCAATCAGGAGGGGGTATGACGATTCGTGCCACGATAATCTCAATGGCACTCTGTATGCTCATGGCGGTGTCAGAAGCGCAGCAGCAGACAACGGGAACCGCCAACGTGGCACCGGTGCGCGTCAAGGCTATCGCGAATTTCGATTTCGATCGATCGGGAGTCCGGTCTCAGGATCAGCCTAAGCTGCTGGCCGACGTGGCGAAGATGACCGACGTAACCTGGCAGGTAGTGTTGGTCACCGGCCATACCGACAGTATCGGTCCGGCGCGGTACAACGACAGGCTGTCGCAGCGCCGCGCGGTGGCCGTGAAGTCGTATCTTGTGGACGAGGGGCTGGACGCCAATTTGATATCTACCGCCGGCAAGGGACCTACAGAACCGGTTGCTCCGAACGACACTGTCGACGGACGCCGGCAAAACCGGCGTGCAGAGATTGAATTCCAGGGCGTGCGCGCGACGAAATAGGCGTTACAAGGCTCTGCGATTTGCGCGGCAGAGTGAATGAACTTTTCTCATCCAGCCGGAATGTCCCGGCCATACTCGCTCTCCGATCCCGTCCGCGCATGAGTGCGCGCATGAGGGTCAGGTCCAACTTTGTAGCACGCTCCGAAACTAAAAAAAATCGTATCACTCTAGTAGGCAGTCAACATGAATGGCATGGGTCCGTCATTCGGGCAGGGATTGCCGGAATCCAGTGCCCAAGGACGGAAACCGAGTCGATCACATCCTTGTGTTCTGGACCCCGTCAATCCCTGCCGGGGTGACGAGTCACTTCGATTTAACATGACTGACTACTAGTTATCGTTGTTTACTTCAGAGGATAGCCGTTATGCCACGGGGTTCCACGAATCAGAAAGGGCTGACTTTTGTTTCAATTATGGTGATTTTGTTCGTAATCGGCTTTTTTGCCCTGCTGATACTCAAAATCGCACCGATTTATATGAACCATTTCAAAGTTATGGATGCGATGTCCTCGCTTAAACGCGAAGGGGGCATGGAAACCTACAGCAAGGCCAAGATCCTGGATACGGTGCAGAAACGACTCGACGTCAACATGGTCGATCACATACGCGCCGAAAATATCAAGATCGTGAAGACCCCGACCTATGTCTCGGTTACAATCGATTATGAAGTCATCGAGAAGATTTTCGGTAATCTGGATGTGCTGGTGTATTTCACCGAAAATTACGAGGCGGGGACAAGGTGATTTTGGACCCGGAAATTCTCGGCAGGAAGCTCGGCCTGAAATTCATCGATAAGACACTGATGCAAATTGCGCTGACGCATCGCAGCGCAGCATCGCCGAATAATGAACGCCTGGAATTTCTGGGTGATTCGATCTTGGGCTTCGTGATCGCCGAAACCCTTTACGAGAAGTTTCCGAAAGCCGACGAAGGCGTGTTGAGTCGTCTTCGATCCAACCTGGTCAACCAGGGTTCTCTAGCCGAACTCGCCCGAAATGTCGATCTCGGGGATTTCCTGATTCTGGGTTCCGGGGAAATGAAAAGCGGCGGCTATCGGCGCGACTCCATTCTGTCGGATGCGATCGAAGCGCTGATCGGCGCGCTTTATAAAGATCAGGGCTATGCAGCCTGTCAAGCCTGGGTACTGGGTCTGTTCGCGAATCGAATGGACGATTTAACGCTGGATAACTGGGAGAAAGATCCCAAAACGAGACTGCAGGAATTGATGCAGTCGAAGGGACTCAAATTGCCGAGTTATACACTCAAATCCACTTCCGGCCTGCCGCACCAGCAAAATTTTTGTGTAGAATGCGAGGTGGAACCCCTGGATACGTGCCAGCTTGGGATCGGCTCCTCACGGAAAAGAGCGGAACAACAGGCCGCGCAAACCGTTCTCGATCTATTGGGTTGAGCGCTTCTCGATTCAGCCCCGGATCAACCCATTTTTCGGCAACGTTGTAAATTGATGCGCTGTCCTCCATGAGATCGGGTTACATAGCCCTAATAGGCCGTCCGAATGTCGGGAAATCGACCCTGCTCAATCATCTGGTCGGCCAGAAAATCAGCATCACCTCGAGGAAGCCTCAAACCACGCGCCATCGGATTCTGGGTATCAAGACTCATCCGGAAGGCCAGGCTATTTATGTCGATACCCCAGGGCTGCATGGAGATGAAAAAAAAGCTTTGAATCGATATTTGAATCGCACCGCAAAGAGGTCCCTTTCCGGTGTGGACCTGGTGGTATGGGTCACCGATATCCCGAGGTGGCACGGATACGACCCGATCATTCTCTCGATGCTCGAAAAAGTGGCTGTCCCGGTGCTGTTCGTGATCAACAAGATCGATCGCGTCGAACGCAAGGAAGAATGTCTCCCGTTCCTGAAGGATGTCGGTAACACCTACCCGTTCTCATCGATCGTACCGGTGTCCGCGTTGCAGGGGACCAATCTGGATGTTCTGGAGCGAAATATCCTGGCCGCGCTGCCGGAAGCAGAACCGGTTTTCCCGGACGATCAGATCAGCGACCGAAGCGAGCGATTTTTTGCGGCCGAAATCATCCGTGAGAAACTGGTTCGAAGGCTGGCAAAAGAATTGCCTTACGAGATTACAGTGGAGATCGAACAGTTTGTCGACGCGGAAAAGCTGCTCCGCCTTCATGCGATCATCTGGGTGGACCGGGAATCTCAGAAATCGATCGTGATTGGAAAAGACGGCAGCGTGCTGAAAACCATTGGCCAACAGGCCCGGTTGGATCTTGAAAAATTGATGGGTAAAAAGGTATACCTCGAACTCTGGGTCAAAGTGAAACACGGCTGGTCCGATAACGAACGGGCACTACAGAGTCTGGGTTATGATTGAACATTCGGTTATCAGCCATGTAGGGTGCGCTATGCGCACGCGGATAGGCTTCGGCCTGTCGTTGTAGGATCATGCTATTGAGCTTGTGTATGGGGTGACGGGGTCGTTACCGCACAACCCTTTTCGAGAATACCACCCGGATTCAAATGCGCACTGAAACACTTTCTTGGATTTGGAGCTCTCCTACTTTTCGCTGCGGGTCTCTTTACACCGAGTTCATCCCGCGTCCTTGATCCTCCTGCGCCATTGCCCCAACTCAGTTTCGGCTTTGGGATCGAGTGCGTCGGCGGCGAGTATGAAAAATTCGCACGGCTTGGAAAGGAAATACTTCGATGCCGGATGCGCCGGGTCGAAAACCTTCGACTGCAACCAATGCGTTTTTGGATCGTCCGGATCGTGGAGGAAGATCAGCTTGAAGAGGTCGGGCAACTGCACGCGAAAAACCTGCGTGTCGGTTTCAGCGCGGAGCGCGGCGGGGAAAGTAAATTGAGCAGGCTGCCGGATGCCTTTTTCGACCAGCGCGTTTTGTTCCGCGAACAGGGCTGGAGAGCCGGCGCCAAGCGCCAGCAAGGCCGTATAGCCTGGCAAAAACGAGTCCAATCGTCCGGCGCGGACGCAAGCTGCCGCATTGCGCTTATGCCAGCAGCGTATTCTTCCGCCAGCGCATCCGGAGCAAAGAGCAGTCCTTCAATAACCACCACGGCGGGCGAATTTTGCGACGCTGGCTGGGGCGATAAAATCGCGAGAGCGAGATCGCCATCCGGTAGCTGTTGTCAGCCGCAGTAGTTGCCCTCTCCAGATTACCAACAACTCATGGGACTCCAACAACAGTTGCCGTCGCACGGAATGCTCGGGATGCGTATCCAATTCCTTTCGATACGCACCCGCCAGACTCAGCGAGTCGAAGTAGAAAGTGATCGGCGCAAGCCAGCGCAGCAACGACATTCTGGCTACCGCCCAATGACTAATTTGGTGATAGCAGTCATCATCACGCGTTGCAAACAACGCGATCTGCGCGACCTGCAGGTCGTCCAGCTTGCGCTGCGGATTTTCCTTTACCCACGCCAGCAAGCGCGACGGCCAATCGTCCAGCAATGCGTTGCCCGCAACGAAAAAATGCACTCCGAGTTCATCTAGCGAAGTGGATTGCAATTGCCGGTCGAACCATTCACTGACCCATTGCTCGAATTGTGACGACGGGAGGTTGCGCAGGTTCTGGATAACTTTGCTGTTGTAATCACGACTGATTGTCCGCAACACAAAATCGGCGGCTGACTGCATGGACTCCGGACTTAACCCGTTTTGTTCATCCGGCAGGAGTTCCGAAAAAAACCTGGCCGCAGCGCCTTTGACTTCGTTGTGACCTTCCTCCGCAAATGTTTTCAGTTCCGCGAATAAATCGTCACACGCGCCCTCTAATTCCGCCAGCATTTCAAATAGCACGCCGAGTGTTTCGTGCCAGTAATAAAGCGGTAATCGCGCCTTGCAATCTTTGACAATTACATCAAAGCGGCGCACCTTGCCGCGCAAGGTGTATGCGGCGAAATATTCCTGAAACGTCAGATGCACAAACGAAAATTCGTCCGGCCCGCGCGGGACCAGCAAGCCGCTGCGTCTTGCGACGTATTCCAGAAAGAACTCTGCATCCTGCCGCACGGCATCGCCGCTTCGTTTTTCCGCGATGACCTCCGTCAACCATTGCAACACTTCGGCGCGGTGAACCAGCAAATCTTCCTGCTGATCCCTGTCGCGGCGCTCCTGCATCTGCCAGCCGACGCAGGCCAGCCAGCGTTTCATCTCGTCCAATGAGGCCGGTACGCTCAGCTTTCTGAAACTCTGAATCGTTTCCAGATAGGCTTCGACGATTTTGTCGTAGAGGTTCACGCGTCCCAAAGGCAGATTCGCGGTGACGCGATGAATCAGGGCGATCAAGGTCAACAACGAAGGATTATCCGCCAAGCGCCGCACGCGGTCATTCTTGTTCAAGGCCTGCTTGAGCGATTCGATGCCTTCGCGTTGTTTGTCGGGAAAGGCTTCGCGCGCCTTGTACCAGCGAATGATGAACTGTTCGATATCTTCCTCGGTGAAGGGCGCAACGTAACAATGCTCGGCAACTTTTGCTGTCAACGCCTCCGTTCCCAACAATCGTTCATCCCAGCCCATCTCCGGAGTCGCAATCGGCTCTTGGTCAAACGAAACCTCGTCGTATCCGACGATGCGGCTGGTCAGAACGACCAGGCTTTGAGCGCATTCTTCAAGCAGCGGGAAAATGACTTGCTCCCGTATCTGAAGCCGATCCTCGCGGCTGCCGACTTCGTCCAGGCCGTCCAGCATCAGAATCGCTTGGCCCGCGCGCAAGCGGGCCAGCAAAAATCCCGGCGTGATGTCGGCCCGAATGGCGTCGTCGATAGAGCCTTGCACCAGATTGCTGTCGACGAAATCACGCAGCAGATCGTGGTAACTTTGCCACTGCCGCACTTTGTAATCGCGCAGGATCACCGGGACCGGCAGCAAGTCGCCGAAGAGCCGTTTGAAAGGCGTGCTGCCCGCGCGTCCGAAGGAATAAGTGAGCACGCCGATGAGCGTGGATTTGCCGCTGCCCGGGTCGCCGAGCACGATCAGATGCCGGTTTTTTCCAGGGCTTCGGGCACGTAAAGGGTTTGGTCTTTGTCGCGCCGCTTGCCGAAATCCCACGCCAGGCGCAAGGGCACATAAATGTCGTTGAGCTGCACGCGGCGCTCTTCTTTCAGGCTGGGCAGGCTAAGAAATTCGACTTCGCGGAAGCGCTGTGCCAAGGCGAGGGCAAAGCTTCCGGCCACATCTTTTTTCAGTGGACTCTCCATCGAATTCACTGTGCCGCGTGGACCAGATGACGCCGAATCATTTCTTCGTCCAGGCTCGCGCCGTATGCATCGGCGAGTTCCCGCACCAGGCGACTGATCCAGAAAATACGTGGCTCCGGCAATAGTCTGGTCGCGTCCGCCGCATTGGCGGGCACGGGGAGCGGCGACCCATCGTCCAGGCCACCGGTTTTGTCGCTCGACTGCGGGGACTGCGCCATTTCGTAAGGCCGCTCCAAACCATCAAACAGCGGATGCGCACTGTAGCCGCTGCGGCAGAAGCCGACGAATTCATTGCTGTAAAACGCGGGCGCTTGCTCGATCCGGCGAAACAGCGGTGCTTCAAATTGCGCGAGGTACTGCAATATCAACGTCAACCGCCAATCCAGAGTGCCCTGGGCCGGAGCCGGCAGCGCGTCCAGATAGAGTTTCCACGACGAAACAAAGGCTTTGATGCGGCGCGGATTATTCGGCAGATTTTGATCCAGCGCCGTGACCAACTGCGCGCGAAACGCCGCATACTCCGAATCCGGAATGCCGAACAAAGCGGCGGCTCGTTGTTGCAGACGCGGTTCATCGGACTCGAGCAGTTCTGTTCTGCAAACCAGGCTTCGCGCTTTTCATCAAGCCATTTTCTCCGCTGCTTACCTTGCAGTTCACGTTGCTTCTCGGTCGCGTCCTGTGGCTCAAAATCGCCGCCGAGATAAGGCCCAGACTTTGCGCAGGAAACTTGTCCCCGAGCCCCACGAACCACACACGCCAATCACGTACGGCGGATTACATTGGAGCACGCGATGCCCCACGCTGCGCGCCAAGGCATAATGGCCGAGCGCATCTTCGTAAACCGGTTCGTCGTTGGCAACACTCATAGGTCGAAACGAATGATACGCGGTCAATTTCAGTAAAGAAAGAGTCGCGGCTTGCAATCGTTAGCCGACAAGGTCGTTCCACACGGAGGCAGTACTTCGATGGGCCGCGGCCGAGCGCAAACGATCCATCCGCGTGTCGACCACAGCGGCCGACATCAAGCGGAACCCAATCGCGCGGGTTGTCCAGCGCGGCGACTAGCGCACGGTCCAAGCCCAGCCGTTCATCAATCCGCTGACCGAGTCGCCCAAACACTATCGGATCTGCGGTACAATTCGGCATCGGCGGAATTCTCCTGAAAGGTGCCTGCAAGCCATAGGTTATGCGGGTTTTACCCTTGACTCCGGTCTTTTGACGGAAGGTAGATGTGGAACGTATTTCACTCCAGAGTGCGTTCGTGCTTCACAGCAGACCCTGCCGGGAAAGCAGTTTGCTGCTCGATGAAATCGGTTTTGGTCTGCAGAAACTCGGGGTCGGGTCTTCTGCAGAAACTCGGGTAGAGTAGAGAGCAGCCTCGCGACTGCCCTCCCTCATCAAACCGTGCATGCAGTTTTCCCGCACACGGCTTTCCGATGTTCTTCACGCCAAGGCATGCACCGAGTGCCGGCCCACCTAAAAGCGGTAGGCCGGTTCTTGCTTGGCCTTGGCATAGAGCTTCTTCTGTAGCGTCCTGATCGGTTCCGGGGGGGGCAGTTAGCAACATGGCAATCCCCTCATCCTCCGCTCTTCGGTTGCATGAAAAAAGCAGGGTTCCTTCCCTCAGATAAGGTTATGTTGTCCTTATCCTCAATCGGTACTATGCGCCCCTCCGACTCCCGCGACGGCCTGCTGCGCTTTCGTTTCCTTATCCGCCGCAGTCGGGGCAGCCTCCCTGCCCCA
>JBOICY010000072.1:0-8170 GCA_050740335.1 Methylococcales bacterium | reverse complement strand
GTCCCGGCCAACTGCGTTGCCCGGGACGCCGTTTCTGCAGTTTGGCGGATCTCATGCGCGCGTGCTTCATGATCTTCGCATATCGCAATCCTATTGAGGTGGTAAGGCCGCAACAGACTGTACGTTGCTCGTCTGTCAACAAACGCTCCGGTCCGCTGATCAACCTCCCACCGATCTGTAAATATTTGGGCAGTATCATAACAAGCGTACAGATCAGTACCGCGATACCACCACCTGCCTACAAGCATTCGATTGGTATTCCCATAAAATACACGGGCAACATGTATCTGAGGCAATATCTTATTTAACCCGAACAAATTGAGTAAATACCCGATTATCTGGATACTCAACCGGTCATTACGTTTACAATCTACTACATACTCAGCAAGCGATGCGGACAACTGCGTATCGATTACACTAATACTTTGGACAATGAAATAGATATCCCAGTGTAATTTACGAGCATGCGGAAACCAATTGATCACCGGCAAACGTTCTTTGTCTTGCCAAGAGCGCGAGTTGAACCATGTGCCCAGTTCATCAAGAACAATCAGGCCGTAACGAGATTCGTTTTCTTGTCACATCCCAGACCTATCGATTCCATATCTTGAAGGCGGGGTTTGTCCGGTAACCGTATATAATGATGTTTGCTTTCAACCCCAAACATCGCAGATAGATTTTGATCGAGATTCGTTGCTACCCGACGGCCCGCGTTCAGATATTCGCGAATACGACCGACCGCGCATAGTGTTTTCCACGACCCTAATTTACCCGTGATAAAATAAACAGCCATTAGAGTATCTTTGCATTGATATATCGTTGCGTTACTAATTCCTTGTTGACCAAATATAACCAATGCGCGGCCCGTCCGGATATTAAGGCTTCAAAACAAAATTGAGCGTTGGAAGGCATCAACCATCCCCAGGCTGTTTCAAACTCTGACGGTATTATTACAGATATGTTACTTACTAATGCATTGACTGTGGCTACAAAAGCGGCTAACAAGGATAGTGTAAGTGTTACTGTTATCGCACCTATAACAATCCGATTGCCGGATATTTTTTAGTAAATCTTTATCAATACATCGATAGCGGCGCCCACTACCGTTACGATGCCGCCAATTAAAGGCAATGCCATATCAACCCCCAGGACGAGACGAAACAAGTTTCAAAAGGAAAAAAAACGTATATCCGTAAAAGGCATAACCAAGCATCAGACGCAGCCGAGCGAGTGCAGTGCAAGGATCGAAATCGAAAGACACGTTGAACACGCTTAACAACGCATTCTGCTGATATGGCGCACAAGTCGAACCCGAAGGAAGCGGAAAACTGGCGGTCAGCCAGTTTGACTCGTCAACCGTATCCGATCCGATTAAATCCGATAGACCGTCAACCATCGCTTCGATTCCCGCGTTTCGCGAGCCGGGACCGAGAGATGTAACATCAGCAGTCCCATCAAGGGCGTTTTTGATGTCTCCAGTATCACCTTTTATACCTTGTACCGTCGCGTCCTGCGCCAGCCCGGACGTATCGATTTGGCCCTGCCCCTGCCCCGGCTCGGTACCTTGACCAGTGCTAGAGCCTGGCCCCTGGTAAGCATATTGACCCTGGAAGTTATCGTACGATGGTGAATAATTCATCGCAGTGCCTTGAGGATTCGAGGCTTTAACGACCCCGTTTGCGTCATTTATCGTAGCGGGAGGATTCCCAGAACCGAAATTGATCCCACTATTTGGTATCGGTTGAACACATGTCCATTTTTGATTGACTTCTCCGCAACCGGTCGACCATTGCTGCGTTGAATAACAATAGGGAACGCCGTTTTTCATGCCACATACTGCAGGCCGCGCATTAGGACCAGGTGAGTCCGGCTTCAAGGTAAGCGGAAAATTTTTTATCGGTTCCGGCGTCTCAGGACTGTCACATTCTTGCCACGTCTTTCCAGTGGCTACACATTGACTAAATACTGTCGGCTGTATTAACAAATATTTAAATACCGGGTTCCAAAAATACGGTGCAGGACATTCTCCACCTATTGTGTGACGATATGTTGCTTGTCCATTTGGACAGTTTGCTGCTGAAGGCGGGTAAGGTCCCATTACACAGTTATATTGTTTCGGATTACCTTCAACTGCCAATAACGCACCAGCTGTGTTACTACCTAATCTTTGACAATTTGTACTGTATATACCCCACCCCGGTGAATTAACCGGTGTCCAATCGGGATAGCCCATTATCGAAGTGGGCCATAGAAAAAGGGCAGCCCATATGGACCACCCTTTGAACGTTACCGTTCGATCTATCATTAGACTTTACTGGCGCCACGCTTGAAAATCTTGAACATCACAAACCCGGCGGTAACGACAGTCACCACCGGCCATATCAGACCTTGAAGCGCCAGCCCATCGGTCTGAATAGCGGTGACAGCGGTACTTACGGAGGGATCAAGCGCCGCTTAAGACCCTGTTGACAAAAGGGCGCTAACAAACGTGGCACCCACTGTTAATACACGAAACGCATTGTTTTGCATTACCAATCCTCACAAGAAATCGGCAGATCGCCGAAACACGTACAAAAGGTATCCGATACAATATCCTATCGCATAAGCTGAAAGACCGGAACCAACAAAGGCGGCAATATCCATTTACCGGTGCATCCCTGCTTGCACTCCGAGTGCAAACATCACAAGCAGTGTCGCTACATAGGCGATTGTTTCAATATCCACGTCTATTTCGTACCAGTCATACGCATCGGTTCGGCACTCGCCAAAGTAACCGGTTTGGCAACTGGACGATCTTTGATACTCAATATTCTGAGGTCAGGATTAGCCACACCGCCAAATATAAGGGCAGACGGTTCGCTTTCAATTATGCATTCGCGGCCTTTCCGATATTCGAGCTGTACCATTTCGTTGGCAAATAACTGGAAGGACTGACCGGTATCTTCGTCCACTACGGTTAACTGGTTATATGTTCCACCAGCTTTCCTTGGCATTACTTTCATATTAAACATCACTGCATTCATGTGCATTTCAATTACCTCGTTCAATAATATTTAAGATTCCGCATTGATTAAGCGGCCGGTTTTCGAATGTCCGCCCGGGTGTCTACAAGCGCGCATTCGAGTATCTTTCGACGGAGGGGGACGACGTTGCCGGCAGCGATATCAGCGTCGCCGAGGCCGGCGTCGCGGATAATTTTCAGATAAAAAAACCACGTACTTCGCGCGTGCTCATTCCGGGCTTTCTCCCAGCCTTCGGAGCGGATGTAAAGAAAGCAGCGATATGCTGCGAGCCCTTGCCCTTTCGTTTTTGCCGATACCACGATTCGTTCTTTCACGTCGTCATTAGTTCTCATATCTGCATCACCGATCATTCGCTTAAAGTAGCTGTTCCACTCGTCTTTCATTCGTTCGCTCGTCAATTCATACCAGGAGCATCCTGCTCGTTCTCGAATCCATTGCGCTCCGAGACGCAGTTCCAACCGTAAAAGACGGCTGATTTGTTCCAGTTCGTTCGCTGGGTAGGAGCGGCCTGTATAATTCGGTTCCTGGATTTGATTGCTAAGCTGGGGTCCCTTCGCATAGGCTTTCCCGGCGCGAAGCCGGGATTTATGAGACCAGTACACCGTATCGCCATATTGCTGGCTGACCCGGTAGCGACCGCCTTCGCAATTGCGCAGGACCCGGAGCGCTTCGCGGACGCTTGCCAGGTCATCCAGGATCAGGTTTCCGGTTACGTCAATCCGGCTAACGTGCCAGTCAGTTAGCTTAGGCGATAGCGGGATGTCAAACTTGGTCGATACGAAGGCGCTCATACGTAGCAGGCACGGCCCGATGTCCAGCGCACCGGCGGGGCCTTCGCCGAACACGGCGTCGCCAGATCCGCATACCCGGGCCGGGCTGCCCTGGATCCATACGGCATCCGATCCGACCCGAAAGGCGATTCGATGCGAATCGGAGCGGACCGAGTCCCAAGCGGTGTTTCGTAAACGACGGAGTCGCGGCTAATCAGGAAAGAGCCTTCCTGGTCCATCAGTTCGCCTGTCCCGGAATGAAAGACCGCGGACTGCTGTGAGCTTTCGGGCTTGAAGCGCATGACGCGTTCAGTGAGCAATCGGAGCCGTTGCCAGTCGTCCGCGGGGATTTTGTCCATCGGCAGATAGCCGGTCACGAAGTCGATCAGCATTCGGAATGCTCCCGGGTATTCATAACCGGAAACCACCACACTGGCGACTCACCACAAGAACATATCGGTAGCGGATCGAACCCGGTTACCGGTCGTTCCCTTCGCATCCGAGATCCACAATTCGAACAGATATAGTGGACCCGAAAAAGAACCGCACGCGGTTGCCCGGTCCGTGCGGTTGCAAAAGGCCCTGCCAACCTCATCAACATCTGAAGCAATCATTGTCAAAAGGCTTCTTTGACCACGTTGTATACCGCGCGAAAGCCAGATGACTTCCACCCTACGAACACCTTTATCCGCCACGGCAACCCGCTCCATCCGTTTCCACCCACGATAGAGGTTGTCATACAATTCCGAGGGGTAGCCGCTCAGTACGACGCATCCGGCTACCCCAGTCAGCACATCGGCCAATTCGATGTGCTGTGAGCCGGTCATTTCGTGGGCATAACCGCGGAGCCCGCCGTGCCGCGTGTTTGCGACATAGGGCGGGTCGACGTAATAGAGGGTGTCCGGACCGTCATAGCGGCGAATCACCTCGAGGGCGTCAGCGCACTCCAGGTAGACGCCTCGCAGTCGGTCGCACCAGGCCATCACTTGCCGGTGCAGGGACTCCCAATCCTTGGCGCTGGTCGAACAACCGCCGCGATCGCCACGCCGCCAACCGGTGAGTTGACCGCCGCTCGCGCCGGTGCTGCCATGACCCTGGTAGCCAAGCACGAGCAGTCGTCTGGCGTCCTCGATGGGGTCGTCAGCCTGTTCCCGGCAATTCATGTATTCCACCCGGGCATACGGGGTCATGCGCAATAGATCCATGAGGCGTTCCGCTGCGTTTGGGTCGCGCAGGACGCGGAACGCGGAGACGATGCGCTGGTTCAAGTCGTTAACAATCTCGACGGTGGATCGGGGCTATTGCAGCAGCACACTGGCCGCGCCCCCGAACGGCTCGACATATACCCGGTGGCGCGGGAAATGACCGATGATCCAGGGTGCGATCCGCCATTTTCCGCCGTGATATCGCAAGATTGGCCGGGCGACGCCGTTCATTAGTCGATCAGTCCCATTCGTTGGGACCACGGGATATCACTTTTATCGGGACGCCGTTGTATTCACCCGGTACGGAATACTTCGAATCAATCCGTGCACGGGCTTCCTGAAGCGGTTTATAGGTTCGATATTGACCGGCCGTCACATCGATAGCGGCTACCCGACACCACACTAACCGACTGAACAGCGTAATCAATTCGCGCTCTGGTTTGGTCATGGGAACAACCCCCGGTCCAACTGAGAACAGCACCGGGAATGAAGCTTGTTAACGCGCTCGCATAATTGGTCTGGAACATCAAGATTGGAAAGTGTTTGCCAACAACCGAAGGACCAACCCTCTACGCGTCCGTAATAGATTTCCCGGTCCCGAGAATCTGCGGATAGCATCTTTTCCCAATGGGACAATAGACGCTCGATGCGATTGATTTCGTCAAGGGTCATAGACATACTAACTCGATGTCGATGTCGGTACCAAACGACCGTTTGAATTCAGCGTCCATGCGATTGAATTCGGAAATGTAGGCGAGCTTGAAGCGAAGGGCTTCCGGGCCGGTGTAGCCGATTGCGAGAAGGGTGAAGCCGTCTTTGGTGAGAAAGTATGAAAGACGTTTTTTTACCTTGCGCGTCCTTGTAATTAGCCGGCTCAAAATTGGGCCGGCTAAACTCGTCCGGAAGCTTCTAGGAAAGGGAAGAAATATTTCGAAGAACAGGCTTGTGCTGTTTGCCGAAGACGTCGGCAACCAAAAGAAATGTCGTTACCGCTTTGCCGTTGGAGACGGTGACGTTCAGGAGTGAAAGGGTGTTGGTCATGGGGAGCCTCGTAACGTGTTATATTTAATACATCTGTAGATAATCGATTTCTACATTTGTAGAATGATACCTACATGTGTAGAAATTTCAAGCATTCTTTTAGTACATTGTGCTATATGAAAACGTCAATTGATTACCTAAACGAAGCTAAGACCCTGCTCAAGGTGCACTCACAAACAGCGCTGGCTGAGCGCCTTAAATGTAAAGTCACGGCTATTAACCATTACTACACGGGCCGCCGAACGATGGACGACTACACGGCAATCAGACTTGCGGAACTATTAGGCGTACCGCCGCTAGAAGTGATCGCGGCAGCGAACGCCGACCGCGAGACAGAAGAGAACAAGAAAAATTGGTGGCGCGATTTTTACAAGAAGGTCACGAGTAGCGCGGCGTTTTTTGCCTGTCTTTCCATAGGCTTACCGCAAATTTCGAGGGCCGTAGAGGTCACTAACTGTGTAGATGTCAAAATAGAGCGAATCGATAGACGTCTGGAACTCCACGGAAACCCTTGATAAAAACATCTGGACACCTGGAGGAGACTGCCTCCAGGTGACAATCGTTCACCGTTCCACAAAGCTCGGAAGGCCGACAAGTGGATTCGGATCGCAGCCCGGAATCAGACCCTATTCAGTACCAAGCTATTCTTGTTTCCTTGCCTGTTGAGCCGCTTCATAGGTTTTCAGTTGTTCCGGCGTAGCCTCTTTCTGATATTTTTCCTTCCATTCATCATAGGGCATCCCATAGACAATCTCGCGTGCCTTGCTATAATCGATTTCGAACCCCCGTTCTTGTGCGGCGGCCTGATACCATTTCGACAGGCAATTTCTGCAGAAATCGGCGAGAATCATGAGATCCATATTCTGAACTTCAGGATGCGTTTGAAAATGGTGGACCAAGCGCCGAAATACGGCGGCTTCGATTTCTAATTCGGTTTGTTTATCCAAAGCCATTACCTCCAACGAGAAATATTGAGTCGAGATTACGGTGCCGAATCTTGATCTGCGGTGAGCATGGTCAACACGGGTCGAAGAAAATCGTCGGGAAACCCCCGATGCTCGGCGCTTCCGGCAGCCTCGAAATTTTAGCGTAATCACTTGACATTAGCATGGCAGACTTTTAGCGTGTTCCGGAAAAATGACCAGGTTTATCGACGGACCCCGCTTGGCAAACGCATTAACAATTATTTATAAACATAGAAATAAACCATCATCGTAAGGCTTTTGTCAGGAAAAGTAGATGACAGCGCGATTTATAGAGTATTCCTCGGAGTTGAAGGATCCTCGGTAGAACGTAACAAGCTTCATGCGTTGATGGACATCCTGGTGCTCGCCGTCTGTGCGACGATCAGCGGCGCGGAAGGCCGGGAAGACATTGCGGCGTTTGGACACAGCAAGCTGGAGTGGCTGAGGCGCTTTGTTCCCTTCGTAAACGGCGTACCTTCCCATGACGGTATTGCCTAGGTGATCTCTCGCCTTGAGCCGAAAGGTTTTCAGAGTTGCTTTATACGATGGGTCGAAGGTGTGCGGGAACAAACTCAAGGCGAGGTTATTGCCGGGCAGACGGCAAAACCGCCCGGGGGTCGCGGGATTGCAAAAATGGCAAGAATCCGTTGCACAGGCAGTCAGGGCCTGGGCCACCGCCAACCGGCTAGTGTTGGGGCAGGAGGCGGCGGAGGAGAAATCAAATGAGAATACCGCCATCCCAAAGCTGTTGGCGCTGCTGGAACTGCATGGCTGTATCGTTACTGCCTTGACGCGAGGCAGGATGCCAACGCGAGATTGCCGGGCAGATCGGGCAGATCAGAAGGCCGATTACGTGCTGGGGTTGAAGGGGAATCAGGGGTCGCTGCGCGAGGCGGTTGACGATTACTTCACTGCCCCGCTCAGGCCGCCGAATTCAAGCACGTCAGACACCATTACACGGACGCAGTCGACAACGAACACGGAAGGCTGGAAATCCGCCGGTACTGGATCACCGAAGACCTTTGCACACTGCCGCGCACAGAACTCTGGAAAGGCTTGCGCAGCATCGGCATGGTGGAACGGGAATGCGTGGAGGGCGAAAACCGGAGTGCAGAACGGCGCTACTTCATCTATTCCATGCCTGCGGACGCCAAGCGGTTTGCCTG
>JBOICY010000071.1:0-2019 GCA_050740335.1 Methylococcales bacterium | reverse complement strand
CCAGTAAGCTTTCAGCGATTTCGTGGGCTTCCGATAATGAAAATCCATATTTTCTAGTTAATACACTAACCGTTTCATTTATCACTTGAGAACTGATCACCGGCCGGTCCTGAATGATTGCAATCGCGCGAGACGATTTATCCTGATCTTGCGACTCGGCATAGATGAACAGGTTCGTATCCGCAAACACCTTACCGGTCATAGCATTCTTCACGGTTAAATTTGTCGGCCTTAAATCGCCCGCGATATTTTGCCAAAATCGCGAACGCATTTTCCCTGCGTACACGTTCATCTATGGTTTGTTTGGCTTTTAAGCCTTCTGCAAAAGTCAACACCTCACAGGCCGCGTGTTCAGGCAGGGTTTTAACAGTTTCGTAAATGCGTTTAGCAATGTTCATCAGATTAGCCTATTTTTCAGCTCAGTGGATTGAAAATATGGACTCCCCTCTTCCCGACAGTGTTATAATGTACCCTGAATTGAACAACGGCAAAAGAAGGGTCCGGCATTAATTTTCCTTCCTGACCAGGTGCCGACCTTGTTCAGGGAATCTTCGAAAATCCGGACTGTCCAATCCGCGTCTCTGGAATTGACTGCCAGTAACCGTTCAGATCCCCCCCATATTTTTCTAAGAAAAGACCATCGTGCTGCTTGCAAGTGATTGATTTCCCGTTTAGCGGTCTTCAAACCATCCAAAAACGAAGAGGGGGTCTGAACGGTTACAACTGCCATCCTTAACGCCCTGACCTCCGAGTTTTCAATAAACCCAGCCATGAACCGGTTGATATCGCTTTTTCTCGCGTTCTGCGTGTTGTTTTTGTCCGCGGCATCCGCACAACCGATCTATAAGTCGATTGACAAGAACGGCAACGTCACCTATTCATCGGCACCCATAAAAAGTGCCCTCAAGGTCATAAGCGTGGCGCATCCGCCAGCCCCGGATCCGCGTGAAGCCGGACGCGCACGAATTCGCCTGCGAGAGTTTCAAATTCGGGAGGCGAACCTCGAAAAGATCCAACGCGAACAGGAACGTGAAGCCATTCGCCAGCGGCAAATCGAGGAATATCTGGCATTAAAGCGCAGAATCGCCAATCGAGGGCCGGCCAATGTCACGGTGATCAATCGAAATCCCTCTACGCGTGGTCTGCCGTTTTGGAACTTTCGAACTACCTTTGCGCCGATCGTTCCCGCACCGCGACACTGGCCGATGGCCACGCCCATGCCCGACCGCCATTCCGGAGGCAGTGTCGGGCTTCGCATGTGGAACAATGATCATTGATAAGTACAACTCGCGGCCTGCTTTTGGAATGTCCTAAAGACAACCCCGATGATTGCACGCACGGTCATAAAGTGTAGGCCTTACCGCTCGCTCCAACCCTGTCGAAGGTAGCCATTTTTTTTTGAACACATCCGGCGCGCCGGATGAGACTGTTTTGGCGCATGCGGCCAAGCCCAAGCGCTTCAAGCCTCGTCAATTCAATCAAATCCTTGGAACGCTTGGGTTTGAGCTTATTCTCCCTACGTTTTTTGGATTGGAACAAACGGGAAATTATGACGGCTCGTCCTATGGTCGGAAATCCTCGCTGGACGGGATATTTATCTCGTCCGCAGTGTTCTTGTTCAGGTTGGATGCATTGAGTCTTGGCCATGCCGCAATCGTTCCGGACGGGTTGGATAACCCATCCCACGCGGCTTGAACGGCATCGGCTTTGCCCGTGGTTGGCACTTGCGGCCGATTGAACGATAATATCGACCCGACGCCACCGACATCGCGGGTCTCTTCGTGTTAGTTCTACTGAAAAAATTTCTCGACATCTGTCTGTTCAGGCTCGGCCCGCAGGATTTGCCGGCCTCGGCTTTTTTATTCGGGCTCGTTCTTTGTCTGAACGGAATCGTGGGGCTGGTCATCTTGTCCATCGAAGCGCCTTTGCTGACCGCCATTGCGGAATTCCTGGTGAGTTTGGGCTTATTGGTCGGCTTTATCTGGATCCTGCTTGCCCTGGACGGCAAGACACTACGAT
>JBOICY010000070.1:0-11312 GCA_050740335.1 Methylococcales bacterium | reverse complement strand
GGGGGCAGGTGAGCGCCGGGATCAGTCGGCGCGAACGCCAGTACAGGACGTACTGGCTTGGACAGCAAGCTAAGCAGGGACTGCGCAGCGAAGCTGGTTGGTGGGTAACCCAAGATGGGTGAGAATCTTAGCAATCACTGTGGATTGTTCAATGGCAGCGATGATTGTCAGTTCTCCGCCACCCGATGCTCAGTCCTCGAGCTGCTGAATCCCGTCCAGAAACCAAGTCGGGCGGGTACTGTTGAGTGGCCGTATGAAGTGCCAGATTTCCCGGACTTGTACGGGCCGTTCCCCCTCCGCTTCGCGCAGAATCGAATCGAATAATGCGGTCGCTTCGGTCTGGCTATCCGTTTCGCGCACATCCAGTAATTCGGCGTCGAGCTTCAGGAGTTCGGTTTGGCTCGAGGAATCGCGCTGGTTGATTTGATCCTTGATCTCGGAGAATACATGGTCCGTGGTTAAGCCTCGGATTTCACCCAGATCTCCACGGTCCCAGGCATCTTGCAACTGCCGATAGGCATTCTTCGCTCCGCTTAGAAAAGCGGCCTGGTCGAATCCCGCGGGTACCGAAACGTTTTCAAAATCCGCGTCCTTGACCTTCGAATCGATTCGATTCGGGCTGGTCCGATCCTTCTTGAATAAGAGATCGGTATCGAAGGCCCGTGAATTTCCGGCAGGATCCGGATCTGATCGAAAATCTGGCGACCGATCGAGGCCTCCCGCATCGACGTATCCACCGGTCGAGGTGCGAAAACTGGCTGCTGGCTTCGATCGGGCCGCGAACAGTTTGTAAAGCAGGAAGGCAATCGCGCCGAAGATCAAAATGTCGAAAAGGTTGATATTTTCGAACGCACCGCCAAACAATAACGAGCCAAGCAATCCGCCCAACGCGAGCCCCCCGAGCATGCCCATCAGGCCACCGCGACGCGACATCGAATTACGCAGCGATTGGTTTTGCGCAGCGGCTTGCTGGCCGGAAAAGGATTGTCGCGGCGTTGTGGAACGGGAGAAAGGGCTGCTGTAGGACGGTTTACTCCCGAATGATCGCCCGCCTCCAAATCGTTTGGCATAGGCATCTGGAATACTGGCCAGGGTGATTACAAGTGCCAAAGCGATGATGAAAAGGTTTGAGATTGATTTCATGTTTTGCCCGTATACAATCGAGAAAGAATAAATCATTATACCGCTGAAACCGTCTAATGAGAATGACGGTGTTGTCAAACAAGGGCTCCTTTTCGAGGATTCCCGCCGGCGCAACGGCCTGATTCCAATTCGCGTAAGGGGCCGGACGATAATGATCCGGCAACTGGAAACCTTCTGGGTTACGTTTCCTAACTGACTGGAATATCGTCCGTTCCAAAAAAACGAAAATTCCACGAGGGAACCAAAATCCGATGAAATGGTCTGTGTGCTGCGAAGCCCCGTTATGGAAGCCTATGGAAGCCGATTTCGTCAATCCCGTCCCGGCAGGTATTCAGCAAGTAGGATATAGTATTTTCTATAGCCATTCAACAACCGCAGAATCCGGCCGATCGGTTGTTCGATCATTTTCCTATTTTCCCTCGCTCGATTATGCAGAACTGGATAAAAAGTGAGTTCTTCGGCTATTGGAAGGACGCCCAATCTCGAATCACCAAATGCCTGTTCGCGGAACGTTCCGACCGCGATTTATCAGACGCGCTCCGGATTTGGAAGAAACCTGCGACCGGTTTGATGGTTCGGTTGGGAGAGTCGGTTGTACGGCATTCCCTGGAATTGCAAGCCAAGTGGATCGACATCTGGATCCATCAATTCGAACGCGAAGCAGTCGATCTTCAAGTATTCTCGGAACAGGTTCAGCTGATGAATCGCGCGATGCATAATTGGGGTGGTATTCAGCAAGAGCTGAGGAAGTTCTGGTTCAATCTGCTCGATCGCTCGCTGGAAAAAACCGGGGAATCGAACCCGAATCGCCAAAAACTCGAAACCTGGAAAAAGGTAATCAAGGAATCAGAGGCGGAACTGAATCACTGGTTCACAAAATGGGAGGAACAGATTCATTGCAAACCTCTGGTTCCGGATGCGCTGAACCAATTAATCGAAAAGCTGGGGCAGGAAATGCTCGGCTGGGTACAGAATCAATCGCTTCTCTGGCAGTATGGCTTTGATTTTATAAACGGTGTTCCACCCGATGCTCCGGACCGAAAAGCGAATGCCTCTAAAATACCGGAAACCTCATCGGAGCGAGATCATTTAACCGAAATATCCGGAATCGGACCGCTTATCGAGCAACTGCTCAACGCACAGAACATCGTCAGCTTCCGGCAAATTGCGAGTCTGTCGGATGAGGAAATATCCTATTTGGAAAATAATGTGCTTCGTTTCCCCGGGAAGATACTGCGCAGGGAGTGGATTGAAGAAGCCAAAGAATTGTGTGCCCGTGATCAATCCGAATCGCTCCCGGTCCGACTCCTGTAATTTACACGATGATTTTGATGTCCGGGTAATCAAGCAGCGCTGATCTTTAAATTGAAGAATCTTTATTCGAACGGGACTCGAACGAATACTTCTTCATAATTTGCACCGCATAATGCTTGATCTCGCCGAGATCCACTGGAACCGGATGCGCGGTTCTTCTGTATTGCCCGGTGATCCTTTCGACATATTGCCGGGTCTCCCGATAAGGCGGTACCCCGTTATATTTTTCTACGGCACCTTCCCCCGCGTTATAGCCGGCCAGCACCCGTTTCAAGTCACCGGAAAAATGCCGGGTCAACCAGTGAAGATAAGCGGTGCCGCCTATTATATTTTCAATCGGGTCCCACGGATCGCTGACCCCGAATCGCTTTGCGGTTTCCGGGATCAGTTGCATCAGGCCCTGGGCATTTTTTGGCGACCGCGCTCTGGGATCAAACGCGGATTCTGTATCGATCACCGCCATAACCAGCTTCGGGTCCATTTCGAAATGCGGCGCAATGATTCGGACCCAGGATTCGATTCCTTCCCGGTTTGCAGCCGCAATCACCTGGGGTTGGGGTAATTTGCAATTGTGATCCGGTTTCGCGAGGACATCCGGAAAATGCCGCAACATGTTTTTGCCATAGCGATCTCCACGTTCGGCGGCACGCTTGAACCAGCCCATCGCGAGAGCCACGTCGTATTGGACTCCACGGCCGTTAAAATACATCCAGCCGAGATTGTAATTGGCTTCGGCATCGTCCTGCAAGGCCGCGCGGCAGTATAGCCTGTAGGCTTCAGCGAAATCGCGCTTGACTCCACGGGCTTGCTCCAATAGCACAGCTTGCTTGCGCAGGGAAACCGGCGACCCGGAATCCGGCTCCGCGGATCCGGAGGGGGGCACCAACAGCATACCGATTGCAACGAGCAAGCTAAATTTTTGCATTCTTTGGGCAATTCATGGCGTATCCCCTTATTAAAGCAATATGATTGCCAATTCAAAATACTATCCTATTTTCAGCCGCTTGAAATGCGGGATTTTCCGATTCCCTGAAAGTTGTAAAAAATTTCGACACGACTTCGCGAGACGGAAAAAGCTATTCGATATTCTGCACCTGTTCCCGCATCTGCTCGATCAATACCTTCATTTCCACGCACGCACGAGTGGTTTCCTTGTCCAACGATTTCGATCCCAGCGTATTGGCTTCCCGATTCAGTTCCTGCAACAAAAAATCGAGCCTGCGCCCGGCAATATCCTCGTTTTCGAGTACCCGCTCGAGTTCAACGATATGGCTTGCAAGACGCTCCAATTCTTCATCGACGTCCATTTTCTGTAACAAAAACAGGATTTCCTGTTCGAATCGGAGCGGGTCGACCTGGGCCGCGATTTCTTCGAGTCTGGAGTGTAACCTGAATCGCATTTTTTCGGCAATGGCAGGCAAGCGTAATCGAACCAATTCGACCTGCTCCTTAAAGCGCTGACAGCGATCGGAGATGACATTGGCCAACCGGGCTCCCTCGCGCTCCCTGCATTCGATTATCCGCGATAAGGCAGTTTGCAGGATATCCTCGATCCGGATTTTCAGCGCGTCCGGATCAGTTTTCTGCTCGATCAGTATCCCGGGCCATTCCAGGATCTGCAAGGCTGAACAAGGAGACGCATCGTGGACTTCGGATTCGATTTTCCGCATGGCCTGGATCAGGTTGACGAGCCGTTGCCGGTTTATGTGAATATCGTTCTGATCCCCGAATTGGCGTTGGCAATTCAGCGAACAATCGATTTTTCCACGTTTCATCTGCTTGGAGATCAACGAGCGAAAATCGGTCTCGAGTGTCCTGAGATTGTCCGGAATTCGCATATTGATGTCGAGATAACGGTGATTCACCGAGCGGATTTCCCAACCGTAGACGATTCCGTCGATTTCGGCTTCGGAACCGGCAAAGGCAGTCATACTACGAATCATGAAATTTTTCCTATACTATATAACTGGTCGGGAGACAAAAAGCAGATAAGATTTTTCAGCGCATTAACCGCGATCACCCATTTTCAACCTATAGCTTTCCATTTTGAAAGTTCCTGGGATCTTCATCCGGATTGATCACGGTACGCACACTTCCCATGAAATCAGAATATTACGATTCAGAAACCTATCCGAGTGAATGGAATTTTCTCCAACCCGGAACGGTTCTGGACGAGTACATGATCGAAAGGCCCCTGGCGGGCGGGGGATTCAGTTCAGTATATCTTGCGCGCCAGCGCCTGGACCAGCATCAGGTCGTGATCAAGGAGTATTTGCCGAGACGCCTGGCGCACCGAAGCTGGCAGAATCAGATTGTCCCCAATAGCGAGGAGACGCGGCCGCAGTTTTTGCGCGGCAAGGCACTGTTCGTGGAGGAAGCCAAGGCCCTGAGTAAACTCAAACACCCCAACATTGTCGAGGTGCTCAATTTTTTTTCAGCGAATTCAACAATCTATCTGGTCATGACCTATGACTACGGGATCAATCTGGCTGCCTATATCAAGAACAAGAAAGGCAGATTGAGCGAAAATTTTTTGATGACCGTATTTCCGGGATTACTCGAGGGCATTGAAATCATTCACAAGGCTTGTTTGCTGCATCTGGATATCAAACCCGACAATATCCTGATTCGACCCGGGGGGAATCCATTATTGCTGGACTTCGGCGCCGTGCATCCCTATCCGAGGATCGAAGTATGGAAACCCGGTAAAGTCTTGACCAACGGTTTTTCGCCGCCGGAACAGTATCCCCGGGACGGGGCCGTTGGGCCCTGGAGCGATATTTACGCGACCGGAGCGACCATGCGAACCTGTATCGAGGGATACCCTCCGCCGCCCGCTCCCGAGCGCGGTGTCCAGGACACATTAAAACCCGCCGCTGCGCTATTCAGCAAAAAATACTCTGCCGCCCTCCTCGAGACCATCGACGCGACACTTGAACTCGACCCGGCCAGGCGTCCCCGATCGATTGCGGAACTGATCGGACGTTTATCGAACAACTGATGCAGTATTCACGGATTCCGAAATGTAATGCGTGTTTTCGCCGCCTGAATTGGCGTTCAAATCGAAACCTTTATCAGGGAATCAGACTCAGTACCGTAGCGGCGCGCTCGGTGCGATAGGGCATTGCCAAACCTTTTGCCCAATAGGGATGCTGATCGCCGTAATGTGCCGACAGCAAATGGCCGGACTGGCCTCCGGGCATGTGTAGAATTCCGCGTTCCGGCCGCCCGGGAGAAATCACGAATCGTTCACTCGCGCTGAGTTGTCGACTCATCACCCGCACGCAGAAAGCGCATCCATCAAAGCGCTGATTCGGCATGTCTAAAAATTCGGCCAGCCAGGGGAGACCGGGGCTCAAGGGATGGCTTATCGGAATATCCCGAAACTCTCCCCAACTGAAATTTTCCAATGTGGTAAGTGAATGCTGGTTTTTCACTTCCGATACGCTTTCTTCGAGGATTGCGAGCAGAAAATGATTCCAGGACTCAAAACGATTATCCGGCAGAGTCTCCGGAATTTGATCGGTTAGAAGCTGCCGCAGAGGCGTTTCCAGTTCGTACCAATTGTAATGAAAATCCGAGTCCATGCTTGCGCAGGACTTCAACATCGGTCCGAATACCCGTTCGGCCAGCAGGATTCGGAATGCGCTAAGAAACGCAAGGCCGCGGCTGTCAACCCGGGCAAAACCGTCCCAGGCCTCGATCTCCCGCTGCAGACCGGCGAGCAGGGGTTTTGGGGCGACGACTCGGGGTGTCAACAGTGAGGAGACCAGCATCCGATAGAACTCGTAAAAAGCGGTTTTCGTATCCAGCTGCAAGCGAAACAAGTCCTGTTCAGTCACCGTTTGCATTTTTTCCAGGGCTTCACTGATCCGGAATGTCCGGTAGCCGTGCGCGAAATTATGTCCCAGCACATAGGGGTACTCCCGGCCGATATTGCGGCTGTTGGCGGTTGCGAGGAAGCCGCTCGGCGGATTGATGATTCTGGGCAGTTGGTCCGGATCCAGAAAACCGATCCAAGCGCTCGGTTCATGAACCCAGCTTTTGCTCAGGGAACCGTCAAAGCCTTCGACGCGCCTCGGAATTCGTCCCATCAAGGTCCAGGCGATATTGCCCCGATCATCCGCGAGCAAAACGTTTTGAGGCGGCACGCCGGCCCGATTCAGCACAGACAGTCCTTCCTCGACCGACCTTACGCGGTCCATATCCATCAAAGCCAGGTCGACCGCCGCGGGATCCAAGGCGGTCCAACGGATAGCCACGGGTTGCCCGAGCAGGGTTTGCTGCCAGACCGGCCCCCAAACCGACATTTTGACATCGAGCGTTAGCGGTGCCGAACCCTTCACGCGAACGCTTTGAGAGAGGCTTTCCAGTTGCCGCCAACCCGAAGCAGTCAGATATTGATCCGGATGCTCGGGATGGATCGTGAGTTTAACCAGGTCCAGCACGTCGGCCATGAAATTGGTAAAGCCCCAGGCGACGTGTCCGTTGGAACCGGCCACGATCGATGGAACCCCCGGCAGATTCAAGCCCGAAACCAGATGGCCCGCATAACGCATGGTGGCACGATACCAGATATTCGGGACCGAGACCGGGAGATGCATATCATTCGCGAGCATCGCGCTGCCATCCTGCGTTTTCCGGTAATTGACCGCCCAGTTATTCGATCCGACTTGTTCATCGGCGATCCCGATCCGAACCCTTGTCTGCAGTCCCCGGTTTTGTTCCAGAATCGCCGCGAGTTCCTCGCTTGGAATAGGTTGCACCGGCCGCGTGGAATCCGGACCGCCGGTCAGGATCCTGGTATAGCTATCGGTGTCGGGGGTCAGGAAGGAGATCACGCGTTCCGGCAGGCATTCCTGCATCACGCTCAACAAACGTTCATCCGATTCGCCCCAGGAAAGCAATTGGAACATGCTGAGCACGACCAGAATGCTGTCACGCACGGTCCACCTGGCCGGTTCATATTGCAGTAAAAGAAATTCCGGCGGCAGGCTGGTTGCCTGTTCGAGATAGGCATTGACGCCCAGCGCATAAGCTTCCAAGGCTTCGCGTTGCTCCAAGGGCAGCGCATCCACGATTCTCTGCGAGGCCGCTTCAATGTCCAGGTGCCGTTGGCGGATATCATTTTCAAGCACCGGCTTACCCAGAATCTCGGCCAGCCGTCCGCCGCTTTCACGCCGTATCAGATCCATTTGGAACAGACGGTCTCCGGCTGTAATGAAGCCAAGCGCGAAGGCTGCATCCCGGCGGCTTGCGGCGGAGATATCCGGAATCCCGAATGGATCGAATCGCACCGTTACACCGGAATTCAGGCCGGCGACTTTGATTTCACCGCTGCGCTGGGGGCGCGAAGAAGTCAGCTCGTAGGCCAGCAATACCGCGGCAATCACAAGCCCGGCCAGGAGCATCAGCAAAATCGCGTAGAATGATTTTCGCAGCATGATGGAAAAAATTCTGATTTCGAATACGGTATACTATCTCATTTTGTATTCTTCGAATTGAGGTAGCGCATGAGACCTAGCGGGCGCAATGCCGATGATCTCAGAGAAATCAAGCTGATCTGCAACTTTACCCGACACGCGGAGGGCTCGGTTCTGGTAGAATTCGGCGATACCCGGGTGCTCTGCAACGCGAGCGTCGAGAGCCGCGTACCGCGTTTCCTCAAAAGTTCGGGTAGCGGTTGGATTACCGCCGAATACGGCATGTTGCCGAGATCCACGAAGGAAAGGATGCCTCGAGAAGCCGCGTTTGGCAAGCAGGGCGGGCGAACGTTCGAGATTCAGCGGCTGATCGGCCGTTCCTTGCGCGCGGCGGTGGATCTCGAAGCACTCGGAGAACGCACCATCACGATCGATTGCGATGTGATCCAGGCGGACGGGGGTACCCGTACGGCGTCGATCACCGGAGGATTTGTCGCCCTTTCCCTCGCGGTCGCAAAATTAGTCCGCAAGCGAGAGATCAAATCCGATCCGATCCATGGACAGGTGGCCTCGGTTTCGGTAGGCCTCTTTGAGGGCAACCCGATACTGGATCTGGATTACCAAGAAGACAGCAGCGCCGAAACCGATATGAATGTCGTCATGAACGATGCCGGGGCCTTTATCGAAATACAGGGAACGGCCGAGGGTCACGCATTCCGAAAGGACGAACTGGATTCGATGTTGCAACTGGCCGATCAGGGCATCCGCCGGATCATGGTCAAGCAACTGGCCGCACTCGGTCGCGGCTGATGTTCGAGCGGATTGTATTGGCCAGCAATAATTCTGGGAAAATCCGAGAGATCCAGGCGATTATCGGTCACTACCGAATCATCCCGCAATGCGATTTCGACGTGCCGGAGGTCGAAGAAAGCGGCGCCACCTTTGTCGAAAACGCGATCATCAAGGCCCGCAATGCGGCGCGCTACAGCAATCTACCCGCGATTGCAGACGATTCCGGAATCGAGGTCGATGCGCTGAACGGCGCGCCCGGCGTCCATTCCGCCCGCTATGCGGGTCCCGGAGCCAATGATCAACAGAATCTGGACAAGCTGCTGGATAACCTGAAATCGGTAGCCGACAACCAGCGCAGTGCGCGATTCCGCTGCGTAATCGTTTATTTGACACAGGTTGCGGATCCCTGCCCCCTCATCGCGGAAGGCGTGTGGGAGGGCAGGATTTTACACGAAGCCCGGGGTACGCATGGATTCGGCTACGATCCCGTATTTTGGGTTCCGGAATTCGGATGCTCTTCCGCGGAATTAGCCCCGCAGGAAAAAAACCGGGTCAGCCACCGGGCGATTGCCTTGAATAAGCTCGCCGAACGGCTGGCCGAACTCCACCAGTGAGTCTTAAGACGCCACCGCTCGGGCTTTATATCCACATTCCCTGGTGCATCAGGAAATGCCCCTACTGCGATTTCAACTCGCATGCCCTAGTCAATGAAATCCCAGAGCAGAGATATATTCAGGCTTTGTTGCGCGATCTGGATCAGGATCTGGCGCAGGTTTCAAACCGCCGGCTGGACAGTATTTTCTTTGGCGGCGGCACGCCCAGCCTGTTCAGTCCGGATGCGATCCACAACTTGATCGAATCGGTTCGGTACAGGATCGGTTATTCCGACGAACTGGAAGTGACCTTGGAAGCGAATCCTGGAACCGTGGAGAAACATAAATTCCGGGCCTTCAAAGAGGCCGGCGTCAATCGGCTTTCGATTGGCGTCCAGAGCTTTCAGCCAGCGCACCTTGAGGTACTGGGTCGGATTCATTCCTCCGGCGAGGCCGTCCGTGCGGCCGAGGAAGCGCACAAGGCCGGAATCGCTAACTTCAATCTGGATCTGATGTATGGATTACCCGGACAACGGAGAAACGAAGCCTCCGATGATGTACTCCGGGCCATCGAACTCGAGCCCGCTCATATTTCTTATTACCAGCTGACCATCGAAGCGCACACCTTCTTTTCGAAGTTCCCGCCGGTGCTTCCGGTCGCGGACGAGATCTGGGAAATCCAACGCGAAAACCAGTCCCTGCTGAGAAACCACGGCTACCTTCAATACGAAATATCGGCCTATGCCAGGCCGGGTTTTCAATGTCGCCATAACCTGAATTACTGGACTTTCGGGGACTACCTGGGCATCGGCGCCGGAGCCCACGCAAAGATCACCGATACCGAATCGGGCGCCATTTACAGAACCTCGAAGATCCGCGACCCGCGCCGCTATATGGAAACCGCGGGCACCGCCGCAAATTACGGAACGCGGATCAAGATCCCGCGGCGGGATCGAGGCTTGGAATTTTTGATGAATGCGCTTCGTTTACTCTCGGGCTTTGAAAAACAGGAATTCAACGGGCGGACCGGCTTGCAACAATCAGATCTCGAACCGGCATTAACGCAATGCCTCGACGAAAAACTGCTGGAGCAAACCGAAACCCACATTCGCTGCACCGAGGTCGGCCGGAATTTCCTCGACTCGATTCTGGAGCGATTTGTTCCCGCTTAGGCGTTTAGTCCTGCCGTCGCGCCGATACCACGTATAAAAGTGCTTCGCATTCCAACCCTCTAAACCCGCCTCGTCGTAGCGATCCAGATAGCGCCGAAAAGTCCGCTCACACACCCCCAACCACCGTGCCGCTTCTTCTTGCGTCAGCCGCCTCGGTCGCCAACCCCCAACCGCTTCTTCAAACCTCATCTTCCCAGTCTCCTGTAGCCACTTTGTCCGATTCATCCGGATACCTTCGAGGGTTCCGATTCAAACCGGACAAATCATGTGCTACAACCCCGGACAGTTTATTTGTTCTCTACAATCCCGATTCAGACGGTTGGCAAGCTTAACTATTCCGCGCTAAAATGAACCACTGGCGGGGACGTAGCTCAGCTGGGAGAGCGTCGCGTTCGCAATGCGAAGGTCGGGAGTTCGATCCTCCTCGTCTCCACCATTTCAGCGATTTTTAACCCAGAAAATCAATGGGTTAAAAATCATAATTTCCGCTGAAAATTGGGTGATACAAGCATGTGTCACAATGATGTATCACATTTTCAGCAACAGAAACGGCATCCTGTACTTCCGCTATGTGGTGCCGGTCGCAGTCAAAAAACACTTTCCTCGCCTGCAATCATCGTATAACCCTTCGCACCGCCTATCGGCAGGAAGCGAAAGTCCGTGCGTTGCTTCTTTACGCAGACATTCATTCCAGAATGGAAAATGCGATGAAATTTGAGCGTCTTGCAAAACCCACCAGAACTATAATGCCCGGTCTATGTCAATTGGCCTGAAAGGCCGATTTTTGAAAAATCCGAGCTATTTTCCTTTAAAAACGTTGGTTTTGTCAGAATTTGGGTAATAGCCAACCCGTACTGCAACTGGCAATACTATCC
>JBOICY010000069.1:0-3953 GCA_050740335.1 Methylococcales bacterium | reverse complement strand
TCGCATGGATTCGCCTTTCAAATTGACCCGGTGAGCGTTATGCATCAGTCGATCTAAAATGGCATCGGCCAGCGTATTGTCGCCAATCGCCTGATACCATTGGTCGGTCGGCAATTGGCTGATGATGGCAGTGGATGAATGTTCATGTCGATCATCCATGATTTCCATCAAATCATTGCGGGTGGCCGCTGTTAAGGGTTCCATACCCCAATCGTCGATGATGAGACACTCAAAGTTAGCCAGGGTTTTGAGCAATTTACAGGTCGTCGGCCTTGATCCGGTACAGATTCAATCCATGCATCGGACCGAAATACACCCATTCGTTATTTAGATCCTCGGTGATCGGATTGACTCCGATATGCGGGCGGGACAGGTTTCCTTGAGGGTCTTTTACCTGAATGGGACGGCCATCGATCACCAGATCGATGTTTTCGGCCACGACGCTCGGATGGCCCTGCAAGACACGCCGGGCAGCGCCGGTTTCCAATTCTACGACGACGATCGCGGCATTGGCGCCACCGGCCGGATCGCTGATATAGATGCGGTTGCGGATTTGATCCACGGCAAAATCATTGACGAAGGAATTTTCCGGAGCGATCGGCGGCGGGAGATAAATAACCCGATGCAGCCGCTCGGCTTCGGTGTCCCAGCCTACCAATTTCGGAGTAACTCCGCTGCGAATCCCAGTATCCAGCATCCACACCACGCCGTTGCGGTCCGTGCGGATGCCCAGCACCGAATCCAGGGTCAGATCGGAATGGCCAGCCCGGTCATTCAACGCCTGATTCGGAAAAGGAAGCAGTATGCCGTTAGGATTGTATTCGACCACGGAATACTCGGGCGCATAAAACGGGTGCAGACTCATGACGATTCGCCCGGAAGCTGCCACGGTAACATTTCCCGGTGCCCGAGTCAGTTTAGCAAGGATCTCGTAGGACGATTCGGAACTGTCCGCGATACTGATCGCCGGAGCGAATAACAGCATCAACAATTGGATCGTTTTTCGCATAACTTTTTTTTGGTGCCTGAATGATTAGAGGGGTCTAACCATACCGCCTCTAGATCCATTTCGTTAAATGAGTTTTTTTCATGGCGTCATCAATGTCATTGATTCGATGCTGATCCCGGCCTATCGCCGCCGGACGCGAATCCGGGTAATAGGTATGCAGGTGGACGGCTTGACAGACCATCAACACGTCACACATCTTGCTTACTTGCGAAAGCCGGATCGCGACGTTCCAGGTAATCGATCACTGGGTGGGCTTGAGCGGCTGAACGGTCAGGGTCCCACGGAATTGCCCTCAAATCTTTCATCGACGCTTTCTGTCTTTAGCCCGACTTCAGCGATTCAGTCTAAAATTTCCCGGATTTTGATTGAGGGCGTAGCGCAGGTAATTGATACCTAAAGGCAGGGTTTCCGAACATCGTGCAAAAGCGCCTGTAGTGCCGCGTCGCGATACCAGGCGTTTCGCCTCAGAAGCCAGCGGCTCGCCTTCCAATTCTTCCGCGAGCATTTTCAATTGGTAACCGGTCGAATCGGCCAGCGCGCCGTCGGCAAAAGCCTGTTGCCAGACAGTCAGCCGGCGGTCCAGACCCGCGCCGTCACCGCCGCACAGTTCCGGTTCGTCCCAGAGCCCGCAGACTTCGATGGGGCTCCCTCCACGCGGCTGAATAATGAGCCCGAGAGCGTTGCGCAGCGATGTCCCGTCCGGGCCGGGCTGACAAAGATGCACGGACTCCGCCATGCCTACGCTCAACGCCGCTACGAGGAGTTGACGGGGTGGAAAGCGCCGGCGGCCGGAGGTCCCGCAACGAAGCATCTGACATACGACGAAAACGCGATCGACCGGCAGGCCCGGCTGACGATCAGCCGGGAATTGGGGCATGAACGGGAGGAAATTACCGTGGTTTATTGTGGGAAGTAACGACGAAAATCACCTGCGTTTGGCTTGGTTTTTTTGTGGCGATGCGGGCGGAAACCTGGTTTAAAGGTTGTCGAGTACCCGAATAACCTTTTAAAGGAGACCACCATGAGCAATCAATTTTCCGGAATCGGCAACCTCGGGACGGATCCGGCGTTGCATTCCGTCACGGTCAACGGCGAGGACCGCCAGGTAGCTGAGATGAGAGTGTATTTCGACCGCAGTGTTCCGAAGGAGAACGGCGAATATCAGGATGAAGGCGGTTTCTGGCTCACGGTGAGCCTGTGGGGCGCTCGCGCGGAACCGGCCGTGAAAATCCTGAAAAAGGGCGCCCGGGTTCAGGTGGACGGCATTTTGCGGGCGGAATCCCGGGACGATGAAACCGGCGCTCCGCGCTGCGCCTGACCGCGAGCCGGATCGCCATCGACCCGGTGTGTATCGAATCGGTTTCCTACCGGTATCGAAAAGATGGTTGATAGTCATAAACGCGGATCGAGCAATTTCAGGCGTGGCATAAATCGCACGAAATCGGCGGAATTGACGGTGACCAAGGTATCTAAACCGTAACTGAACAGGGTGGCGATCAAATTAGCGTCATGAACTTGTTTGCCGCCAAAGGGGATGTCGGAATACAGTTGCCAGAGGGTTTCCATCACGATTTCGTTATCGTCCAAAATCTGGCAGCGAGCACGCCAAGTTTTTAACCAAAGCAACACGCTGGCTTGGGGTATGTTCTTGAAATTCGACTGCGGACGAGACAATACCGCAAGATATTCGCGCAAAACCTGACGACTGATATACAAAAGCGTACCGATACAGAAGTGCCGCTCAACAAAGCCGCGAACCGCCAGATGCTCGGGTGCTTCCTTGATACTGGCATAAATCAAGACATTCGTATCCAGAAACAAAGGCGATTTAGCGTCCGTTATCGTCATACAAACCTTCCCTTGATAAATCAATCTCAGACCACTGACCGATTGCCACGGATTCAGGTAAGGGATTATCCAGTCCTGGTGTTTGTGCGATTGCCAAATCGATCATGGCTTCCAATACTTCGGGTATCGGTTTTTTCCAATGGTGTTGTAACAAATTTAAGCGTTTGCTATGTATTTCATCCAATTCGGCTTGAATGTGCATGGCGAATCATCCTCTTTGATTGAAATGAATACCTTAGCATAGATTTTCTTGGTTAGTTCGGCATCCATTCGAGAACGGAACACAGGGCAGGTCAAGGTATTGGGATTGATGCGGCTGAAATCTTCGCTGCTCAGGGCAAAGTGGCGACGTTGGTCGGCAAGCTGATCGAGGGCGTCAAGACCGGCCGGAAAGCCGCGGTGCTATCGCTTTCCGGCGCACTGCACCCGGTACGAACCTTGCCCAACTCGGAATGGATTAGCTGCGGAGCTATCCAGTCCGGATCTTGAGAAAGAACGACATTTGCCAAGGCAGCATTGGGGGTTGGCAAAAGCAGGTAGCAAGCAAATTGGTATCGATCACAGCCGACCCGCGTCCTTCCAGTCCTTGATCTCCGCATCTGTGATTGTTGGATGATAACGCTCCCGGACGGCTCGAATTCTTTCCAGCAAGGCCCATTGGTCCTGCGTAAATTTACCCACGGCGTTCCAAGGCGGCAACAATCTCTTTTGCGAGGCTTCGGTGGTGGATTCGGGCGGTAGCAACCAGCCGCTGATACAGGTCGTCCGGGATATTCTTGATGGTGATTCCGGACATTTAAACCCCCAGTTACAATGTAGTGGCATTGTGCCACTATTCGGGACTATCAACCTTCGCAGAAGAAAGCCTGTGTTCGGCTTGGTGACCGGACTTCGCTGGGGCACAGCGGATTGTTCAACCCGACCGTTTTATCCAATCGTCACGCAGTTTTGATATTCGAATGTCTTCCATTCCAAAAATACGTGATTGCAAGACCACACCCCGAAAAGACGCGTGCTTCATAGAGGAAGAAAGCCTATGCGATCTACCCATTCTTCCGCGTCCGTGACTGACCAAATCAAGATCAGGTCTTCGACC
>JBOICY010000068.1:0-1969 GCA_050740335.1 Methylococcales bacterium | reverse complement strand
AAATGCAAGTATACCGGTTTCTCCTCTTCGATCATACGTTTCAGTAAGCGGTTCTGGGCGTGGTATTTGACATTTCCGATCGCGAGCGCGCCGATGCCGACCGCGCCGCTGTTGGAGCCTTGAATCGGTTGGCCGTCGTGATGCGCATTAAGACCCGCGATCCCGGATGGCGGAACTGCATTGACGTCGGCCGCGACCTTCAACTGCGGGGCCGAGGCAACCATCTCGGCACTCAAGACCTCGATCCCGGCGGCCGCGGTCGCGAAAACCACATCGGTCGTTTGCAGGTATTCTTGTTTGTCGGCATCGGCTCCACCGGTAATTCCGGTTTCGTTGTTGCCGAATTCGGCATTACACATTGCGGCGACGCTCTCGGCCTTGTCCTTCCGCCGGCCGATGATCCGGACATGCGCGCCGGCCTTGGCCGCGATGACCGCCGCGGCCTGCCCGACCGGGCCGGTACCGCCGAGCGCGAGAATATTTTTGCCGACCAGCGTGGTGTTATGCACCCGCGCCAATTCCCGCTCGACCGCCGCGACCATTCCGGCCGCCGTGGTGAACGCGCCACTCGGGTCCGCGAACACCGGAACCTCGAAGGGCGGGACCATCGCTTTTTTCGCGCATTTCAACATATTAATCGCCTGTTCGGTATAGCGTCCTCCGATAAAAATTCCGGTTCGGCGGACTCCTTTCGGGCCGCGCGAGAAAATCGCATCCTGCACCAATCCCTCGACTTCGCTTTCTTCGACGTTGATATAAGGGATCGCCGCGGTCCAGCCGGCGTCCAAAGCCATGTTCACATCGAAAGGACTGAGATTCTTCGCGGTCGTGAACATGTGTAAAATATATTGTTTTTCCATCGAATTATCCTAAGTTTCAGAGTCGGGGTAATATAGAGAAACAGGGGGGTAAAATCAACCGAAATCCAGGCTGACGATGACGTGGGTACAACAGATCTATCCGGCTCCGATACAGGAAAAAACGCTGATCGGACTCTATCTGGAACATGCGGTCCATACACTCGGGACGCCCTCGCGCCCCTTTGTCTACGCCAACTTTCTTTCTTCTCTGGACGGCCGGATCGCACTGATCGACCCGCACAGCGAGAAGCCCTATCTACCGGAAATTCTGACCAACCCCCATGATTTCCGTTTGTTTCTTGAATTGCATGCCCAGGCTGACTGTCTGATCACGCACGGCGGTTACCTGCGTGCCTTGATGAGCGGCGCATTGGGTAACATTCTGCAGATCGGAACCAGCGCAGCAACGAGCGATCTCGCCGATTGGAGAAAAGCACAAGGACTGGAGAAACAGCCCGCGATCGTGATCGCAAGCGCGAGTCTCGATTTCTCGATCCCGCCCTCGATCCAACAACACCGGCAGGCTTGCTATATCGCGACGGGACGCGAGGCGGATCCGGACCGGATTCGGTATTGGGAAAAGGCCGGCTACCGGGTCATCATTGCGGGACCGGGGCAGATGGTCCAGGGCAAATCTTTAGTCGCGGAGCTGGGTCGACTCGGATACCGCAGCATCTATCTGATTGCCGGTCCTCGTATGCTGGATACCATGCTTCGCGAGCGCCAACTGTCTCGTTTGTATCAAACCATTTCGCTGCAACTGCTCGGCGGAGAAGCCTTTCACACGCTGCTGCCGGGCCCGCCGCTGGGTTCGGCCGGCCAAATGCAACTGAGGCAACTGTATTACGACCCGGCCGCGAATGACCATTCCGCGCAATTGTTCGCTCAATTGGACGTCACGAAATCGGAACGATCCGACCCTGAGGAATGACTTCAAGCTGTGTGAAGTATGCCGGATTCCGCGTTTAGCAATGCTAAATGCGAAGAATAATATCCTCGCAGGTTGGGTTGAGCGGTAGCGAAACCCAACGTTTGCGTTCAATTGCAGGCTGAGGTGTTGGGTTTCGTTCCTCAACCCAACCTACAACTGAAGCACCCCGGTTCCAGCG
>JBOICY010000067.1:0-5959 GCA_050740335.1 Methylococcales bacterium | reverse complement strand
GTAGTGGTCACACGCTATGACGGCAGGCGCAAACTCTCCGGCGCAATTTACAAGAACCTCAAGCAGTTTTTCGGGGACGAACTGTGCACGACGCGCATTGTGGAAAATGTCAGCCTCGCTGAAAGCCCGTCGCAATCCAAAGACGTTTTTGCCTATGCTCCCCACAGTCCGGGCGCCAGGGATTACCGGGCGCTTGCACAGGAACTCGTTGCTTGCGGGTTTTTCAGCTAGGCGCTGCTTTGCGCGCATCATTTGCGATAAACTCCACCTACGGCGCGCCGCCGCTACTCGGCAGCCGTGTGCGAGGGATATTCCGCAGCTACCGGGGCCACGCAGCGCGATGTGGCTGTTCGCGAAGAACCTTATCGGCAGGATTTACGGAAACGCGGAGTTAGCCCTTACGACGTGCGGGAAGACATTTTCCGCGACTGAACGAACTCGATGCGGACGAAAGGTGGCTTTTCAGCCCGGGGTGCTATGGCAAATACCACGAACTTGACACTCGAAAATACCCCAGACGAGCGGCTGAATCAGGCAGCACAGAACGGTAACGCCCCGCCACGGCAAGGCATCCTCGACGAATTGGCGGAGGAGCCGGAGGTAACAACCCATTCGACCGGGATATTGCCGTCGCAGGAACTCGAACGCCTGGTCAAAGTAACCAAGGAAATATTTGCTCTCGAACCCATTCACGACGATCAATTCCAGCCGGCGAGCCTTGATCTTCGTTTGGGGCCTGTCGCTTACCGGGTCCGTGCCAGTTTCCTGCCGGGAAAGGACGCGACGGTTGAACAAAGGCTGGACGACCTCGCGATGCACAGGATGGATATCAGCGACGGTGGCGTGCTGGAGCGCGGTTGTGTCTACATCGTTCCTCTACTTGAACACTTATCGCTGCGCCACCGTACGTCCGCGATGGGCAACCCCAAGAGTTCGACGGGCCGGCTGGATATATTTACCCGGCTGATCACCGATAACGGCACGGAATTCGACCGCGTCCGCGAACAGTACAAGGGCCCGCTCTATGCCGAGGTGTCGCCGCGAACCTTCAGCGTATTGGTGCGCAAAGGGTCCCGGTTGAGCCAGATTCGGATACGCCGCGGTAACCCGGCCAGCTCCGACGAGGCCATGAAGCGCCTTCAACAGGAGCACCAGATTGTCGAATCCATAAGCGAGGATCAGATTCGCAACGGCGTCCCGGTGTCGGTGGACGTGCGGGGGGACGAGTCCGGGCGCCTCATCGGCTACAAAGCCAGGAGTCACGCCGGGCTGATCGACATCGACAGGGTTCGACACTATGAAGTATTGGATTATTGGGAACCGGTATACGCGCCTCGCCGCGGCGGGCTGATATTGGACCCGGAGGATTTTTATATCCTGGCGTCGTTGCAATCGGTGAAGGTTCCGCCAAAGTACGCGGCCGAAATGGTGGCCTACGACACGCTAGTCGGGGAATTCCGGGTACACTACGCCGGTTTCTTCGACCCCGGTTTCGGGCACCCGGATGCAGGCGGGGAAGGGTCGAAAGCCGTCCTCGAAGTCCGCTCCTACGAAGTCCCGTTCGTGATCGAACACGGCCAAATCGTTGGCCGGCTGGCGTATGAGCGTCTCACCGCGCAACCGAGCCGACTCTATGGCAGCGGCCTAAACTCGTCGTACCAGCGTCAAGGGATCGCGCTTAGCAAGCACTTCAAGCCGCTGCCGCGTTCCTGAGTTTTGCCTCTCCAAGGCTAACGGCTGCGCTCGTTCTCTTGTCCCTTGACCATGACCTTCTAAAGGATGAACCCGATGTTCCGCCCCCCTCACAATTAAAAGCTCAAGGAAGGCATTCCGATCCGCATCATTCTCGAAGATGGACATTTGGGCATTACCACGAGCCGTCAAATGATAGATAGCACCCGAAAACTCAAGCCGCAAGGGTCTCGCCATCAACAGACATTACCGATCGAAATACAATATACAAGATGTGATCTAGCGTCTTTCTATAAGGGCTCTGGCCTTTTAATAAGGGGACATATAGATTTATTAGATAACACTTGTGTTGACTAATCATAACACTAGTGTTATAAATAAGCCGTGAAAACAAGCCAATTCAGGCGGTGGCTGAAAAAACAAGGTTGTACGTTCGCAAGGGGGAAAGGCAGTCATTTGAAGGTTTATCTCGGGGAGCGGCAATCGATATTGCCGATGCATGGATCAAAGGAACTTGGAACAGGGTTGATTGAAAAAATCAAAAAAGACTTAGGATTAAAGGAGTAATTTATATGTTCGAATATCCGGTGGAGTTAAAAAAAGATTCAAACGGGACGTTGTTGGTAACTTTCCCCGATGTACCCGAGGCAATAACGTTTGGAGACACCAAGGACGAGGCACTTGCCCAAGCGGCTGATGCGCTGGAAAGCGCTTTGTCGTTCTATGTCGAAACCAAGCGTGACCTTCCTCGGGCATCCGCAGCCAGGAAACGCAGCGTTGTCTCCCCCTCGCCTATCGGCATTGCGAAATTATCTCTTTACCAGGCAATGCGGGATCAAAAAATGCGAAAATCCGAGTTGGCGAGCCGATTGGGATGGTCGCTTATGCAGGTTGATCGTGTGCTCGATCTCACGCACGAATCCAAAATGGAACAATTACAGCTCGCTTTAGGCGCAGTCGGAAAGCGCATGAAAATTCAGGTTACAGACCTCAAGGCCGCATAGTTTTTTTGAAAGTTATTGGCTCAGTCCCGTTCGTGATCGAACACGGCCAAATCGTTGGCCGGCTGGCGTATGAGCGTCTCACTGCGCAACCGAGCCGACTCTACGGCAGCGGCCTAAACTCGTCGTACCAGCGTCAAGGGATCGCGCTTAGCAAGCACTTCAAGCCGCTGCCGCGTTCCTGAGTTTTGCCTCTCCAAGGCTAACGGTTGCGCTCGTTCTCTTTGTCCCTTTACCACGGCCTTCAAATGGGTGACCTCTATCATTTTTCGTAGTTGAACAGTTCCGGAAGCACCGATAGCATTCCGCGCCGACTTAAAGCCATGGGCTGCCACGGGACTGAAAAGCTTATGTTGCCTATTCGACATTCTGGCGACAAAATAGCTCCATGATTTACCTTGACCATAACGCGACGACGCCGGTATTGCCGGAGGTGCTGGAGGCGATGATGCCTTATTTCACCACCGAGTGGGGCAACCCGTCGAGCAGTTACAAGTTTGGGTCGAAGCTGAAGGCGGTACGGAATGCCGCTTAACGTAGTGCAGGAGACGGGAGCTTGGGAATCAGAGGGTATGGTGCGTCGGTATGCACACCTGGCTCCCGCGCAATTGGCGCAACATGCAGAAGTCGTCTCGGACCTCCTTAACGACACAATTGCGACACAACCGACAAAAGAAAAGAGGTTAGCTGTTAACTAACCCCTTGAATTTTGGTAGGCGGTGCGAGATTTGAACTCGCGACCAACGGATTAAATGTTGAATTCATTCGCTACCGGTATTGTGTTTGCGCCCGCCCTCACTCGCCAACACTCGCCTAATCCCCACGTTTTCCTCGCGTTCTCAGAGCAGTCTGTTTCCGAGCAAATCGGAACTCGCGCCACCTCTCCCTACTCCTCGATTTCATCTTCGGACAGGTCGGAGGTGACCTTTTGCAACAAGTTCGCAACCTGTTTGGTTGTGTACTCAAGATGGTGATTCATGTCTGCTAATACCCAGTTGCCAAGGTTTCCTGGCCCCAGAATGTAACTAGCGCAATCGTCGATATATCGGTCCCCAAAGCTAAACTTTCGGCCTTCATACTGGTTACTACTGCGTACACGATCTGCCAATACGTGGTATTGTTTAAAGTCGGACGGATCGTAAAGCTTATGGCCACGGAATATTACAAATTTTGCCCCTTTCGTGTACCGAATTTTCGCATTCGCGTTCTTGTTTGGGCCAGCGTCCGAGAATTCTGGGTGTACTATTCCGTAGTCAGCATATGTTAGTTCAGTTGAACCGGCTAAATCTGACTGCAACTGCATCCAGAGCCTAAGCTCGCGCTGGCTGATTTCTCCGACACCATCTTTTGGAATGTCAGCCACCGTCTTTAGGGCGGAGGATCCCGCCAGTATGATCGAACGGTAGGCGTCGCCGGGTGGCTTAAGCGAGAGGAAATCTACGACGAGGCCTTTAAGCTTAGCAGTGTCCATCTGCCTAATATCGCGTAAATCGATCAGCAGGTCTGCTTGCGCGGGTACGATTTTCAGCTCGGATGCACGTTCAATAATTTCCGACCAAGTGTCTTCTGCCTGGTCGTCAAGATCGTCGATATCAATTCGAAAACAAAATCCACAATTCATTCTTTTCACGACGCTTCGCAATTGCGTCCAAACTGCGTCGTCGCGATCAAACCCATAGGCGGGCGTAACGACACGCCCACGATCCACTAACATGTGAAAACCTGTCGCTACTGCATTAGCCCCGTCCCTGGTGACATCGCCAGGCAGCAACCCGTAAAAGTCAACGAATATCTCGCCAGACGGGAGATGGTTTGCAATATTGTCCGCAAACTTGATTAGATGAGGGTCAATCGAACTTTCCGCCGGTACTGGCAACAATTCGATTAGAGGCTTAATAGCTGCTCGTGCACCGCTCGTCAGATTGGCAACGGCTTTAAAATCATTCGCCTTACCTTTCACGATCGGCGTGTAAACGTAATTAACCGGCATCTTGGTTCCTATTTAAAAAGGGATACTCGGGAAAGCCTTCCGCACTGACCCATTCCCCAAAAACTCTCTAAAGCTATCGTAGCGCCCCGTTTCATGCTGTAACCGGCCAACAACAATGGCGGGATGAATATGTATATTATCTGCCAATTGCTGGATACTTTCTTTTGTAGGCGAGAGAAACGCTTGGCTTCTTTTCCAGATTGCCCTTGGAATCAATGCATTACGAGCAATTCGATTGGCTTCCTTTTCTATAACATGGGTTGATTCCATGTTTTCGAGACGGTCGATAAAAGCCTCGTCTACAGCGTTCAAATGTTTCCAAACATGTGCCAATTCGTGAAGCAAGGTAAACCAAAAATAGTCGATTCGATCGTAGCGGAGCGTTATTCCAATAACGGGTATTCGGCGTTCAGTAAGCATAGCCGCGCCATCGATTAGCGTATTTGGTAGCCTAGGCTCAATCACAAGGATAATGCCGCACTTCACCAGAAACTCAATCGCTAGTGCCGGACCTTGATCAAACCAACTGAGTTGGGCAAGGTCCCTAAAAAGAGTAGGCGTAATTTTCGCTGGCTCAAATCTCGCAACAGATTTTTCGTAGGCTTTAGCGCGAATGAGTACACGCGCCGTCCACGCAAGCACCGAGTAATAAGATTTCTTATCGATCTCATCGCCCCGAAACGTTCGACGATAAAGCGCTTGCGCGGCGAGACCGGTTCCCACCTGGGCGAGAAATGCCTTAACCATCTCCTCCGCCGAACCACGTGTTTTTACTTTCAAGGAACTGAACCAGCCTCTCTTTTCCATTTCGCGTACTGGAAATTTTCCCCAATCCAAGGTGCCACCAAGATCAACTGTTGCCACGCTCTTTCTGGTCGGATCTGCGACTAGTGTTTCTAAGGGTATCCCCAAGCCAATTGACAGGGATCGAATCATCTGCACCGTCAGCGGTCGTTTTCTAGCCAGTACTTCGGACACACGGCTGCGGCTCCCTAATAGCGGAACCAAATCCCTCTGACGTAACCCTTGCTCCACCATCCGAAATTCGATTGCTTCGATTGGATCGGGAGCTTGAAAAGGGAAATGCCGCTTTTCAAAATCCTCGATAAGTACCGTAAGAAGCTCTAAGCGGTCCGCATCCGCGGAGCCTGCGGCCGGATCACGCGCTACGAGTTTTTCTGCCTCTTGAAGCACAGCGTGGTGCTGATGCTGATTTTTAATTACTTTGACTTCCATAGCCTCTCTCATCGACAGCGACGTGAATATTCAGCGTGTG
>JBOICY010000066.1:0-14616 GCA_050740335.1 Methylococcales bacterium | reverse complement strand
GAACCCCTATACCCTGACCCTGGAACTGACTCATCGTTTCGAATTTGAAAACGGTGGGCGAATCGAACCCGCGGTGAAAATCCGCGTCTATCTGGATGCGAAATCCGCCGAGGTTCTGCGCGACACGTCGCGCGCGGTTAGACCGGTATTGGAAAACAATCCGGCACCCGAATTCGTTTTGGAATATAAATGGACCGTCAATTATTTCCTCGAAAGATGGCTGGACCACTGTATCGAACAGGGTTATCGCTTCGATCGAAGCGAAACCGCCGAACAGATGGTCCTTTGATCCATACCCCGGTACGATGAATCGGATTATTGTTTTCGATCAGACGAGTTCCGATCCGGGTTTTCCTTGAGGTAACTATCGATCACCCGGATGAATCGCTCGCCGTACTTCGCGAGTTTTTGCTCGCCGACCCCGCTCAAGACAGCCATTTGATTCCGCGACACGGGTTTTGTCTCGACCATCTCCCGCAAGGTCGTGTCATGGAAAATGATGTAGGGAGGAAGCCCCTGTTCACGCGCAATTTTAAGCCGCTCCTCACGCAGCCTTTCCCACAACCCCTGATCTTGCGAACCGATAATACCGTGCTCGGGGCGCGCGATTCTTTTTTCCAGTTTCTTGCGGTCCTTTCGTAACAACAACCGGCATTCTCCACGCAATACCGGCCGGCTCGCCTCGTTGAGCCGCAAAGCGCCGAAATTTTCGAAATCGATTTCGATCAAACCTCGAATCACGAGCTGGCGGAACAACGAACGCCATTCGTCGATGCCGAGGTCTTTCCCAATTCCATAGGTCGATTGCCGATCGTGACCGAATCTCTGTATCCGCGAATCCGTTTTTCCGAGCAACACATCGACCAGATAATTGACCCCGAAGCGCTGGCCGGTGCGATAGACACAGGACAACGCCATCCTCGCGGCCTCGGTCCCATCCCAGGTTGCGACCGGTTCCAGGCAGTTATCGCAGTTTCCGCAGGCGCCGGCACCCTTCTCGCCAAAATAATTCAGCAGCGCGACACGCCTGCAAGCCGTGAGTTCGCAAAAACCCAGCATCTGATCCAACTTCTGGCGTTCCACCCGTTTGCGAGTCTCATTGGCTTCCGAGCGTTCCAGCATCTGTCTGAGCGTCACGACATCCTGAAGTCCATAAAACAACCAGGCTTCCGCGGGTAAACCATCACGTCCGGCGCGCCCGGTTTCCTGGTAGTAGGCTTCGATGCTCTTGGGCAAATCCAAATGCACAACGAATCGGACGTTCGGTTTATCGATCCCCATACCGAACGCGATGGTTGCAACCATGATCACGCCCTCCTCCATGATGAAGCGCCGCTGATTCCGGCTGCGCGCCTGCTTTTCCATGCCGGCATGATAGGGTAAAGCGTCGAGACCCTGCTCCCGCAGCCACTGCGCAATCTCGTCGACTTTTCTTCTCGACAGGCAGTAAAGGATACCGGCTTCACCGCGATGATCCTGTTTCAGAAATCTCAGCACGCGCTGCTTCGCGTCGTCCTTCAGGGAAACCCGGTATTTGATGTTGGGACGATCAAAACCGCTGATGAATATGTCCGCCTTGTCGAGACCCAGGCGCGCAATGATTTCCTTCCGGGTCAGTTCGTCGGCCGTCGCGGTCAGCGCGATCCGTAGGATATCCGGAAAACGCTCCTGCAAAATGGAAAGCTGTAGATAATCCTGACGAAAATCATGTCCCCACTGCGATACGCAATGCGCTTCATCGATCGCAAACAGGGCAATACGGACCTTGGAGAATAATCCGAGCGAATGCTCGGTCAACAGGCGTTCCGGGGCGATATAGACCAGATCCAGCTCACCCCGGAGCAGTTGCTGTTCCACAGCCGCGATCACCTGAAAAGGCAAGGTGGAATTCAGATAAGCCGCGCGCACCCCGTTTTGCACCAGGGCGCTGACCTGATCTTCCATGAGCGCGATCAATGGCGATACGACCACCGCGACTCCCGGGCGCAAAAGCGCCGGGATCTGGTAGCAAAGCGACTTCCCCCCGCCGGTCGGCATCAGCACCAAGGCATCCCGGCCCGAATTCAGTGCCTCGATCACTTCGGTCTGACGACCCCGGAAGGCCTGGAATCCGAATACGCTTTGTAATAAAGATAAGGGGCTGTTGCTCAAAATAATCGGGGTCCCGCAATAATCCTTTTCTTCCCTGATTTCGCAGGCAGGTTCTACACGATCGACTTCGCCGGGTAAGTGCCGTAGGTCGGGTTAGGCGTCAGCCCTAACCCGACGGCTGGGTGGATTCTAAATGTCGGGTTACGCTCTGTCGAGCTAACCCGACCTCCATTGATGGATCAGCAACGCCCTTTCTTGGCCTGGCCCGGAGGGCAATGCCGATAATAGGGATGACCCCCTCTCGGGGCGGAATAATACCCATCGTAATCACGTCGCGGAACCGGTTTGCGGGAACCATCCGTAGATATCGCCGTCCCCAACGCGGCTCCGGCGGCCGAGCCGATGATCGCCCCCTCGCGTCCGCCGATTTCAGCGCCTATCGCACCGCCCGCGGCGCCACCGAGTCCGCCACCGATCGCCGCTTCTCCGCTAAGGTTATCGTGTTCGGCATTGGACAAAGCCTGGCTCATCAGGCCCAGACAGAAGATTAAAATTTTGTCGATTTTCATCATTCTCTCTCCTGTAAAAAATACAAAATAGGTGCGTCGAGTATGAATAACTATATCCGAGTTATCGAAAAATTTCCGTGTTACTTAGGACACTTTGCCCCTTGATTCCAATATCGAGCGGAGCGGAGCGGTCTATTGTTTCGAAAATGATCGCTCCGCTCGGTGTTGCTTGGTTTTCTTGTCGCGTGCGAGCATCATCGGAATCTGCAGGAAGGCCATCAGGAGCAATCCGATTCCCTCGATGTGTACGATATACCAGGGCCAACCGCCCGAAATAAATGGGTTGTCCGTAACCGGACTGGCACGCAGATACATGTAGTTCGCGCCAATGACCCAATCGACGAGGCCAACCGGGATCATGATGAAATTGGTAAACAGAAATGTCCTCAGGACCGCCCAAGGGCGGCAACGATAACCCGAAACGAACACCAGCCACAACACAATCAGGATCAGCATTCCGTGATGCATAAAAAACAGCGACACGGTCAGATGGCTGTCGAAGGCGTTCAGATCCGGTGTCAGCATTGCTTGCAGCGCTCCGATCAGCCCCCAGAAATAGCTCACCTCGAACAGCAGCGGCATTCGGAAAAACAACAACACGACCGAAAAAATCTGCGCCAGATGACAAAACTGCAGCGGCAGATCCATCAGCACGGTCAGTTCACGTACTGACATTCTGTTTAGATAATCCACCGCTTCCTGTGCGACGGTAATCGATGCGAGCCCGATCGCCATGATTCTCCGGCCACGTAATCTCAAGTATCGCAACGCGATCAACGGCACGATCACCCAGAGCACCGACCAGGCAAGCAGGTAAGCCAGATGCACGTTTGAAAACAGGCTGAAAACCGGAGATGCCACGCAATGTCCCCCATTGTCTACTATACGGAATGGTGTCAAGCGACAAGCGAATTATCTTTCAAGCTTTGATATGCTAACCAGTCTATTGTCCATGAATTCTTCAACAGTTTCACGCTTATGCCTATGAACACCCAATCCGACCCGCAAGTCACCGAAGAATCGATCTCTGAACGGGTTTCCGAAATGACCGGGCGGACCATAGAACAATTGTTCAATCTGCTTATCGATGTGATCCGGGTCCGGCAGCCGGAAATCGAGCCCGTGCTTCGCGGTGAAGCCACGGTGCCGGTCGGCAAGCGCGCGCTTCTGATGCGCTCGCTCCAGGCCCAGGGAATCTGGTTTCAGCTTTTGAATATCGCCGAGGAAAATTCGGGGATGAGGCGGCGCAGAGCGATCGAAACCGAATTGGGACCGGACCGGGTCGGCAGTAGTTTCGCGAATGTCATCCGAGCGTTGAAAGAGGCTGGTGTTCCGGCGTCGGAAATCCAGTCCTTTTTCGATTCCGCCAAAGTGCGTCCGGTGATTACCGCACATCCCACCGAAGCGAAAAGAGTCACGGTTCTTGAAATCCACCGGCGGATTTATCTCTTGCTGATGGATCTCGAGTCTCCAAGGTGGACCGAGCGCGAGCGCGCGAATCTGATTAACAAACTCCGAAACGAAATCGACCTGTTATGGCTGACCGGGGAACTTCGGCTCGAAAAACCCTCGGTGTCCCAAGAGGTCAGTTGGGGCCTGCATTTCTTTCGCGAGTCTTTGTTTGAACGCTTACCCGAGTTGATCGAAAAACTGGAATGGGCGCTCAAGAGCTATTATCCCGGCGAGACATTCACGATCCCTCCGTTTTTCCAGTTCGGCTCGTGGATTGGCGGCGACCGGGATGGAAATCCCCTCGTAACCAATGAGATAACCAGGAATACCTTGTTCGCCCATCGAAGAGCCTGTCTCGAACGTTATAAACTTCAACTGGAAGAACTTCGCAACCACATCAGCATCGGCCGGCACTCATTCGAGATCCCGGATGATTTCCAAGCGCGATTGTCGGCGATGATCCAGAATTCTACGCAGCACGGCTCCGCGCCGGAACGTAACCCGGGCGAAACGTTCCGGCAGTACTGCGTGTGTATGCTTGAGAAGCTCGATGCCGCCCTGGATGCCGCACAGAAACCAGGAACACCCGAGCAAAATGTTCCAGTCTATCGATCGGCCGACGAATTGATCGACGATCTCTATTTTCTCGAAATTACTCTGATCCGATGCCGTTGTGAATCCCTCGCGGCAACGCTCGTCCAACCCCTTCGCCGTGAGGTTGAAATTTTCCGCTTTCGAACCTACAGCCTGGATTTAAGACAGAATACCACGGTCACGACCGGAACCCTGCAGGCGATTTGGTCAACCCGCAGCGGCAAAGACCTGTCCCGATGCCCGGACAAATTCTCGGAAGATTGGACAACCTGGCTTGTTTCCGAACTGAATGGCCCCTCCGATGGAGGTCTTGAACCGGCGGGTTTACCATCGATCGCGCAGGAAACCTTCGATCTTTTGCGTTCGGTCGCCGAATGCCGTTCGTCCATCGACAGCCAGGCATTCGGCAATTTCATCTTGAGCATGACCCAGACCGAAGCCGATATTCTGGGTATTTATCTGCTCGCGAAATTCGCGGGTCTTTTCATCGGAGGCACTGATGCGGTCTCTACACTCCCGGTGGTTCCCCTGTTCGAAACGATCGAAGATTTGCGCGCCGCGCCTTCGGTCATGGAACGATTTCTGTCCAGGCCACTGGTCCGGCGCAGCGTTCGCCACACCGGTGGTATACAAGAAGTCATGATCGGCTATTCCGACTCAAACAAGGACGGGGGTTATCTGTGCTCCAACTGGGAACTCCATCTGGCCCAGACCCGTTTGACACAGGTCGGTAATGCGTGCGGCATTCCGATTTCGTTCTTTCACGGGCGCGGCGGTTCGATCAGCCGCGGTGGCGCACCCGCGGACCAGGCTATCGCCGCGCAGCCATCGGGATCTGTTCACGGGCAGATGCGGATCACCGAGCAGGGTGAAGTAGTTTCGTCGAAATATGCCAACCGGGGTACCGCGCTCTATCACATGGAATTGCTCGCATCGAGTGTAATCAGTCATTCCTTACTCTCGCTCCGGAAGGATCACCGGGACGATTCGGAAGATTTCAGCCAGGCCTTTCAGGCCCTTTCCGAAGCTTCATTCGCAGCCTACCGGAAACTCGTCGAACAACCCGGACTCTTGGAGTACTACGAATCCGCGAGTCCCGTCGAAGAGTTGTCCCTCCTGAATATCGGTTCGCGACCTGCGAGACGTTTCGGTGCGAAATCGCTCGGCGATCTGCGGGCGATACCCTGGGTTTTCGCCTGGACTCAGAACCGCCACCTGGTGCCGAGTTGGTATGGATTGGGAAGCGCCCTGAAATCGTTCCGTGAACAAGGCGATCATGCCGGAAAAATACTCACCGAATTATTCAACCAATCCCCGTTATTCCGACTCGTGATCGATGAAGCCGAAAAAAGCCTGTCCCAGGTCGACCTTTCCATCGCCAAGGAATACTCCGAATTGGTCACCGATTTGGAAATTCGCCAACAGATTTTCTCGATGATCGAAAGCGAATACCATTTGACGGTCGAACAGGTGCTGCAGGTTTCTGACAGTAACCTGCTCGCCGAACGCTTTCCGCGCTTCCGCCGCAAACTGACGCGCCGATTGCCTACCATCAATCTGATTGGCCGCGAACAGGTCAGACTGATCAAACATTTCCGATCCCTGCCCGAAGACGACCCGGCACGTAGAAAAGCGCTGGTCCCCTTGTTGATGTCGATTAACTGCATCGCGACCGGCCTGGGATGGACCGGATAATCGCTCCGCGCCTCCGGGGTTCGACAAAATTCTTTCTGATCGATAGATTTAGCAAATAAATAAAAAGGGCGCCGACCGTCGCGGCCGGCGCCCTTTGCTTGATTCAGATCCCGGATCGGTGGGCATGTGCACGATAATCGATGTGCTCTTTTTCAGTATATCTGATGGGCAAGAGGGGTTCCGTAACGATTGCCGCAATCATAATTATCTCCGGTCTGATGGTTTATTGTAGGTATCTTGGTGGACGGTCCAAGGGATAATACCAGAAGAAATTTCAAAGCCCCGGGTGTTTTTCCCGGGAATTCTGGAATCCGGAGAAACGCCCGCGCACCACGGGGACATAATAGAACACCGCGACCAGGCCGAGTATCGCTAACAGACTACCCGTGAGTACCGCAATTGGAGCGCCGCCACCTACCGAAAAAGGCAAATGCGCATCTATTTTCTTACCTTCGTTCATCAGGGTGACGTGAGCTAGATAATCGCCTTCGCCGAATTGGCTAAAGTCGATGGCTGCGTTAACCGTGCCCGTTTCCTGGACCTCGGGTGGCTGATAGTAAATCTGATTGCCCTCCGGTTCTTTCGTGATCTCGAACTGGACCGACATGTTCCGCAGCTGTTTATTCTCGTAATCGAAAACCAGGTTGGTCGGACCAATCTCCGGAATCGAGTCACAATATTCGGTATCGGCGGTCAGGGTCGGAGTATAAGCGCTAAAATGCACCCAGTTGTCACCCACGACCGGGATTCTGCAGGAATCGATCTTTACGCTGACACCGCCGTGCGTCCAAGCGGATGGAGCGGCGAGAATTCCTATAATCAGGGTATTGACAAATAACAGTCTTCTTAAAATCATTCGAGATGATTTGATTTGGTTCTTCATAGTACTCTCCAACTTTGGATTCAGTTTGAAAAAATGTTCTGCCTTTCAGGAACTATCCGTGCGGCGGAAGCTTCCAAAAAAATTACCTGGCGAGAGTGAACGGATGGATCGAATCCACTGGCCGAGTCACTCGCTTTGAAACCGCGGCCCGCGAACCGCTAAGGGCTTTAGTCGAAATGGGTCTCCCGGCCGGTTCTTTATGGGCCCGGTTCGAAGCGCGCCGCTCGCGGCCAGGCGAACGGGTACAGCCAGTTGATTGTCGGCGATTCGTGCGGGACAAGTCATCTCGGTCGGGAATGAAAAAACCGAAGTCTTGATTCGATTTGAGTGCAGCAAGGAAGCGCAGCACAATCACCCAGGATTCGATGTAATTTCGGATTGCGATGATTGCATTATGGAATAATTGTAAGTTCTTAATCATGTTCATACCTCGTTAATTTTCAGATGAGCATTGTTACAAACAGCAATTCGTGGCGCACTCCTGTGCTGTCCGGTCGCATTGGTCTGGCGGTTGTGGCCAGAACCCTCGCGCCCCGAACTGTCCGGAATCAATCGCTCATCTAATAAGTTATTTTGACCGGTTGACATATTCAAGGGCTAAAAAATTTTGCACCCTGTTAAACGAGTGCCTCGAAACTCTGACATTGTTCGTCATGCAGAATGGCGATCGATTTCGCCACCTTCGCCAAAGATAATATAAGCTCCGGGTCATTGCGCAACTTGGCAAACAAAATGACCCCTTCCAGAAAGGCTACAACCGCCTGAGCGCTGGACGCTGTATCGATTTCCGGTAGTTCGCCGTTCTCGACTAATTCTTGCAAAGTTTCTTCAACGAGCGTCACCAAAGCTTGCAAAATCGCATCTACTCGCTTGCGTACCCGCTCATCTTGGGTACTGAGTTCCAAGGCCATATTACCGAAGAAGCACCCTCTAACCCGCCCCGTTTTGTTCTGGTAGGATTTTTGATCCAGGTAAATTTGCTCAAACAAGCTTTCAATTCGATTCGATGCCGGCACATTCTTGTCAAATACCGGTGCCAGCATCCGCTTCAATTCCTCTGCACGTCCCTCCAAGGCCTGTACAAGCAAATCCTGCTTGCTGGCGAAATAATAGTAGAAGTTGCCTTTCTTGATCCCGGCGTGTTTACACAACGATTGGACGCCCACATCGGCATAACTGCGTTGGTAGATGAGTTCCAACGCGCTCGCAATCAATCTATTTCTGGCGTCACTGGTTTTCGGCATGGGCGCAATTGTAGTTGACCGGTCGGCATATGTCAACATTTCAATTTACACGATACCCGGCCTATCCGACCTGCCTTAGGGCTATTTCCCGACCATGACAAAAGGGGTCGGTTTACTTTTCTCTTTTCTGACGCTCTAGCTCTGCCCTTTACCCACAAGTTGATATGGAGCAATTCAAGTCTCCGCCGACAGAGCAAAGCCCAAACACATGAACTGGAATTCGGTGTAGCCTTGCCAAAGAAGTTGATGCCCCGGCGGCGGGTCGTTGTTGCGCCCGAGATAGCCGCCGCTTGCGGCCACGCGGCGGACCTGCCCCGCGATCCAGTTTGCCGCCCGCTAGCAGGCGCCTGCATAGCGCTCGGTGTCGACAAAACTTTCCGCCAACCCGGGGCGATCACCGGAGTAACGTTCAAAATCATCGGCCCGCGCTAAAAGGCTCAGACTCAAGCCCTGCGAGGCCAGGTTGCGACACTGTACTCTCGGGCGCAGCAGCAAGCGGCTTGCCTGCCAACCACCTGATGCAGCCAGCACCGGCGCTGCTCCCCATCCCAGCCGATCCGCACATCCCGATCAGCCAACTGCCGGGCCGCCGCCGCAAAGCCCGGGTCGCCCGGCCAACCGTGAGCCGAGCCAATCAGGTAGCGCAGTTGCCGCCCCACCCAAGGCCCTGCGCCTTAAGGAACCGGTACGGGCGAATCGTTTTCCCGGTTCGCGATTCGAGCAGGCGATTACATTCTAGTGGATCGAGGCTACTCGACCGCCATTGGCCTTGCTCACGCGACCTCCCGCGATGCGTTCGTCTCGAGCTTCCACCCAAGACCCCATTCGGGTATGGTAAACGGATGTCCCTCGATCAATTTCACCCTGCCGTCAGACTCTGGTTCGATCGGAATTTTCAAAGCCCGAGCCCCTGTCAAGAACAGGCTTGGCCGTCGATCGCGCGCAGCCGGCATACCCTGATCGCGGCGCCCACCGGTTCCGGCAAAACCCTGGCCGCTTTTCTGGCCGGCATCGACCAACTGGTGCGCGCCGGTCTCGCCGAAGGGTTGAAGGACGAAACCCGGATCCTGTATATCTCTCCGCTCAAAGCCCTGAGCAACGACATCCATCGGAATCTGGAACAGCCGCTCGACGGCATCGACCGGATTTTGCTGGAACAGGGGCATCCGGAAATATTCATACGCTCGATGGTGCGAAGCGGCGACACGCCTGCGGCCCAGCGGCTTGCGATGAGCAAGAAGCCGCCTCAAATTCTCGTGACCACCCCCGAATCGTTTTATATCCTGCTGACCAGCGACAGCGGGCGGCGCATGCTCGGATCGGTCCGCATCGTGATTGTCGATGAGATTCACGCGGTCGCGGCAGGTAAGCGCGGCGCGCATCTCGCGCTGTCCCTGGAACGGCTCGAACAACTCACCCATTCTCCCGCGACCCGCATCGGGCTTTCCGCGACCCAGCGCCCGATCGAATCGATCGCGCGCTTTCTGCTCGGCAGCGGTCGCGCCTTGAGCGAGTGTTCGATCATCGATACCGGCCATCGCCGCAATCTCGATCTTGCGCTCGAATTACCGAATTCACCTTTGGAAGCCCTGTTATCGGGACAGGCCGCGGGCGAAATCTATGATCGACTGACCGAGCTGATCAATCAGCATAAGACCACGCTGGTATTCGTGAATACACGACGCATGGCCGAACGGGTCGCCCGGCATCTGAGTGAACGCCTCGACCCGGATACCATCACCTCGCACCACGGCAGTCTGGCCAGGGAACAGCGGCTGAGCGCCGAAATGCGCCTCAAATCGGGCAACCTTCGCGCGCTGGTCGCGACCGCCTCGCTCGAATTGGGAATCGATATCGGCGATGTCGACCTGGTATGCCAGATCGGCACTACGGGCTCGATCTCGACGCTCTTGCAGCGGGTCGGGCGCTCGGGGCACACTTCGACCGGAAAACCCAAGGGGCGTCTGTTCCCGACCAGCCGCGATGAACTGATCGAATGCATTGCGCTGCTGGATGCGGTGAGGCGCGGTGAACTCGACCGGCTGAAAATTCCGGAAGGTCCGCTCGACGTGCTGGCTCAGCAACTGGTCGCGATGGTGAGTTGCGAGGAATGGGAGGAAGACGAGCTGTTCCAGACCGTGCGCCGCGCGGCTCCGTACAGGAATCTCGACAGGCGGGATTTTGACCGGACCGTGCGCATGCTCTCGGAAGGCTTCAGCACCCGGCTGGGCCAACGCTCGGCCTATTTGCACCATGACACGGTCAATCGAAAACTCAGGCCCCGCAGAAGCGCGCGCCTGACCGCGATCACCTGCGGCGGAGCGATTCCCGACAACGCCGATTACAAGGTCATTCTCGATCCCGGAGGTCAGTTTATCGGCACGGTCAATGAAGATTTCGCGATGGAAAGTCTAAGCGGCGATATCTTCCAGCTCGGCAACAGCAGTTGGCGGGTTTTACGCCTGGAGTCCGGAGATCTGCACGTCGAAGACGCCGGAAATCTGCCACCCGGCATCCCGTTCTGGCTCGGGGAAGCTCCGGGCCGGAGCACGGAACTATCCTGCGCGGTTTCGCGGCTTCGGGACGAAATCGCCGGCCTTTGCGCAAGCCAAAGCGATGGACAGGACAAGGCTCTAACCTGGTTGCGGGAGGAGATCGGCATCGACCGAAATACAGCTCGGCAGGCGGTTAACTACATCGCCGCGGCAAGGGCCACGCTTGGCGCAATGCCAAGCATCGACACCCTGGTACTGGAGCGCTTTTTCGATGAATCCGGCGGGATGCAACTGATCCTGCACAGTCCGTTCGGCAACCGGATCAATCGCGCCTGGGGTCTCGCCCTGCGCAAACGCTTCTGCAGGACATTCAATTTCGAACTGCAGGCCGCCGCGACCGAAAACGCGATCATCCTGTCGCTCGGCACCTCGCAAAGCTTCGAACTCGAATCGGTCGCGCATTACCTCCATTCAAACACGGTTCGAGACATTCTGATCCAGGCCTTGCTGGACGCGCCGATGTTCAATGTCCGCTGGCGCTGGAACTGCACCTCGGCCCTCGCGATCCGGCGCTTTCAGGGCGGCAGGAAGACACCGCCCTATCTGGTCCGGATGCAGTCCGACGATCTGATCGCGAGCGTCTTCCCGGAACAAATGGCCTGCCTTGAAAACCAGTCGGGAGACCGGGCAATCCCCGATCATCCGCTGGTCCAGCAGACGATTCAGGATTGTCTCACGGAAGCGATGGACATCGACGGTCTGATTGAGGTCCTGCGCCGGATTGAAAGCGGGGCCATGCGGGTGATCGCACGCGATGTGGTCGAGCCTTCCCCGCTGGCCGCCGAAATCCTGAACGCTCGCAATTATGCTTTTCTGGATGGCGCGCCGGCCGAAGAGCGGCGCACCCGCGCCGTGCTGAGCCGCCGTTGGCTGGACCCGGAAACAGCCTCGGATCTCGGGCAGCTCGATCCCGCTGCGATCGAAAAGGTTCGCGAGGAAACCTGGCCCCGCGCGGACAGCGCCGACGAGCTGCACGAAGCGCTCTCGCTGCTGGCCTTTGTCGTCGAAGACCGCGAGACCCTGCCCCACTGGCAGCCGCTGCTCGAAGAACTGATGGCTCAGAAAAGAGCGGCCCGCGTGCGGATACCGAACAGCCCGCAGGTATTCTGGGTCGCCGCCGAAAGCCTGCCGCTTTTCATCGCTGTTTATCCAGACCTTCAAAGCCAGCCGGCGGAAGAGCGACCCGCCGCGGAACTCGATCGAAGCTCGGCCTTGACCGCAATCCTAAGAGCCCGACTCGAAAACAGCGGGCCGGTACGCAGCGCATCGCTGAGCCGGGCTCTGAATATCGATTCGCTTGAAATCGACCAATGCCTGATCCGCCTGGAGACCGAAGGTTTTGTGCTGCGCGGCCGCTTCAATCCCGGATGCGCCGATCAGGAATGGTGCGAGCGGCGCCTTTTGGCCCGCATCCACCGCTATACCCTGAATCGGCTCCGCAAGGCGATCGAGCCCGTAACCGCCGCCGATTTTTTGCGCTTTTTGTTCCGATGGCAGCATCTTGATCCGGATCATCGGATGCAGGGGAACGATGCATTCAACGCGGTCATCGCTCAATTAGAAGGTTATGAGGCGGCCGCGGGAGCCTGGGAATCCGAAATACTTCCCGCCCGGATCAACCATTACAGTTCCGGCGGTCTCGACAACCTGTGCATGACCGGAAGGGTTGTCTGGTCACGGCTGAGCACGGCTGGAAGTGGAACAAGTCCACTCAAATCCACGCCGATCGGCTTTATCGCGCGGCAACATCTAGCGCTCTGGCGGGCAATGAAACCGGCATTCGATGCGTTGACACTGAGCGGGATCGCGCGCCGGATCGTCGACTTACTCATCGCGCGCGGCGCGTCCTTTTACGACGAATTGGCCGCGGAAACGAGACTCCTGCCGAGTCAACTTGAAACCGCTCTGGCCGAACTGGTCGCTAAGGGTCTCGTGACTTCGGACAAATTCAGCGGACTGCGCGCTCTGTTGATTCCGGAACACAAGCGCAGGGGTCGACTCGCGCCGATATTCGGATTGCAGGATGCGGGACGCTGGGCGCTGGTCGATCCGGGTTTGCGGGCTCAATTGGACCCGACGTTCGAGATCCCATTGCCTCGATCCACCCTTGTACCGAATGCCGAGGTATTGGAACAGCTTGCTCTGATTTTTTTGCGGCGTTACGGCATCCTGTTCCGGTCGATTCTGGCCCGCGAGTCACTGGCCCCGCCCTGGGGCGATCTCTTGCCCGTGCTGCGGCGCATGGAAGACCGCGGAAAAATTCTAGGCGGACGTTTCGTAGCGAGTCAAACTGGCGAACAATTCGCGTTGCCCGAAGCGGTCGAATCACTCCGGAAAATGGCTAAAGACGCGGACCCCTCCGAACTAATCGTAATCAACGCGACCGATCCGCTCAACCTGCTCGGGATTGTCCTTCCCGGCCCAAAAATCAGCGCCCACTCCCATAACCGCATCTTGTTCCGAAGCGGAGTCCCATTGGCTTATTGCTGCGGGCAGGATATTCAATTTCTGCAAACGGTCGATGAAGTGCATCAATGGGAGATCAAGCAACGGCTGATCCGCAAACCCGTGTCGCGGAACCTTCGAAGTTACCTGGAAGGTTAGAGAAACAAAAGCCAATTCGATTTGTCCGTGACAACCGCCGACCGAAAAACCGATCCGGCAACCGATAATTGCCTGCCGACTTTGCTCGCCAACACGATATCCCGGCCAAGAGCCTCGTCTTCCCTTGAAATTTGCGTGGCAGCCGCGGAAAAAGCTGTTGAAATTCGATAATGAATTTTTTATTCTAAATCTTCTTACTCAGAACATCATCATAATGTAATATCAGATGTAATATCAGGGATACGATTAACAGTGCGGCTTTATAATCAGTAAGGCTTGACCGTTCATCCTGAACTAATGACATGGACTCCCCCTTCTCCTGCGGCATCGGATGTGCCACATTGGAGAGTAATTATCACCCATCACAGAGAGGGGGAGTATCATGAAGGTTACAACAATCGGGGGGCAGACATTGCCAAGAACGTGTTTCAAATTTGCCCGGCGTCGACGAGCACGGTAAGGTAGTGCTGCGCAAGACTCTGAAACGGGACAAGGTCACGGAGTTTTTTGCCCAGTTGCCGCCGTGTCTGATCGGGATCGAGGCGTGTGGCAGTGCGCATTACTGGGCCCGGACCCTGGCCCGGTTCGGCCATACGGTTCGGCTGATGGCGGGCCAATTCGTGGCGCCGTACCGCAAGAGCGGGAAGAACGACGGCAACGATGCGGAAGCGATCTGCGAAGCGGTGGGGCGGCCCAATATGCGTTTCGTGCCGGTCAAGAGCGAAGAGCAGCAGGCGGTGTTGATGGTGCATCGCGCGCGCAGTCTGGTCATCGAGAACCGCACGGCCCAAGTCAACCAGATTCGCGGTTTGCTGGCCGAATTCGGTATCGTGGTAGCGCAGGGCATCGAGACAAATCGGCAGGACAGCCGATTTGCACGGCTGAAAGCCGCCCTTAGGGTGATGCACAGGGATGTGCATCATGACACT
>JBOICY010000065.1:0-10490 GCA_050740335.1 Methylococcales bacterium | reverse complement strand
GTACAGGAATTATTGGGGCACAGCAATATCAGTACCACGCAGATCTACACACACCTGGACTTCGAACATTTGGCCACGGTTTACGACAAAGCGCATCCGCGCGCGAAGAAGAAATAAGTAGCTTCGTGGGGTTGCGCTCTCCTGTACGCTGTTTAGGGGGTGCTGGAAAAGGATGCAGACCGAATCAGAACGATCGCCGAATACCTCACACTTTGATCCCGGAATTTAACCGCATAACCGCGCGCTGTTTCACAACTTCAGCGTGACAGTGAAAAATTTGTTAAGCTATGCAATCCTTGCGACCGGAAGTTCGACATTCCGGTTTCTCTCTTGTCTTATGCTGACGGGACCTGAGTCAAAGTTAGCAACAAGATTCCTTTCAGAATCGATTCATTAACAGAATACAGGCAAAGATATGTCTAAGCTTGAAAACAAAGCCACTTGGCAAAGTTCGATCGCCAGCGGACAAAGTAGAACGGCCACGGCCACCATGAAAAACCGCGGCCTGATATGGACACTGACGGTTTCCCTGGGCGTTCTGCTGACTGTATATATCACTTATACAACCCTGGTAAGTTTTGAACCAGATGAGTTCGATGTCGTTCAAAAAGCCGTCGAGAAGGCAAGCGTGGAAAATTCCGCGCAGCTACCCAACGGCTTTGTATTCGGTAATGCATTGGCTACAATCGGCGAAACGCTGCTCAATAAAAATGGCGGCTACCTATCGAACGATCTGTTTCCGGGACCGCTGATCGATAATATGCCTTCCTGGGAGTTCGGCGTCGTCGTCATGCTCCGGGATGGCGCTTCGGCGTTGCGCAATCATTTTGCCCGTTCGCAGTCCCAATCCCGTGAGAACTCCGAGCTTTCCAGGGCAGAACCGTCCTTTTACTTTACGCATGACTCGTGGGCCCTCCCGTCGACCGAAGACGAGTATCGAAAGGGGATTGACAATCTCCGGATCTACCTCAAAGATTTGAACAACCCGCGCGGACTGAATGCGCATTTCTACTCGCGCGCCGATAACCTGGATCAGTACCTGCAAGTCATCATCAAACGGCTCGGCGATTATTCGTATCGGCTCAGCGCGAGTTCGGTGCTGAAACAGGCCTACGACCCGGTTAATGACAAAATCTCGATCACCAAGACACCCTGGATGGAAGTGGACGACGTATTCTGGGAAGCGCGGGGGGCAGCCTGGGCATTGTTACACATCTTCAAAGCGATCGAAGTGGATTTTTCGAACACTTTGAAGGGAAAGGCCGCAAACGCAACGCTGCGGCAAATTATCCATGAGCTCGAGGACTCCCAATCAGAAATCCTGAGTCCGGTGATCCTGAACGGGGACGGGTTCGGGCTGTTCGCGAATTACTCCCTGACCATGGCCAACCACATCGCCAGGGCAAATGCCGCGACAATCGACCTGCGTGAATTGATGTTGAGGGGTTAAGACCCGATGCAGTCGACCGAAATACAGTCCAACCTTAAAGCTATCGGGACATGGCAACGCATTTTTTTCATGTTGCTCTTCGCGGTCATTTTGGATTTCGCTGGGATCCTGTTGTGGGCTTTGGTTTTGCTGCAAATTCTATCGAGCCTGATTACGGGCTCGCCCAACAGCAACGTACTCAAGTTTGGTCGCGGCCTGGCTGTGTATATCTATAGAATTGTTCTGTTTCTGACTTATAACAGCGACGACAGGCCCTTTCCATTCGCGGACTGGGATGAACACAGGGCTCCCGATTAGAGTGGATTTTCCAAGCGCGAGCGGACTAAGCAAGAGGTAACGCGGGCCGCAACCAGCTCGGAACAGGATTTCGAGTCATGCGTGCGGGCCTTGAATTTTAAAATTCAGCCGCCACTCGTTGGAGTCACATCGTAGTCTGGCCGGTTAATCCTTGGAAACCGAAGCGGGTGACGGTATAGAGACGAAATCCGCATCGTCCTGATCGTCAGATTGTCCCTGGATCTTTTTACGCTGCCACTGCCGCGCCACTTCGCCGATTTCTTCTTCGAGGTTATGGCGTTGCCTTTCAAGGACCAGGAGTTCAATCTCACGGCGCAAGATATTGTCGGAGTGTTCGGTCGCTTGCAAGCGCATTTCACGTTCCTTGCGTTTTGCGTCAAGCTCCAGTTTACGCAGTTGCTTCTCGTGCTCGATGCGTTCGATATGGCGCCGTTCCTCGCTGGCCTGGCGGGCCGCCTGGCGCTTTTCTGCTTCTTTGAGTTGCGCATAGATGCGTTCCGATTCCTCCTTGTCCTTGGCCTGGCGCACCGCTTCGTCGCGCCTGAATTGATCGAGCAGATTGCGCCGATGTTCGAGTTCGGCCCGTTCATTCTGCTCCACATGGCGGAACAATTCCTGCCCGCGCTTACTTTCGAATTCGTGATTTCTGCGCATGAGTTCGAGGTAGGCCGCCTGGCGCTCAAAGTGGCCGCTCATGGACTCGACCTGTTTTTCGGACAGTTCCTCGAACCTGGGTTCCAGCCGGCACCGCGCGCGGCAGTGAATGTTCTGTACGACCAGGCTTTCGTTCACCGCGTTTTCGATTGCGCGTTCGACACTTTCCAGGCCCCGTTTGATCCAACCGCCCTCCTCGGCATGCAACAACTCCCGTTCCATCACATCCTGGAGCAGACTCTCGTAATTGGACATGATGTGCGCGGAAAAATCGGGTAAAGCCTCGAAATTATCCTGCACATAGCGGATGGTCGGTTGAAATCGGACTTCCAACCTGGATGTCATGGTACAAAGACCCGCAAGAAATTTCAGTTCGGCGACAATCAGCCAATCCCGAACCGGAAGATTGAACGTCGTATGATAGAAACGTTTCGTGAATTTGACTGGTTTTTTGAATACTTTGAAGAATGGACCGAAGCGGGACACGACAATCCATCGATCTCCCTCAAACCCGGGGTCCCATTCATAGCTTTCTTCGGATTCAGGGGCCGGCGGCGTGATCATGCGCTTATCGTTTCCGCTCATTATGGAGCCGTTTGACCGTATCCTTTAAGTTCCGGGGCGGATCCTCGCGTAGCTCGGCTTCACGCGGCGCGGCGCGTTCGACTTGAATTGTTCCGAGACGCGCTGCGATGATCGGATAGAGATTCGGGGCAAATTCAACTGTACGATCGTCGACCTTTCTCAAGTAACCCCGGTTCAATAGATAGGCGGCGCCGAACGAGCGATTCCAATCCGAATACTTCCGGGCGCGCTCCAGCTCGGTCTTTTCGATCACGAGTTCCAATTCATCGTTATGATTGATGCGGAGTTCCTTGAATTCCCGCAGGCATTGAAACGCGAGTTCCTGCTCTTCTTCCGTCAAGGGCCCGGGGGCCGTAAATTCCAAGCGGTACGACAGAATGATGGTAAATAAATCCACCATTGTGGCGCACGCGAATGCGAACCATGAAAAAGCCAGCCACATCGCGAAAGACGGTTTGAATGCTTGAGTGAACTCGGCATAAGGCCACAACAAAGGTGCCGCGGGAAAAGCGTGTCCGGCATCGCTCATGATATTTTCAAAGGCGCTTTGCACGGCTGTGTATTGCGCAACCAAGGTCTGATATTCATCCTGGCTGATGTCCAAATGTCCGCCGAACCTGTTCAGCTGAACCCTGAATTCACCGACCTGCCGGGCGAGAGACCTAAACTTGCCGGCGAGCAGCCCCACTTTCGCGAGTTCGGCCTCATGAATCTTATGATACTGCTCCCAAAAAGGTCCATGGCCGACCTTATTGCGGTATTTATCCTGCATGGCCGGGTGGGTTCCCAGAAAGGCCAGATTCGCTTCATCCGCGGCACGATCAGCAACTACTTGTTGTTCCTTGATCAAATCGGCCTTCGTATCCAGAATCGTTTTCAGGTACTCATCGATCGACTGCTTCACGGAGGCCAGGCGCTGCAATTCGATGGTTTCCTTCTCGGACAGATCATAAAATTTGAAGTAGGAAAACGACACGGAAACCGAGACCGAAACCATCAGTGTAATACTCACCAGCAGATACCTCAGGGGATTTGCACGCCAATGAATACTCGCGATTTCAAGGGAGCAGATCACGATGATCGACTGCACCGCAATCGTAATGATCAAAGCGATCCACGCCATTATGAAGAAGGACAACCCGTAATAAGTCGTAAATCCGGACGCCACGCTCAGCATCAACACAATCGGAATCGACAGGACCCTGAGCAAGCCTACGAATGTGGTTTGGGCCTGATTGATCAGCTGCCCTGGCGCCCACCTGTACGAATTCATTCTCGAGCTCCTCACCCCTCTGTGATAGACCCTGACAAGAGCGAACGTTCAGCCTCGGCATTCGCCGCTCGAATGCATTTATGTGTTTGTTTTGTAGATTATTAAATCCCGCAGGCAATTGCCGGAGGCATGACCCGGAAGTGTATGCGATGGTGAATCAAATTGCAAACCGGCATCGTTCCGGTTGATCGCCAATCACCTGAGTGGATCCAGGCGAGGAGTGATCGATTAACCGGAACGTCGCGCTCCGGATATTCGCCCGGGGGCTGCTTTAAGAAAAAATTGTTTTCGGAAATGAGGATAACGAGGAATAAGGCTCGGTGCACGACCGAACAAACATTCCCGGGCGCTTGCGACCAAGCGCGAGGCATTCAATTAATAATGCGCCAACCTGCGGTGGTGAAGACGCCTGCAGGCCAGAACCAAATACTCGCGCGTAAACAGGGTGTAAATTCCAAATAGGATCAGCCCGATTTTCATATAACCAAATAATCTGTTCATAGTGTTCACCCGATTGTGTCAAATTTCCGTATTCAAGAATTCGATTTCTGCAAAGCAAGTCCAGTGGTTTTCATTCAGGAGGTAGACAAAGGGATCTACGGCAACCGGCCAAGCCCCGGAACACTTCCTGCCTCAGGATTACAGCAATAACGATACCAAGTTAGAATTCATACCGAGAATCAAATAGATTTTTCGAAAACGTCCGAACCGGTCTCGGCTTGTGTATAGAAAAATGACACTTTTTAGCATTTTGTGCCCTATTCTCGCTGATTTCGGGAAACCAAAGGAACCTTCGATGGGCAACCCACCCATCATCGGTTACGGGAGGGTGTGAGTTCTTTGCGGGTGGATTCCCGATCAAAATGGATTAAAACGAGCGAAACCAGGCTACCCGTGTTTGCGGCTGCTTTGGAAATTATTTGGGCGGTTTCGCGGGTTTCAGTACGTTCAGAACGAATTCGCCGAGGTCTTGTCCCTTGCTGTCCCGGATGGTGACTTTCCATTCACCGAGCAGCGGGGTGTTCAATTGCATGCTCGAAAAAACCCGCCGATTCTCTCCCCCCACCTGGAAGACCTTGACCAAGGCCAGCCTGCCATTGTGGCTCCACCGATGTGAAACAGTTTGTCCATTCATTCCGCTGATCTCCGAAAAGAAGTACACAGTCACGGAATCACTCGGTTGCAGAATCGCCGGAGACCCGATTACGCCGGTTGGCTCCTTGTCCTTGATCCCCCAGGTGTATTGCGCCCGGACCAGGGTCTTTGATTTTCGCGGTGCAGGCAGTTTTTCCTGAGGGACTTTCCCGTCATTCGAGGAGATCCGATCCGATCCGCTCGAGGATTGCCGCTCCCCAGTACGGGAACTTCCATCCGGCCGCTCGGACACCCTGGAGACTTCCGACTCAGCGGCACGCTCGTCAACACCTTGATCCGGCGCCTCGATGATCAGGCTGCAGGTCAACCAAACGACAACCATCACACCGATCCCCAGCACAACGGCGATCCGCTTGTAAATCCAATCATATTGCGGTGGTTTAAGCGACGGGCGGGGTCGTTTATCGCGTGGTGCGGATGCTCCATATTTCAATTTGATGACTAATTTCTTTTCTGACATCGGCGGGATCGTGGAATCTGAGTGCTTGGTTTGCAATGGTGAAGCGCGGATTTTACTCTCCCGGGTAATGGATTCCCAATCGCGGATCGGTACCGGAAAACCGAAAAAACGGGCGATTCAATCTTCGTGAAAGTGCATTGCAACGGTTATTGCGAGAAACTACGCCAATCGCTAAACTTAGAGCCCATTCCTGAGCAAGCTTGACATCCCGGTCGCAGGCTCGGGGCCGTTCCACAGGGTCGAAAAAGTCGCGAACGGTTGGTGCAGGGACCGCTCTCAAAAGCTTTCCGCTGCAATCCTGGATCGGATCATGGAGTACATTTTCTGTCAGGAAGAATCCGAATTTTCAGAATCGATAAAATCTGCATATCGCGCGGCTCCCGAAAACCTTGGTTTTGCGTGATGCGGTTAATTCCTGCGCTGGACCGCGGAACGTCCCTTCATCATCCTCAAATTTACATCAAAGGCTTGCTATATTCGATGAAAACACAAGTGCTGGTACCCAATCTACCCGAATCCGTTGCGGATGCAACTTTGATTACCTGGCATAAAAAGGCCGGTGAAGCGGTCAGAAAAGATGAAAATCTCGTCGACTTGGAAACCGATAAAGTCGTGCTCGAAGTCCCCGCGCCGGAAAGCGGGATACTGGTCGAAATCATGTATGCAAATGGCGCCACGGTAACCAGCGGGAACTTGCTTGCGGTCATCGAAGCCGGGGCGGCCGGCACACCGGAAATCGTGCTTAAGGATTCCGCGCCAGCCTCGGGCGAGCCCGAAAATGAGCCGCAAAATACCCGGGTTCTGAGCCCGGCTGTGCGGCGCCTGGTTCTCGAAAACGAGATCAATCCCGGTCAGATTCAAGGTACGGGGAAAAACGGCCGCCTGACCAAAACAGATGTTCTGGACTATCTAGAATCGCATTCGGCAAAGCACGAAACGCCGGAACCGGTTGTTATCGTGGAGCCTCAACCCATTAGCGCTGAGCCTCGCTCCCTTGCTCCGGCAGGCGCTTCCCCGGCCGGCGATCGCCAGGACCTTGGCAGCAGGCCGGAGCAACGCGTGCCGATGACCCGGCTCCGAGCCCGTGTCGCGGAACGCCTGCTTCAGGCTCAACAGAATGCGGCGATGCTCACGACCTTCAATGAAGTCAATCTGCGGGCGGTCATCGAAGTGCGCAATCGACAAAAGGATGAATTCCAGCGAAAACATGGCGTGAAGCTCGGATTAATGTCCTTTTTCGTGAAAGCCGCGACCGAGGCGCTAAAACTGTTTCCGGTAGTCAACGCGTCCATCGACAAGCAGGATATCATCTATCACGGATATTACGACATCGGGATCGCGGTCGCCTCGAATCGGGGGCTCGTAGTACCGATTCTCAGGGACGCCGATCGGCTCGACTTTGCCGCGATCGAAAAGCAGGTCAATGAGTTCGGCAAAAAAGCACAGGAAGGCCAGCTCAGCTATGAAGATTTAAGCGGAGGAACCTTTACCATTACGAACGGAGGAGTGTTCGGTTCGATGATGTCGACCCCGATTCTGAACCCTCCACAGAGCGCGATACTCGGCATGCACGCGATTCAGGAGCGCCCGGTAGTCGAAAACGGCGAGATCGTCGCGCGCTCCATGATGTACCTGGCCTTGTCTTATGATCATCGGATCATAGACGGGCGCGAGGCGGTGCAATTCCTGGTCAGCATCAAACGAAGTCTGGAAGATCCGGCGCGACTGCTGCTCAAACTGTAAACCAGAGGCGGGTACCATGGCTAATCATACCAGGCAGTACGATGTCATCGTGATCGGCGCGGGCCCCGCGGGATATATTGCCGCGATCCGGTGCGCCCAACTCGGACTGAACACGGCCTGCGTAGACAACTGGACCGGTAAAGACGGGCGGCATTCACTCGGCGGAACCTTTCTCAATTCCGGCTGCATTCCCGCCCTGGCTCTGATGGAATCGGCGAAATTTTACCGGATGATCCGCGAGAATACCGGCGACCACGGGATCCGGGTATCCGATGTCAGTCTGGATGTTCCGCGCATGATTCAGCGCAAAGACGAAATCGTCCAGAAACTTTCCGGGCGCATCGTCGAATTGTTCCGTTCCAACCGGATTCACCTGGTTCACGGGCACGGCCGGCTTCTTCCGGACCGTGTCGTGGAAATCACTCCAGTCGACCGCGTGACCCAAGCCTATGAACTGGCCGCGGAACATATCATTCTCGCGGCCGGCTCGAGTTCACTGGACCTTGAAACCGCGCCATTGGTGGAAAATGCGATTGTCGATTCTCTGGCGGCCATGAATTTCGACTCGGTCCCGGATCATTTGGGCATTATCGGCGCGGGCGTCATCGGACTGGAGCACGCATCGGTCTGGACCCGGCTCGGTTCGAAGGTCACGCTTTTGGACGCGCAACAAGATTTCTTGAGTTTCGTAGACCGGCAAATCGCCGGCGAAGCCTTGGCGCTTTACCGGAAAAACGGCTTGGAGATCCGTTCCTGCGCAAGAGTTACCGAAGCCAGAAAAATGCCGGCGTCGGTATCGGTTGTTTATGAAGATCCCGAGGGCGAACACCGGATCAGTGTGGATAAACTGATTGTAGCGGTCGGCCGCAAACCCAATTCGGAGGGCCTGGCCGCGCCCGAAGCCGATCTGCTGCTCGACGAGCGTGGATTTGTCCACGTCGACGAACAGCGCATGACGAATCTGCCCGGGGTATACGCGATCGGGGACCTGATCCAGGGACCGATGCTGGCCCATAAAGGTTCGGAAGAAGGTATACTGGTCGCTGAAATCATCGCCGGCCAGAAACCCAGTATCAAACAGGCATTTATCCCCAACGTAGTCTATACCGAACCGGAAATCGCCTGGGTCGGGCAAACCGAACTACAACTCAAAGCGAGCGGTGAAGACATCAAAATCGGAATATTTCCCTTCGAAGCCAATATCAGCGCCCAGACCGCGGGACATCCGGAAGGAATGGTCAAAATTATTTCCAACCGGCAAAGCGACCGGATTCTAGGCGTGCATATACTCGGCGGTTTCGCGGCTGAAATGATCGGAGAAGCCGTGCTGGCCATGGAGTTTTCGGCGAGTACCGAAGACCTCGCGCGCACCGTTCACGCGAGCCCCTCGTTCTCCAGAACTTTGCACGAAGCCGCATTGGCGATGGAAAACCGGGCGTTTCATGGCGCGCCCGCTGCCACGGGGAATGACCGGCACTGAGCGCGAATCTCTTGAGCGCGCCGCTCATGACCACCGGCTCCCCGAAAGTGGCCGCGGATAGCCGAAAGCCTCGATCATCGCTCTGCTGGATGGATAGTCACACCAATATTTCTTCAGCCCCGGGTTGCGAGAGAAAGGCGGCCGGACTGGCCGTCAAGCCATAGGCTCCAGACTGAAAAACGACCACGAGGTCTCCGATGTCCGCCTTCGCCAGATCCATTTTACCGGCCAGGATGTCCAGCGGTGTACACAAGGGGCCGACCACGCTGGCGATTTCCCGGGATCTGCCGAGCACGTGGTTACCGATTACGACCGGATAGTTTTTGCGGATCACCTGACCAAAATTCCCCGAGGCCGCGAGGTGATGGTGAAGGCCGCCATCGGTGACCAGAAAGACTTCTCCGCGCGAAATTTTGCGATCGATGATTCGACAGGCGTAAATGCCCGCTTCCCCGACCAGATAGCGGCCCAATTCCAGAATTAAACGGGATTCCGGAAGTGTCCGGGCCATCTCGTCGACGCTTGCGTCGAGCGCTTCCCCGATTTTGCCTGGCTCAAGACGGTTTTCACCGGGAAAATAGGGAATGCCGAAACCTCCGCCAATATTCAGTTTCCGGATCGGCGCGGGACAGAATTCAGACAGCCGGACAGCCAGGGCGATACTTTCCTGTTGTGCCGTGATGATCGAATCGGCGTTCAGATTCTGGGAGCCGCTGAAGATGTGGAATCCAATAAATTCGAGATCCAGATCTTTGATTCGGGCCAGAATTTGCGGCAGGCTTTCCTCGTCGATTCCGAAGGGTTTTGCCCCACCCCCCATTTTCATACCGGATGCCTTGAGTTCAAAGGCCGGATTGATGCGGACCGCCACGCGCGGTTTGATCCCGAGTTGCATCGCCTGATCGCTTATGCGCGTGAGTTCGGTGTCGGATTCGATATGCAGGGTAATCCCGGCCGCGATCGCCTGCCTGAGTTCGTCCCGCCGTTTGCCCGGACCGGCCATACTGATTTCGCTCGCGGGCATCGGGGTGTCCAACGCGATTTTCATTTCTCCCGCCGACGCAACGTCCAACCCATCCACCAGGCTCGCCATATGCTGAACCACGGCGGGCATCGGGTTCGCTTTCATGGCGTAATGAATACCAATCCGATCGGGGAGTTGGCTGCGCAAAAATTCCACGCGGCGGGTCAATAACGCGCGATCATAAGCATAAAACGGAGTCTTCCCGACCCGCTCCGCGAGGCAGGTTAATTTGATTCCTCCCACGACGAGGCAGTCGTCCTCGATCGGAAACTGGTCCATGCTATGATGCACAGGGAGGTCACTTTTCATGGTTGTTGCTCGGCAAATAAATGGACCAGCGAATTTGCGAGTTGTTTACGGTCGATTTTT
>JBOICY010000064.1:0-3974 GCA_050740335.1 Methylococcales bacterium | reverse complement strand
AGAAATCCAGGGGTGTTTGCTCATTGGTAGATTTAAGGTTGAATGATAAGAGCCGGATGAAGCGAGAGTTTCACGTCCGGTTCTGTGAGAACCTCAAGGGCCAGTTCCTTGGGGTTACTCGACCGATTTATCTGCGGACAAACCAGGGCTGCTTCAGTCCTCGTCCAGTCCGATAAAATCCCAGATATCTTCGGCCAGCGACTGATTCAGATCGGTATATTCGGAATTCGGAATACCGTTCGTATAATTCATCGCATAGACCCGGGCCGCGTCGGTGGCAAGATTATTCATGGCCAGTTCTTTGTAGGCGGCCTCCATAATTTTGAGCGCGATCGGTATGGCGGGCGTCCTCTGGTAGTTTTCGATGATATATTTCATGCGTTCGACCGCCGCGACATAGGCTCCCTTTTTCATGTAATAGCGGCCCACATGGATCTCGTAGATCGCGAGATTGTTCCTGAGCGCGATCATGCGTTGCCGGGAGTCCGCCGCGTATCGGCTGGCCGGGAATTTATCGACCAGGGCCTGGAAATCCCTGAACGCATCACGGGCCGAACCGGGGTCGCGCTGGGATGAATCGGTCGGAATGAATCGTTCCAGGAAGCCGATGCTCCGGTTGTAGTTGACCAATCCTTTCAGATAATAGGCGTAGTCGACATTCGGGTGGCGTGGATGGAGTTTGATAAAACGGTCGGCCGCGGCGGTCGCCGAATCCGGCTCGTCGGATTTGTAATAGGCGTATCCGATATCGAGTTGCGCCTGGGTTGCATAAATTCCGAACGGAAATCGGGTCTCCAAGGTCTCGTAAAGCTGAATCGCTTTATCGTAGCGTTCGTCTCGCAGCGCCTGTTTGGCTTCGTTGTAAAACTGTTCGGCTGTCCAATCCGCTTTCTCGTCTTTTTTTTCCGAAACGCTGGCACACGCGGCGAGGATCAGTACGATTCCAAAGACACGGAGCAAGCTAATGAGGGCTCGAAAGAATGGCGGCTTAGCGTGTAACATAGGGGGGTTGGCAGTTTTCCCGCGTGCTTCGAAGCAGGGTGGTTACCCGTGGTCAACCGGCAGGAACATCGACTAGAAAAAATGTTTGGCTACCCTGTAAAGCCGATAGTATACAGGAATTGTCGAAGATGATACGCGCTCATGATCGTATCTGAAGTGTTGGTCGCGCGGGTGCCGGATGCCCTGACCGGTTTCCGGTTGGATCAGGCGCTCGCGGAAATGTTTCCGGAATTTTCCAGGAGCCGATTGCAATCCTGGATTCGAGGGGGGCGGGTGCTGGTCGACGGGCGGCATTGGCGACCCAAAGACCGTGTCGAAGGCGGTGAAGTCGTCGAGCTGGATTCGGAAACGGAAGCGCAAACAACCTGTAGGCCTGAAAATCTGCCACTGGATATTGTATTCGAGGATGATTCCCTGATCGTCGTGAACAAACCGGCTGGTATGGTCGTCCACCCTGCCGCCGGGAATTGGCGGGGCACCTTGCAGAATGCCTTATTGAATCATGACCCGGGGCTCGCGGCGCTGCCCAGGGCCGGATTGGTACACCGGATCGACAAGGATACCAGCGGGCTTCTGGTGATTGCCCGCACGCTCACCGCGCACAAGGTTCTGGTCGATCAGTTGCAGGCGAGAGCGATCAAACGGGAATATTTCGCGCTTGTAAACGGCGCCCTGCGCGCGGGCGGGACCGTCGACGAGCCGATCGCGAGACATCCGGTGGACCGGAAAAAATTCACGATTCACGCGAGCGGCCGGCCCGCCGTGACCCATTTCCGGATCGCCGAACGCTTTCCATACCATACCCTGATCCGGGTCAGACTGGAAACCGGGCGAACCCATCAGATTCGCGTGCATATGGCCTGCCTGCGCTATCCGCTGGTCGGTGATCCGGTTTACGGCGGGCGGCGTCGGATCCCGCCGGGTTGCAGCGAAGATTTGATCGGGCGGTTGCAGGGCTTCCGCCGTCAGGCCCTGCACGCGGCGCAATTGGGCCTGGAACACCCGTCGACGGGTCGTTATTGTGATTGGACGGTCGAAATGCCGGATGATCTGTGTGCGCTCCTCGAGAACTTGCGGAACCCGTGAACGATTTTTTCATCAAGCCCGAGTGGCCGGTTTCTTCGGATATCCATGCCGTGACGACTCTGCGTACCGGGGGCTTCAGTCGCGGTGTTTATGCGAGCATGAATCCCGCCTCCCACGTCGGTGACAATCCTTTGGCGGTGCTTCGCAACAGAAAGGTTTTAGCCGAGCGTTTGCGCCTGCCCGGTGAGCCTTTCTGGTTGAACCAAGTACACGGTAACCGGGTGATCGATGCTGGAAAGATCGGTCCGAGAACGGCCGATGCGAGCTTCACCTATGACCAAGGGGTCGTCTGCCTGGTATTGACCGCCGATTGTCTTCCGGTCCTGCTGTGCAATCCCATAACCGGCGCGATTGCCGCGGTTCATGCAGGTTGGCGAGGACTGTTGCTGGGCGTCATCGAGGCCGCTTTGGAAGCGATCGGCGATTACCGTATCGCGTGGCTGGGACCCGCGATCGGTCCTGATGCATTCGTGGTTGGATCCGAGGTTCGCGATCGGTTTCTTGCAAAATCACAGCTCTTTGATTCGGCCTTCAGACCCGGGGATGCGAAGAAGTGGCTTTTAGATCTCTATGCCATTGCCAGAACGATCTTGTCGGAAAAGGGAGTAGGCTTTATCGGAGGAGGCGAATGGTGTACCTATTCCGATCCGCAACGGTTTTTTTCCTATCGCCGGGATGGAAATTGCGGGCGTTTAGCGACTCTGATCTGGAGAGAATAGGTCCGACTCGTTAGGCCAGCAGCCACTGCGGCAAGCGTCACATAAACCGATACGGTCAGTAAAGAAAAGCCGAGCTTGGTCGTAATCAGGGGAATCAAGGTGTCTGCCTTCCCGAATCGGATTATGGTTGCAGTTTGTGGCGCGCAACGCGAAGCGAAATCAACCGCTCACCCGGCGGTCTATCGGCGTCGGCAGCCCGAGCGAAGCACGCTGTATCAGGTGGTGCAAGGCTGCCTCTCGAAACCTGGCTGGCCGATTGCCGGAACCAGGATGAGGAAGGTTCCCCGGTTGCCGCGTACATCGAGCAGGATTTCCGCAAGTATTTGGAGTGCGGGATTCTGCTTTACCGTCTCCCGAAGTCGAAGCCCGATGGACCAACCGTTCTCACTCTCACACCCTTGGAGGTCTTGGATAAACTCGCCGTGCTGATCCCGCCACCGCGCCAGCATCGGCATCGCTATTGCCCGGCGTTTTGGCTCCCAATGCACCGCGACGCCAAGCGGTAACGGCTTACGCCGGTTTGCCCCTGAATGCTGAAGTCCCGAAAACCGAACCAGTGCCGGTGGCCGCTGAAAACCTGCCGGAACCCGAATCCGGGAAGCCTTCCGCTGCGACTTCCCTTGGGGCGATGTTGATCGCCCGTATTTACGAAATCCTGCCCTGGCAGTTTGTCCTCGATGCGGCGGCGAACTGACCATCGTTGCGTTCCTAACCGAAGCCGATCCGATTCAGCGTATCCTGATTTGCCTATCGGTGAACCGGAGACACCGCCAAAAATCGCGCCCGCCCGCGCACCGCCGGACTGGATCGCAGCGGATTTCGATCAAACGCTTCTCAATGAATCCGAAAACGTGGGACCGGCTCCAGAATTTGACAAATCGTCAGGACAGACGATTTGCACGGCCGAAGGCCGCCCGCAGGGTCGCGCACAAGGATGTGCACGATGAATTTGATCAGACCGTGAGTTGGTAAGACGCCAACATCACTTGTCAATCGCTGTTCCAATTGCTTAATCGGACCAGCCTAGCCATCTTTTTGTCTGGTTGACCCAAGATCTCTCTTTGCGGCTATCGCGTATCACCGAACGCGCACCCAATACTCATTACGGTCCACTTCCGGTCTCAATCTCCGTCTCGCGGTCAGCGCCGTTCTTACAAAAGATTAGCG
>JBOICY010000063.1:0-1928 GCA_050740335.1 Methylococcales bacterium | reverse complement strand
TCCTGGCGCAGATCGTCCGCATGGTCAGCGAGGCCCAGCGGAGCCGTGCGCCGATCCAGCGGCTCGCGGATCGCGTAGCCGCCTACTTCGTGCCGGGTGTCCTGGCGACGGCTGCCGCAACCTTTCTCCTGTGGAGTCTCTTCGGGCCGGAGCCGCGAATGGCCTACGCCCTGGTCAATGCCGTGGCGGTGCTGATCATTGCCTGTCCTTGCGCCTTGGGATTGGCCACGCCGATGTCCATCATGGTCGGGACCGGCCGCGGGGCGACCGCGGGGGTCCTGATCAAGAACGCGGAGGCGCTGGAAACCCTGGAAAAGGTAGACACCCTCGTGGTGGATAAGACCGGTACGCTCACGGAGGGGAGGCCTCGCCTCAGCGCGGTCATCACGACGGGAGATCGGAGCGAGCCCGAGTTTCTCCGGTTGGCGGCGAGCCTCGAACGGGGCAGCGAACATCCGCTGGCCGCCGCCATTGTGACCGGGGCCCAGGAACGAGGCGTGCAGCTTGTCGAGGCCCGAGGCTTCCGCTCGCTGACCGGCAAGGGGGTCATGGGGACGATCCAAGGGCACGAGGTCGCCCTGGGTACGCGGCGCTTGCTGGAGGAGGAGTTACGGATTGCCCCCGGCGAGCTGCAGGTGCTTGCGGAAAAGGCCCAGGTCTTGCTCAATGAGGGCCAGATCGTCGTGTTTGTCGCGGTGGACGGCAAGCCCGCGGGGCTGCTCGCCGTCGCCGATCCGATCAAGGCGTCGACGCCCGAAGCCATTGAGCTTCTTCACCGGGAGGGGATTCGTATCGTCATGGTGACCGGCGACCACCGGGTGACGGCTGAGGCGGTGGCCCGCACCCTCGGAATCGACCAGGTCGAGGCGGAAATCCTGCCCGAGCGAAAGACCGAAGTCGTCAAGCGGCTCCAAGGCGAAGGCCGGGTCGTGGCCATGGCCGGGGACGGCGTGAACGATGCACCCGCGCTTGCCCAGGCCTTTGTGGGGATTGCGATGGGGACCGGCACGGACGTGGCGATAGAGAGCGCCGGGGTGACCCTCGTGAAGGGCGACCTGCGCGGAATCGCACGGGCTCTCAGGCTCAGCCGGGGGACCATGACCAATATCCGGCAGAACCTCTTCTTTGCCTTTGTCTACAATACGCTGGGCATTCCTGTGGCGGCAGGCGTTCTGTACCCGGTCTTCGGCCTGCTCCTGAGCCCCATGATCGCCGCCGCGGCCATGACCTTCAGCTCCGTGTCGGTGATCGGCAACGCGCTCCGCCTCCGCAAGCTGCCGCTATGAGTGCGCGCCTTCACCGGTTGAGATTGACTGCCTGGCTTGGTGGGCGTATGTTTGAGACTCATCTGATGAGAGGAGGCTGATGTCACGCCAGAGAATCCTCTTGGCCAGCGTGTTGATTCTCTTGCTCCTTGGCTTGAGTTTCAACGCCTACGCGTGCGTGCTGCCGTTGTTCGGTTCATCGGCGCAGACGATGGAAAGCGGTTGTACCTCACCAGAAGATCAGCCCACGCGTCAGTTTTGCGATACGTTCAAGACGCTGGGCGCAGACGCTTCGCCCAAACCGCTCTCCTCAGGTGTTTTCGTGCATCTCTTCATACTCGACTCATTCTCGTGGGTTTCATTGTGCGGCTCCGCACTCCCTACAGGCGGTGCCTTCGATCCTCCGTTGAAGTATCCTCACCAGCAGCAGCTTCTGAAGACTACCGTCCTTCGTATCTGATCCCACTGATCCCCTCGTTCCTTCATCCATCTGTATAGCTATTTTTGCTGCACGCTGTTTCTTGCGAGCGGGCGACGTGCATTTCACTCTCGCCCTTACCTCGATCTCACGATTTGCAGCGGGCTGCTCGACCTGGAGGAGGACCTCGCTATGAACTGGGACGTCAGACCATACCATCTCAGGATTGCAATACTGGTGCTCGC
>JBOICY010000062.1:0-1795 GCA_050740335.1 Methylococcales bacterium | reverse complement strand
ATCACCATGCTACTTTTAAGTGATTGTTTCCCCGTTGAGCGGTCGTCAGATCATTCAAAAATGAGGAGGGGGGTCTGAACAGTTACCAACCCAAAGCAGCAGATACCAAAAAAACTCAGTATCTCAGCGATACCAAAAACAAAAACATCGCGGATGTGGTCTATATCGTCAAGCTCTATATAGATGATTGGTCGCCGTTTTATACCTCTCGCGGCTACCGCCTGTTTATTGGCGAGAATGAGATAAAAAAATACGCCGGGTTCAGGCATGGCCTCTTTTTCAAAGTTTATGACCCGGACTTTCTGGCGGAAAATGTCGGCAAGATGATTCGGTTCAGCGTTGATGGTGTGGATTTTAGCGATACCGGCGTCAGGCTGCCCGATCATTCGGTTGGCGTCCTTGCAGCGGCTTCATTGACCGATGACGGTGGGCTGCCGACTCAAGAACAAGTTCTGGCGGAATAGCCCGGCGGGCCTAGCTCAGTTTGCCTTGTCTTAATATCTGTGTGCCAGGTCTTGCATTAACACATTCGACCTGCACCCGCGAACTGTTTAGTTTTTTGTCATAATTTCTGTGGGCAGATTGGAGAACTCGCATGACTACACTTACTTGGCATTGCTCATTGTGATCCGGAGATACTAAACGCCCGAAGACGGGGTCACGCCCGAAAACGAAGACGGGGTCTACCATCGAATTTATGGAGAGAAATTCTTAATTGTTGTGGTGCTGTGGAGTTGTGGGTAACAGGGATGTTATCCACAACTCCACAGCCTTCGATTTTCGATTTTTCGAAAACTTAATTTTGCTCCAGAGCAGGTGGCGGGTGACCCACCGGGGGCGTAGAATCGATCCCGGTGGGGGTGTGGCTCCCTGGGTCCGCCGGACCTTCGGCTCGATCTTGAAATGCCGCCCCCGCCGCTTGCGCGATCCGAGACGTCTGGATTGGGATGGTGCCGGATGGATTCATCGGAATTGTGCCGGATGAATCGATTCGTGGCTCTGCCAGTAGACGAGACGCGGGAGGGTGAGTTGGTATCCACTGTTTAGCGAGGAATCGACCCTGAACCGAAGCCCTTCTCTGCAAGTTGCTGTCGATGTCGGCAGCCGCGCCCATTACGTGGTCATTGGCCGGAGTGATGGCGGCCTTTGGGATGAATGTACGATTGCGCATAGCCGGTTGGGTTTCGACCAGTTTTTCCAACGTATCGAACAACAGGAACGCCTCTATGCGCTGCCGGTCGCGGTGGCCAGGCAGAGGGCATAACGGTTGGGCTCGACCGTTGGACCACGAAGTGCTGCGGCGCGGGGTTCGGCTGTACCATGGGAACAACCTCAAGCGGGCGCGTTTTAAGGAGATCTTTCCGGCGGCGGCGAAATCCGATGCGATCGACGCTCGCAAGATCCGCGAGTGGTTTCCGGTCGAAAGCCATTGGCCGCTCGCTAAAGACGTGCTGCAGGCGGTACTCCCGGTGCCGGAGGCCAATCGGCGCTGGAAGCGTCTCAGCCGACGGCGGCGCCAGCTGGTGAATGAAAAGATGATCGTACAAAACCGTTTGCAGTCCGATCTGCAAGCGGTCTGTCCGAGTCTCGTGGACCTCACCGGGAGTGTCAACAACCTGTGGTTTCTACGCTTTCTGACCTGCCGGGAGAGCTTGCCCAAGCGGTTACGCCTGCATCCGAAAAGCCTGTTCGGCATACCCGGCGTCGGTCGGAATGATGCGGGCCAGATTCGGGACTGGCAGTGTCAGGCACGCTTTTCCGACGAAGTCGATTAGGTGGGGCCATGATTCTGCAG
>JBOICY010000061.1:0-6257 GCA_050740335.1 Methylococcales bacterium | reverse complement strand
ATCTCGATCCGGCCACAGGCACGGAAATCAAGAAAATGCGCCCGGGTCTGGTCGTTTCGCCCGACGACATGAACCGGGCGCTGCCCAGGGTGATCGTTGCGCCCCTCACCAGCGAGGGCCAGCCCCTGTGCTGCCGTCCGGAACTGGCGTTCGACGGCCTCCCGGCCCGCATCCTGCTCGACCACATCCGTTCTGTGGACAAGTCGCGCCTGGGCTGCAAGCCGGGGAACATCGACCTCCCGGTTTGGCATCCCGTTCTTCTGCAAATGCTGGCGTGAACCAGGACGGCATTCATCACCGCTCAGGAACCTAATCAAGCATGGACAACCTGTGTATCGAACGCCTGCGCGATTGCCTCGAATCCTTCGATTTCAAACGGCTGTTCACCGAGGAACTCGGCTGGTCCCGGCCCAAGGGCACGCAGCCCGTTCCGGTCGAACTGCCTGGCCAAATCTGGCAAGCCACCGCAATCGCCGAACTGTCCGGCGTCGTCGCCTTCCTTGTGGCCGGCCTCCCGGAGAAATCGAAACGGCTGGCAATCCATAAGCGGCTCTCGGAACAGGCCCACGAAAACCTGCTGATCTTCGTGGACCGCGCCGCCGCTCCCACCCAAAGCCTGTGGCTGTGGGTCAAGCGCGAGGGAAGCCAACGCTTCCCGCGCGAACATCTGTACGTCAAGGGCCAGCCCGGCGATCTGTTCATCTCGAAGATTTCCGGCATCGTGGTCGATATCAACGAACTGGACGAGCACGGGGCTTTCCCGCTCGCCCAATTGGTGGACCGGATGAAAGCGGCCCTGGACGTGGAGCGGGTCACCAAGAAGTTCTTCAGGGAATACGATGCCCAACGCCTGGCCTTCGTCGAACTGATCCAGGGCATCCCCGACCCGCGCGAGCGCCGCTGGTATGCCTCCGTGCTCATGAATCGATTGATGTTCGTCTGGTTCCTGCAACGCAAGGCTTTCCTCGACGGCGGCAATCTCAACTATCTCGGCGACAAGCTGGCCGGGAGCCGGCGGCGGGGTGAGGACCGCTTCTATGGCGAATTCCTGCAAGCCCTGTTTTTCGAGGGCTTCGCCAAGACGCCCGAGCAACGCAGCGCCGCCACCCGCGCCCTGGTCGGCGACATCCGTTATCTCAACGGCGGCCTGTTCCTGCCCCACCGCATCGAGCGGGACTACGCCAAAGCCATTCGCATTCCCGACATCGCTTTTGAAAACCTGTTCGGGCTGTTCGCGGGTTATTCCTGGAATCTCGACGACACGCCCGGCGGGCGGGACAACGAGATCAACCCGGACGTGCTGGGTTACATCTTCGAGAAATACATCAACCAGAAGGCGTTCGGAGCGTATTACACCCGTCCCGAAATTACCGAATACCTGTGCGAGCGCACCATACACCGGCTGATTCTGGAAAAGGTGAACCAGCCCGCGGTGCCGGAACTGGGGTTGCCGGCCCGGCATTACGCCGGCGTCGCGGAACTGCTGCTCAACCTGGACGCCCCGCTGTGCCGGGAACTGCTGAACACCATCCTGCCAGGCCTCACCCTGCTCGATCCCGCCTGCGGTTCCGGCGCTTTCCTGGTGGCGGCAATGAAGACCCTCATCAGCCTCTATTCGGCGGTGATCGGGCGGATCAAATTCCTGAACGATCCGGGGCTGACCGCACAGTTGCGGCAATGGGAAGCCGAACACAAGAGCCTCGCCTACTTCATCAAGCGCACCATCATCACCGACAACCTGTTCGGCGTGGACCTGATGGAAGAGGCGACCGAAATCGCCAGGCTGCGTCTGTTCCTGGCGCTGGTGGCCTCGGCCCAGACCGTGGAGCAACTGGAACCCCTGCCCAACATCGACTTCAATATTCTGTCCGGCAATTCGCTGATCGGCCTGCCGCGGGTGGATGCGGAGGCGTTCGATAGCCGGGGCGATTTGGTTCAACAAACACAGCGGGGCAGCTACCGACGTTTGCTCAATGAACTGAAAATCAAGCTGGATGCTTATCGACATACGGCGGACTGGACCGAAGGCGGCATCGACCTTTCCAATCTCAAGGCTGACATAGAGCAAGCCAAACAAGGGGTGCAATCCACCCTTAACGATCTATTGCTGGATCAATGGCACCGGGCCGGCATCAAGTTCGAGGAAGCCGTCTGGGATGCCGCCAAGGGCAAGGCAGGCAAGCCGAAAAAACGCAGCCTGACCATCGCCGACATCGAAGCCCAGCGCCCTTTCCACTGGGGTTTCGAGTTCGACGAGATTTTGAACCGGCGCGGCGGTTTCGACGCGATCATCACCAATCCGCCGTGGGAAATTCTCAAGCCGCAGGCCAAGGAATTCTTCCAGGAGCATTCCGAACTGGTCAGCAAGAACAAGATGACCATCAAGGAGTTCGAGAAGGAACAAGCCAAGCTGTTGGTACAAGCGGACATCCGCGCCGCCTGGCTGGAGTATCTTTCGCGGTTTCCGCATGTTTCCTCCTGGTTTCGGGCCGCACCGCAATTCAAGCATCAATCGGCCATCGTCAACGCCAAGAAAACCGGCAGCGACATCAATCTTTACAAGCTGTTCACCGAGCAGTGCTACAACCTGCTGCGCGAGGGCGGGGAATGCGGCATCGTGATTCCGTCGGGGATTTATACCGACCTTGGCGCCAAGGGATTGCGGGATATGCTGTTCGACCGGAACCAGGTCACCGGCTTGTTTTGTTTCGAGAACCGCAAGGAAATCTTCGAGGGCGTGGACAGCCGGTTTAAGTTCGTCGTGATCACCTTCGAAAAGGGCGGACGGACGGAACGCTTTCCGGCCATGTTCATGCGCCACGACGTGGCGGAACTCTCGGGCTTTCCAGGTGAAATCGGCCTGCCCTTGTCCGTGGAACTGATCCGGCGGCTGTCGCCCGATTCCCATTCGGTGATGGAATTCAAATCGGAAATGGATATTCGGATTGCCGAGAAGATGCTCAAGTTTCCGCTGTTGGGGGAGAAGATCGAGGGGAAATGGAATTTGGTCCTTGCCAATGAATTTCACATGACCAACGACAGCCATTTATTCACGACCGAGCCTGGGAATGGGCGGTTGCCGTTGTTTACAGGCAAAATGTTTCATCAATTTGATCGCACAGAAGAACATTCCGGTTATTGGATTGACGAATTGGCGGGACGGGCCGCTTTACTTGGACGCACTGAAGACGCCGGACAATCAATGGATTATCAAGGCTATCGTTGGCTTCATCGGCGTATTGCAAGAAACACCGATTCCCGTACTTTGATAGCTACCATTACGCCGCCGATGGTTTTTACCGAGGTAAATAGCACGACCCAGAAAGTATTAGATACAGGCATCACCGGAGCCGAAATGTGCTACTGGTGCGCCATATCAAACGGCTTCGCTCTTGACTGGCTATTACGCCAGAGCGTTACCACGACGCTTAATATGTTTTTTATCTACCAGCTTCCTGTACCTCGCCTTACAAACTCCGATCCCACTTTCGCTCCCATCGCCACCCGCGCCGCTCGACTCATCTGCACCACGCCCGAATTCGACGGCCTGGCGAAGCAAGCTGGCCTTACCCCTCACCCCAACCCTCTCCCACGGGGAGAGGGAGCCAAATACGGCGCCACCGACCCCGCCGAGCGTGCCCGCCTGCGCGCCGAACTGGATGGTCTGATCGCCCGCCTTTACGGCCTGACGGAGACCGAATTCGCCCATATTCTGACCACCTTCCCGCTGGTGCCCGAACCCGTCAAGATCGCGGCGCTCAATGCCTGGCGCGATGTCGAGAGAGGACTGGTCCGATGATCAAACGTCTGACCCTGCGCAAATTCAAGAACGTCGGCGAGCAGGTCTACGAGTTCACACCTTTCGATCTGCTGGTGGGGCGCAATAACAACGGTAAGAGCACCGTTTTGCAGGCGCTGGCGATTTGGCAGTTCTGTGTGGACGAGTTTCACCGTTCGAAGCGCAGAGGGTCGAAAGGCATTCAGGTCGTGCTGCCCAACTTTACCGCCTTGCCCCTACCGGAATTCAATCTGCTGTGGAAGGACCGGACCGATCGCGCCTACCCGGTGGAAAACGGCAAGAAGAAGCAGGAGTTTATCCTGATCGACATCCTGGTCGAATGGCAGCGAGAGGGTGGCGAGACCGGTGAATTCGGCGTGGCGCTGCGTTACCACTCGCCGCAAACAATTTATGCGATTCCGGTTGGGGGTTGGGGAAAATTCCGGGCCTGTGAAAAACAGGATGACTTGCCGAGAATCGCCTATGTGCCGCCGTTCTCGGGACTGGAGCCGAGCGAAAAGTGGCTGGACGATGCGCCGATTCGACAGCAGGTGGGTAAAGGACAGCCTGGCAATGTGCTGCGTAATCTTCTGCTGCGCGTGTGTCCCGCGCCAGCGAAAGGGGACGACGGCCGCATCGCGAAAAGCTATAAACCGGCCGCGGATTGGCAGGAGCTGGCCAATCTGGTGGAGCGCTGGTTCTCGGTGAAGATTGCCCCGCCGCGTTACGAATCGGGTAAGGACGTTTACATCAGCGTCGAATACCGCCAGGGGAGCAAGGATTACGACATTATCGCCGGCGGCAGCGGTTTTCATCAGACCTTGTCCCTGCTTGCCTTTCTGTACGGTTATCGACCGACCACCATCCTGCTGGACGAACCGGACGCGCATTTGCATGTGAATCTGCAACGCGAAATACTGGATTACTTCAAACGGAAATCCGCCGAGCGGAATACGCAATTTCTAATCGCCACTCACGCCGAGGAGTTTGCCAAGGGCGTGGACGGCAGCCAGATCATTTCTCTATTGAGCCAAGCCCCGACCCGAATGCCGCCATGCAAGCCGATGAAATCCATGAAGACGTGCACCAGTTTTTCGCCAAACTGATCGGCATGATCAGAGGAGGCACGACATGAAGTTACAACGCGCGCGCATCGGCTATTTCAAGGCCATCATCGATAGCAAGACGGTCAGGCTGGGTCCGCTGACCGTTTTCATCGGCAATAACGGCGCTGAAAAATCGAGCCTGATCGAAGCTTTCGAAACCTATCAAAACATCGTGCGCGACGGCTTGGATGTCGCCATGCAGCGCTGGCTGGGCATCGAGCATGTCCGGCATAAGGTGATGGAAGCCAAGCAGAGGGCCGGAAAACCGGTCAATCCTTTATTCTTTGACATCGCTTGAAAAGAACCCCCCAAGCAGAACTCGGCGCGTTTGACCCTCGAAGTCAATAACGATAAAGCTGCGAACCAAATTTATATCGCGACTGAACGGGTTTCCCGTCCCGATGGAAGACATTTCGAGTGGGATAAACCCGGCGTGAGCCAAGCCCATCCCACCCGCTCATTGCTAGCGGTCCCCTGCTTGGATTCGCGGACATAGTGGATTATGTCCGGGATTGGCAGTTTTTGTTGCTTGCGCCAGAGCGCATGGGCATTCCAATTCCCCCAAGTTCTAATCCAACAGTAATCCGGGCATAATACCGACAGATCACCAAAAACCGTTCTGCCTGGAAACCAATCTCCGCTCCTATGAATCCTGTAACCTTGGCTCAAGGCGATGCGCTGCTCATCGTTGACGTGCAGAAAGATTTTCTTTCTGGCGGACGCCTCGGCGTGGCCGGGGGCGATTTGCTGATTCCAGTGATCAACGAGTATATCGGACGTTTCAGGCGGGCCGATCTTCCCATCTATGCAAGCCGTGATTGGCATCCGCCGCGACATTGTTCTTTTCAGGAACAAGGGGGACCCTGGCCCATCCATTGCGTCGCCGGAAGCCACGGGGCGGAATTCGCCGACAACCTGGGTCTGTCGCCTGAAACCAGGATTATTTCCAAAGCGACCGGCATCCAGCGGGATGCCTATTCGGCTTTCGACCAGACCGCCCTCGCCTCCCGATTACGAGCCGATGGCATCCAACGCCTGTTCATCTGTGGCCTGGCCACCGAGTATTGTGTGCTTGGTTCCACCCTGGGTGGGATCAAACTAGGGTTCACCACGGTCGTGCTGGGTGACGCGATCGCGGCCATCGAAAGCCACCCGGGTGACTGCGCACGGGCTCTCGCGGCCATGAAGGAGGCCGGCGCGGTCATTATTGCATGCGAAGAAATCAGGACATGACGAACCGCGACAGCGTGTTGCTCACCGATGTCTATCAACTGACCATGCTTCAGGCTTACTACCTGGAAAACATGACCGGGACCGCGGTATTTGAAATGTTCGTGCGAAGATTACCGGAAAACCGAAACTTCTGCGTCGCG
>JBOICY010000060.1:0-6870 GCA_050740335.1 Methylococcales bacterium | reverse complement strand
GGCTTGACCCCGGTCCCGCGATTCGCCGTGCACATGTTCGAATAACAACAAGGACAGGGAACGGCTGCGGTCGAAGGTTTCGACATATTCGGATTGGTCGTCGAGCAGGTTTTTTGCAGACAGGTTTTCCATGAAGCGGATCAATGCGAGTTGGTCCTGCTCGGGTATTACAGCCTCTTCGCGTAATACAGAAGCGAGTTCGTGGTGGTGTTCGAACAGCCCTTCGTCCGGATAGCACAAGAGTGCCGAAATGACTTTGAGTGTTTTCAATGGATGATCGCCAGGCTTTCCGCTGAAGCCAATTTTGCCGGGTGGATGTGCCCAAATCTTTGCGCGCCAAGCTGCATCGATATGCTACTATTTTTTGGAATATCGTGTAGGGCGGATAAGCGTAGCGCATCCACCAAAATCAGCCGAAACGGTGGATGCGCTACGCTTATCTACCCTACAATTTATTCGATAGGGAGAATTACCCGGATTGTAATCGTCGAGGTTGCCATCCTTGGCTTCTCGATTCCGGCACATTCATGGATAACGATAAGCTCTCAGTCCCCAACCTGCGTAGTCGGCCGAACCGGTTTGTAGCGTTTGACTTCGGCAACTGTGATGGTGGTTGTTTTCGAACCGCCGAATATATTGACCTTGGTTTTGCTGCCGCCGCAACCGTCGCCGAAACTGAAACCGCAGCCGCCGCGTTCCGGGAAGGCTTCGACGGCTTCCTCGCGGTGGCCGGTCGGGATCACGAAGCGGTCTTCATAGTTGGCGATCGCAAGATAGCGGTACATGTCTTCGACCTGAGCCTGACTCAGACCGACTTGTTCGAGTACGCGAAGATTTTGTTCGCCGTCGACGTGTTGACTGCGCTTGTAGGCGCGCATCGCGAGCATGCGTTTGAGCGCTTCGGTCACGGGTTTTTCGTCTCCGGCGGTCAGCATGTTGGCCAGATATTTAACCGGGATGCGCAGGGAATCGACGTCCGGAATAATGCCGTTGACGCCGATCTTGCCGCTGTCGGCCGCGGACTGAATCGGACTCAGCGGCGGCACATACCAGACCATGGGCAAAGTCCGGTATTCGGGATGCAGCGGAAACGCAAGCTTCCAGTCCACCGCGAGCTTATAGACCGGCGATTTTTTCGCGGACTCGAGCCAGGAATCCGGCACGCCGTCCCGGCGGGCATTGGCAATCACTTCGGGATTGAAAGGATCCAGAAAGATCTCGAGTTGCTTTTCATACAGGTCGGTTTCACTGGGCGTGCTGGCCATCTCGGAAATGCGGTCGGCATCGTATAACAGCACACCCAGATAACGAATCCGTCCGACACAGGTTTCCGAACACACCGTGGGTTCGCCCATTTCGATGCGTGGATAGCAGAAAATACATTTCTCGGATTTACCCGATTTCCAGTTGAAATAGATTTTCTTGTACGGACAGGCGGAGATACACATGCGCCATCCGCGGCATTTGTCCTGATCGATCAGCACGATTCCGTCTTCTTCGCGCTTGTAGATCGCGCCGGAGGGACAGGCAGCCACGCAGGTCGGATTCAGACAATGCTCGCACAATCTCGGTAGATACATCATGAAGGTGTTTTCGAATTCTCCATAGATGTCTTTCTGGATCTGATCGAAATTTTTGTCCTTGCTGCGTTTTTCGAATTCGCCGCCGAGAATATCCTCCCAGTTCGGTCCCCACTCGATCTTTTCCATGGTCTGCCCGGTCAACAGCGACCTTGGCCGGGCTACGGGCTGGTGCTCGGACTCCGGCGCGCTATGCAGATGATCGTAGTCGAAATCGAAGGGTTCGTAGAAATCGTCGATTTCGGGCAGGTCGGGGTTCGCGAATATATTCGCGAGAATGCGCCATTTGCCGCCGATCCTGGGTTCGAGTTTGCCGTTGCTTTTGACCTTCCAGCCGCCGTTCCATTTATCCTGGTTTTCCCACTCTTTCGGATAACCGATGCCCGGTTTGCTCTCGACATTGTTGAACCACGCGTATTCGGTGCCTTCGCGCGAGGTCCAGACATTTTTGCAGGTAATGGAGCAGGTGTGGCAACCGATACATTTGTCGAGGTTCATAACCATCCCGACCTGAGCACTCACTTTCATCAGGCGACCTCCCTCGATTGAGATTTTTCGGGTATATCGGTGCCGTCGAGCCATTCAACTTTATTCATCTTTCTCACAATCACAAATTCGTCCCGGTTGGATCCTACAGTTCCGTAGTAATTAAAACCATAACTCTGCTGCGCATAACCGCCGATCATATGGGTGGGTTTGAGAACCACACGGGTCACCGAGTTATGGATACCGCCGCGGGTCCCGGTAGTTTCCGCACCCGGCACATTCACAGTCCGCTCCTGGGCGTGGTACATCATGGTCATGCCCTCTTTGACCCGCTGACTGACGACGACACGGGCGGTCAATGCTCCGTTGACGTTGAACACCTCGACCCAGTCGTTGTCCTCGATGCCGACTTTTTTTGCATCGATTTCGCTCATCCAGATAATCGGACCTCCGCGCGAGAGCGTCAACATGATCAGGTTATCGGTATAGGTACTGTGGATTCCCCATTTCTGGTGCGGGGTAATCCAGTTCAGCGCGATTTCCTGGTTGCCATTGGGTTTCTGGCCCATCAATGGCCGCACCGTTTTGGTGTCCAGCGGCGGCCGGTAGGTCGAAAAACCCTCGCCGAAGGCCACCATCCAGGCATGGTCCTGATAGAACTGCTGGCGGCCGGTCAGGGTTCTCCACGGGATGCGTTCATGTATATTGGTATAGCCCGCGTTGTAACTCACATGCTCGTCTTCCAAACCGCTCCAGGTCGGCGACGAGATGATCTTGCGCGGCTGCGCCTGAATATCCCGGAAGCGGATTTTTTCGTCCTGCTTCGGGCGGGCCAGATGCGTATGGTCGATGCCGGTATGTTTACCGAGCGCTTCCCAGGCCTTGACCGCGACATTCCCGTTGGTTTCGGGCGCGAGCGCGAGTATGACTTCCGCGGCGTCGATCGCCGAATCGATGCGTGGACGCCCCAGACTGACTCCTTCGTCCCATACCGTGTGATTCAACTTGCCGAGAAGTTCCACTTCGGAATCGGTGTTCCAGCTGATTCCCTTACCGCCATTGCCGAGCTTGTTCAATAAGGGCCCGAGCGATGTAAACTTCTTGAAGGTGTTCGGATAATCCCGTTCGACCACGATCAGGTTGGGCATGGTCTTACCTGGAATCGGATCACATTCACCGCGTTTCCATTCCTTGATCTCGACAGATTGTCCCAACTCACTCGGGGTGTCATGCAGCAAGGGCAGGGTAACCAGATCCTTTTCGACGCCGAGATGGCCTACGCAGACCTCCGAAAAACTTTTCGCGATTCCCTTGTAAATTTCCCAGTCGCTGCGCGCTTCCCAGGCCGGGTCCACCGCAGCCGAGAGCGGATGGATGAAGGGATGCATGTCCGAGGTATTCATATCGTCCTTTTCGTACCAGGTCGCGGTCGGAAGCACGATATCGGAATACAGACAGGTCGTGGACATCCGGAAATCCAGCGTCACCAGGAGGTCGAGTTTTCCGGTCTGTTCCGGATCGCGCCAGAGTACTTCTTCGGGTTTGGCTTCACCGCTTTGACCGAGGTCCTTGCCCTGCACGCCGTGCCGGGTTCCGAGCAAGTGTTTGAGCATGTATTCATGGCCCTTGCCGCTCGAGCCCAGGAGATTGGACCGCCAGATAAACAGGTTGCGCGGAAAATTCTGCGGATTGTCGGGATCTTCGCACGCAAATTTAAGCCGGCCCTGCTTGATCTGATCGACCGTGTACTGAACCGGGTCTTTTCCCGCGGCTTCGGCCGCCGCTACGATCCCGAGCGGATTGGTCGAGAGTTGAGGCGCGGACGGCAGCCAGCCCATGCGCTCGGCGCGGACATTGTAGTCGATCACACTACCCGTGAATTTTTCCTTATCGGCCAGCGGAGACAGGATTTCGTGCAGGGCGATTTTTTCATAACGCCACTGGCTGCTGTGGTTGTAAAAAAACGACGTCCCGTTCATCTGCCGCGGCGGTCGGTGCCAATCCAGTGCGAAGGCCAGGGGCAACCAGCCGGTCTGCGGGCGCAGCTTTTCCTGTCCGACATAGTGAGCCCAGCCCCCGCCCGACTGTCCGACACAGCCGCACAACGCGAGCATGCTGATCAGGCCGCGGTAGTTCATATCCTGGTGATACCAGTGATTCAGACCCGCGCCGACGATGATCATCGACCTGCCTTTGGTTTTCTCGGCGGTATCGGCGAACTCGCGCGCGACGGTAATTACGTCGCGGGCCCGAACCCCAGTGATTTTTTCTTGCCAGGCCGGTGTGTAGGGCAGGTCGTCTTCGTAGGAGGAAGCGACATTTTCACCACCCAAACCTCGATCGATCCCGTAATGGCCGATCATCAGGTCATAAACCGTTGCGACGCGTACGGTACGCCCGTTGGCTAGTTCGATGCTGCGGGTCGGTACATTTCGGCACAAAATTTCGGCGTGCTCGGTGCTGGTAAAGTGTTCGTGTTCGATGCCTCCAAAGTAGGGGTAGGCTACCGAGCTAAGGTCGTCCGAGTCTTCGATCAGACTCAGACTCAGGCGAGTCGGCTGACCACTGGCTTCTTTTTCTTCGATGTTCCAGCGCCCGTGTTCACCCCAGCGAAATCCGATCGAGCCGTGCGGAACCACCAGTTTGTCACCGTCGTAGGCCAGAGTTTTCCACTCCGGGTTATTTCCCTCGCCCAGGTTGCCAGCAATATCCGATGCGCGTAAAAAGCGGGTCGGTGCAAACGATGAATCATCGCGTTCCTCGAGCAGGACCAACATCGGCATGTCGGTATTCTGGCGGACATAATCGACAAAATACTGACGTGGCTTCTCGACATGAAATTCCTTCAGAATCACATGCACAAAAGCCATGGCCAGCGCCGAATCGGTGCCCTGCTTGGGTGCGAGCCAGATGTCCGCGAATTTGGCCGCCTCGGAGTAATCCGGTGTTACGACGACGCTTTTGGTGCCCTTGTAGCGGACTTCCGCATAAAAATGCGCATCCGGTGTACGAGTCTGGGGCACGTTGGAACCCCACAAGATCAGGTAATTGGAGTTGTACCAGTCGGCCGATTCCGGAACATCGGTCTGTTCGCCCCAGACCTGGGGAGAACTCGGCGGCAGGTCACAGTACCAGTCGTAGAAACTCAGACAGGCTCCGCCGATCAACGAAAGGTAACGCGAGCCGGCCGCATAGGAGACCATGGACATGGCCGGAATCGGTGAAAAACCAACGATGCGGTCGGGGCCGAATTGCTTGGCAGTATACACATTCGCCGCGGCGATGATTTGGTTGACCTCGTCCCAGGTCACGCGTACAAAGCCTCCCAAACCGCGCCTGGTCTTGTATTCAGCGGTTTTTTCAGGTGCACTCACGATCGACGCCCAGGCCTCCACCGGCCCCATGCTTCCGCGCGCGTTGCGCCAGAGTTTCAACAGGCGTTTGCGAATCATCGGATATTTGAGCCGATTGGCGCTGTACAGATACCATGAATAACTCGCGCCGCGCGGGCATCCACGCGGTTCATGGTTGGGCAGGTCCGGGCGGGTTCTCGGATAGTCGGTCTGCTGAATTTCCCAGGTGACCAGCCCGTTTTTCACATAGATTTTCCAGCTGCACGAACCGGTACAGTTGACGCCATGAGTGGAGCGCACCACTTTGTCATGCTGCCAGCGCTGGCGGTAACTGTTTTCCCAGGAGCGGTCCTCGTTACTAACCTCCCCGTGATTGTTCGAAAAAGTGGCTTGCTTTTTCTTGAAAAACTGTAATCTATCCAGAAAATGACTCACGTGACTGGTCTCTCCGCGGATGGGATGTAGAATCGGGGATGGTTCGATATCGTCCGTCCCTCCCTCGTTTAATAGGCAGCCTATATACCAAGCAAATTTGTTGCCAAAACAAACAATCAATACCTTAGAACACTACTAGGTTATTTCTGGTTCCGGTTACGAAATAACGCACAATATTTGTGCGTTATGAGATTAATTGCACCATCATTAAGCGTTCATGATGCCAAACATGCTCTAAAAACTTACGCGCTTTACTTGATAGTGAACCTCGTTTTACCATTGAGATCCTTGGCCAGCACGACCGCTCCGGTTTTTCGTCCGGAAGCGAAGCGCTGGACCGGTATTTCCGAACACTGGTTTCCCGGGAAATTCGCCGGCGGATGACAGCCTGCCATGTCGCGATTAGCCACGAGTCGTACCAGATTGCCGGGTTTTATACTATTTCAGCCGCCCAGGTTTCTGTAACCCGACTCCCGGATGAGGTTAAAAAGAAACTGCCGCGCTATCCTTCCGTTCCGGCCGTCCGGACCGGCCGTTTGGCCGTTGATGAGAAATTCCAGCGACAGGGGCTTGGCAGCACCCTGCTGACCAATGCCGTTTTTCGCATCCTGCATTCCGATATCGCTGCCTTTGCCGTTATTGTCGACGCCAAGGACGACAAGGCCATGGCTTTTTACCGTCACCACGGGTTTTTGGACTTGAACGCCGGGGAGCGTACCATGTTTGTTTCGTTGTCACGATTTGCGAAAGCTTTTGCCCTGTTCGACGCTTGAGAGCGCGTTTCGACGTAACGAAAATACCGCGTTTTACGAAGCCAGCGAATATTTTTCGGGAGTTTCTTAATTCACAGATTTTCAGGGAATAACAGACAGCTTTTTGTCTTGGCAATCCGTACGTAAATATTCAGACCCCCCCCCCCCGCAAAAGTTCACCTTTTTTCTAAGAAAACGGCTACAAGTTTATGATGTGAAGTTGTATTATGGCCTCAATGCAGCTAAGCAACCACGATCTGAGCC
>JBOICY010000059.1:0-3673 GCA_050740335.1 Methylococcales bacterium | reverse complement strand
GCACTACAGGGGATACAGTTGCCGAAGCCACACGGCCCCAATCTCGGGTCGATATCGTTTTCCCCACGGGCGTTACTGGAAATTGAAAGGTCGAACGCTGATACAGATTACGATCAGACGAGCCGCGAAAACCACCTTGACGATAACCACTTAGAGGAGGGATTGCAAAGGTTGCGAAGTCTCAAGGCGCATATACTTTCGCAATTGGCGCAACCGTTATCGTCTCAGAATCCCCAAGCACGAAGCCGTTTCCGTTTTGGCACGTACCTGCATACGCTTCAGGATTTCTTCGCGCACACTAATTGGGTCGAGCGTCAAGTTCCCAAGCCACTATATCCGGATTTTGATACGGCCAATTTTATTAATATAAACCGATTGGTAACTACTCACCCTCTATTAAGTCCTGTATTCGCTGCAAGGGCCATTTGAATGGCAATGAGGGGATTGTATCCTTGATTTGCCATGTTTTGCAGATAGCTGGAGAATCGACAATAGGCATGCACATAATCTTCCGAGCGGAAGCAACCGGAGACCTTCTGTTTGACTTTAACCAATCTCAAATCCTGTTCGGCGCGATGATTGGTAAAGGCCACCTGCGGGTCCTTGGCGAATAACAACACCGCGACTTCATGCGTTTTGAGTCGCTCCCACCGATTAGGGAGGCATCGGATTTGGCCAGTTTGCTGCCCGCTTGCCATCGGGCTTGAGCAGAAACTCGGGCAGCTCTTTTTCAGCGTGGGCTAGAATAGTCCGATAGAGAATGTGCAACATGTCCAGCGCGGTTTGACTCAGCGCCTTTTCCGGTCTTTTAGACACCCGGATGCACGCAGTCTGCAACAGTCGTTTCAGGGCACTGGCCCCGCGATAGCCATGGGCGTCGATCACAAACGTCAGTTGACGTAGCCAATGCGCGCCGCACAGTCCGTGACCGCAATGGGTATAGGCCAAAAAAGAGGCCCAACAGTCATGCATGTTGGCGCCATCCTGGCGCGGAATGATATGGATGGCTTCCATGGCGTGCTTGCCGCGCTTGCGAGGACAAAATTTGAGGGGGCATGTCGCCGGAGGAATAAACAGGCTGATCCAGTGATTTTTCCGATCGACCCGCAGCGAGGTCTCATCCACAGGCAATGGACGGTGCTTGAAGGAGTTGCTCGATCCTCTGCGCTTCCCAGGTTTCCAAGGACTGATGACAGCGCAGCACGAATTTCAATAAACTGGCTTGTGCAATGACGACGTCCAGTATCGATGAGAGCAAGGCTTGCACCCGATTCAATGCCACCCTCTGGCCCATCTATAAATCGATCACCAAGGCCTTCAAGCCATTGCCGTATTGCAAAGGCCCCTGCAGATCGGCAGGAAAGCGGCCTTTCACGGTGTCTCGCAGGTCGGGCATTGCTTCACGTCGGCATCGACAGGCCCGATCACTGTTTCGAACACCATAGCGATTTTGGTGCCTCTTTCAGGACCGGTGCAGAGCACCTCGCTCAGCGCTTCCCCGCACTGATCGCAGCGGTCTACGCAAGCCACCGACAGCCTTTCCACAGTGCCTGTGTTAGAGCGGCGGGAAGCCCTTGAAATCGATTTCTTGAGACAACACCACTCAATCCGCGAAGAATGCGTGCTGACCAGCTTCAAATGCCAACCGGGCTTGGTTTAAGTCACCCTTAACCCATTCCGATTTTTTGCGTCAAAAAACCTGTCTAGCTTTTTTTGATGCGTTTTATGGGGTGAGTAGTTACCAATCACTTACAAGTTCGGTTCTTTTGGAGTTCCTACTTGTGGGTAAAGGGCGGGCCTAACCCTTGAAACAGTTCCTCTCGGAACTGCCCCCGACTGGGACTTTCACCCTGCAAGATACGCCGACTTTGCTCGGCGCGATAACGCCGGGTGTAAGGCGTCGCCTGCATTCCTTTGTTCTATTCTGATTCACTTACAGGCAAAGTCTGTGCAATCCAGTCGTAAAGAGATCCGGCAAGAATTATATTTCAAGTATCGTTGAAATGGCCATCATAAGACCATCGCGGCGAGATCCCACTCATGTTTGCCTTGAAGAGATCCTTATACAAAGGAATGTACCCAAAGCCATACTTAGCACAAAACTCATTCAAAGTCCTAGATACAATCTCATTATCCCCGAAATATTGTGACGCATCCAAAACGACTAGTCTGCTGCCTGCGCTATGAACTTTTCGGCCTAAATCCTCAATGATCTTCAGATTAACGGCAAATAATGCGCCATCTGCGTCTGGATCGATTCTAGGCGAAGTCGTAATCTGGTCAGAAGTTTGATAAAAACGCCGGAACAACCTTCCAAGGTCGTCCCGAATACGGCGTGCGTAATAAAGGGTAAGTAGTTGCATTCTCTTTCTACGAATTTTCTTCCCAGCAAATTCAGCCTTTGTCAGATCTTCCTGGGCCTCGACAAATTTATTGAAATCCTTAGCAGGCTCTCGTATCAGTGATCCATTTTCGATTCGGAATGTTGGTCTTATCCATAGTTTCTCCTTTGCAGTCGCGGTGAATGCTCCGTATTCATACTTATTGATGGTTCTTTTCATATGCAACCTAGCGACAAATATTGCGACATAATCTGGATGATACCTACTTGCGTATTGCTCCCACGTCAGTAAGTACTGTCCAACTCCATAGTTCGAGATCCCAAAATTGAGCACTTCCCATCTCTGTGGGTGTTCCGGATCCCGACCTAGCGAAGTATTTAATCTCCGTTCCAAGAGCTGCGTGGCAGTCTTTGTAAGAGGAACCTGAACAGCCTCGATGAATGAATCTCCAAGGAGTGCCACACGTGTCACTCCTTGGGGCTTTGAAAACTCCCTTGCAAGGTCGCGGAACCCGAGAGGATTAGTTTCGACCTCAACACTGAAGTCAGCGGCATACCAAAAAAAACCCGTCCAAGTCCAATGGAGATTTGGGACCTGTTTCCATCCTAATCCCTCGTCTGGCTGCAAGAAGAGTACGTCATAGGAAGGACGAATCACAGCAATCATTTGTCCTGTCGCCTCGATCAGGAGCACGAGGCCAAGAAAGACAAGAATGTTCACTCCAATTATCTTTAAGGCTTTTGCTTTCATTGAAAGAATCCTTGTTCTATCTCATTTATCCATTTTCTGCGGTAGGAACGCCGTTTACCCGGCGGCGCCCGCACGGACCCGGACGTGCAGTTTTCCCGCATCCGGTTCTTCGGTTGTACTCGCTTGTGCGTAGGCCAGTGGCCTATTAGCTATTCCCGCAGTGAGGTTGGCTCGTGTTGATCCAGCCCAACCTGTCCGGCACGAGTTTCCTTTACGGGCGGCGTACTTCCGTCGGGTCCTTCCCTGCCTGTGCATGGCTTTCCCATGCTCTGAGTACTATGCCCGATAAGACACCCCAATGGCTTGCATACTGCGAACGGGCACAATTTACCGAAGCCAAATTAACTTCACAAGCCGTCACCCTGGCGAAAGCCGGCGTCCGGTGCAGCCTATGAAGCGCCTCCTGGATGCCGGCTTTCGCAGGCATGACGTCGGAGTAATGATAACTTATTACCGTCGTATGTATAGTCACATCGTTACCCACAAACTGGCTCTCGTGCCCTTCGTACCGACTCGATTGCGAGGGCAAAATCCTGGGTTCTTTGCAGTCCGATCCAGATGGTCTGAGGAGCGGGCAAGCC
>JBOICY010000058.1:0-13496 GCA_050740335.1 Methylococcales bacterium | reverse complement strand
ATATTATTTTGTATTTAATTGAATGACTACTAGTAGTCAGTCATGTTAAACTGCAATGTCCCGTCACCCCGGCAGGGATTTCCGGGGTCCAGAACACAAGGATTTGATCGCTACAGTTGCCGTCCTTGGCAACTGGATTCCGGCAATCCCTGCCGGAATGACGGATTTATGTGATTCAAATTGACTGCCTGCTAGATTCCATGAGGCTTCCCGAGTGCTTGGGGGCGAAAATTCGGGAAAAAATGGGGGGTCGTTGTTAAAGATGGGTTAATTGTTACCAGCATCTTTGAATCCCGGAAACTCGCCGAGCTGCGCGACTACCTGCTCCCCAAGTTGCTGTCCGGCGCGGTGCGGGTGAAGAACGCCGAGCGACTCCTGGAGACCAAGACATGATATCTGCCGTCGACAAGCCGAGGGCCCTGCGCGCATCGAATACCTCAAAGTGCGGAACTTTCGCGCGCTGCGTGAAGTGGAGTTCAAGGAATTGAAGACCGCGGCGGCGATGGGCCGGTTGTTATCGAAATCAAGCACAAAGAACCGCATTACCCGTTGATCACCTACCACCTGGCGGTGGACGAACGCGACAGAGCGCCGGTAGTCGTCGAAGAATGGCTCCAATGGCGTCGCGGACAACGGGGCAAACCGTTCCGCTTTTTCGAGTATCGCGAAGGCCAGGGCCGCGCCGTCAGTGGCGAGCTGTCTGACGAGAAAGATCAGCGCATCGAGACGCCGCTGAAGTCCGCCGACCTGCTGGCTGGGCGCGCTTCGCCGAGGCGTCCGCGGCGATCTGCGCGTTGCCGAGGATCGACCCGCGGCGGCTGACAACTCAAGCATTCAGCCCGATCATCGGTCTTCAAAACATTCCTCGAAAAACCGGCGCATCGTTTGCCAGGAACGCCAGTCGGCGAGCGGCTGATACGCGGTGCCGAAACCAGGATCGTTGGCTACCGGATTGGTGAAAGCGTGCATGGTGTTGCCGTAGACATGAAACTGCCAGTCACTCCCGGCGCGGGTTAGCTCATCCTGAAGCAACCGGATATCCTCCGCGGGTACCATGGGGTCGTCGTGGCCATGCAGTACCAGGACCCTGGCTGTGATCGCGTTTCCGCGCGTGTTGCTCGGAGCCCCCAACAAACCATGAAAACTGACCACTCCACGCAAATCCGCGCCGGTCCGCGCCAGATCCAGAACACACAGTCCTCCGAAGCAAAAACCCATCGCCGCGATGTTTTCGGGATCGACAGGTTGTTGAACCCGGACGGTCTCCAATGCGGCCGTCATGCGCCGCTGCAGCAGGCCGCGGTCTTCCATGAACGGCGCCATCAAAGCCGAATTTTCCGGGACACTTCGGCCCAGTACACCTTTTCCGTACAGGTCGAGCGCGAAAGCCGCGTAGCCGAGTTCCGCGAGCTTCAGCGCCTTGTCGCGGACAAATTCGTCCCGGCCGCCCCAGGCGTGGGCGATCAATACCGTTGCTAAGGGCATGGAAGCCGCATTGTCATAAGCGAGAAACCCTTCCAGACAGGTTCCCTGATCGAAATATTCTACGGTCGTACTCTGAAGCGCCATGGCTGAACCTCGAATTCGTGCCAAAAAGAAGGCTATTATTCTCCAACCAAAAAATATTCCATTGTGGTGACCACTCGAATCTGCTTGTAGTCGGGCGAATAATTATCCCGGTCGTTGATTGAAAAAAGCCCCTGTGTCGCGTTGCGCAATGCGCCAATCCGGGTGCCGGAGTCCTCGGCAAAGCGTTCCGCCGCCTGGCGCGCGTTGCGGGTCGCCTCCGCGATCATTTCGGGCTTGATCGCATTGAGATCGGTATAAAGATACAAAGGCTGATACTTGTCCTGAAGAACCACGCCGGCCTTGACCAGGTCGCCGGACATCTGCATCACCTGGCGGGCTTTTTCGACATCCTGGGTCCTTAGCGTCACGGTGCTTTCGGCCATGTACCGGTTCGGGGGGCGGTTATTGCCATAATATTCGCGCGCATTGTAATCGGTGATCTGCGGCGGAGAACGGTAGATTCCGGACGCGTCGAAACCCTGAGCCTTCAGAAATTCGATGATGGTTTTTTCCAGCGTCGCGATATTGCCCTGGACCTCGACCAGATCATTGCCGGTCACATTGAATCCGATCGGCCAGATACACAGATTCGCGCGTACCTCGCGTTCGGCTAGTCCCTTGACCGACACGAAACGATTCGCGGCCCGGTTGTGTTCGAGCGCTGCTCCGATCAGATAACCCGAACCGACCAGACCGATCGCGAGAAACAGGCCGAGAATAAATGCAGCCCCGAACGGACTGGCTTGATTAGAATACATACGATTCATCCTTATTCCTGTCAATCCGATAGTATCTCCGATTCACTCGGCGGATCGCACCGGCCCGTACCGCCGGCGGTTGAACTCGATCCGAGTGCCGATCACGCATTTTCAAAAATACCAAAAATTCAGAAGTCTTTTCGTTTCAATACTTCCAGCAACGCCGAACAACCATCTTCGAGCAGATCGAGCACCCGCTCAAAACTATAACTTCCCCCGTAATAAGGATCGGGAACATCGCGGCAATTCAGATCGGGCGCATAACTGAGCAACAGATTGACCTTGTACTCGAAAACCTTCGGGCACAAGTCCAACAGAATATCGAGGTTTTGCTGATCCATCGCGAGGATGTAATCGAAGGTCTCGAAATCCTGCGTCTCGAACCTGCGCGCGCGCAGCATACTGATATCGATGCCTCGCGCGAGTGCCGCCCTCTGGGCACGGATATCGGGAGGTTCGGATAGATGATACGCATGGGTTCCGGCCGAATCGATCCGGACCCGATGCGCAATCCCGGCCTGATCCAGTTGTTTTTTGAACACACCCTCCGCGGTCGGCGATCTGCAGATATTCCCCATACAAACGAACAGAACACTGACTTTCGGATTGCTTTCCAAGGTCTTACAGGCTAATTCAGGGGTTGTTGGAAGATGAAAAATCATATCACAGCTTCGACTGCTCAGACAGTATTCAAACACGAACAAGTGAATCAATCACCGAAAACGAGCAGTTGAGTATTTGTTGAAGATATTTGAGGGTACGTTCCTGAAATTGCGCTTCGTATTGAGCTTGTGATTGTTCAACATATTCGGAGCCCTGAGTCAGCATTGCAGACACCAATCGAGCCAACTTATGCGCCGTGGCGGTAATGGCTTTTCCTTTGCCTAGTCGGGCCGCCATCTTGCGGTAGTAAGCGCCCAGCCCGCATTGAATGCAAGGCAAACCTTGCGCCGCTAACTTTAGAGCGCGTGCCACTCGGTTGGGTATCCGATTGCTGGCACCGGAAAGGCGTTTGCCACCGGAAATACCGGTACCCGGACATAAGCCCAACCAGGAGCAGAAGTGTTTGGCGGTTTTGAACTTGGACAGGTCTGTCCCTAATTCCACCAAGATTTTCAAGGCCGTGCAGACATCGATACCGCCAATCTGCGTTAAATCTACTTCCGCCCATTCCCGCAAGGCATTCCGCACATCAAAGTCTGGCGCATGCCTGCCGCCTCGTTTGGATTTGCCTGCCGCCGCATGGATGCCTTGACGACGCAAAGGCGCAATCAGAGTATCCAACTTGGCGTCGGTTTCGGCGACCAGCGCGCGATAGGTGTCGTAAAACGATAAGGCTTGAGCCAAGCAAAACAAATGCTCTTCTTTCCAGGTGCCTTCCAAGCTCTTGGCGATTTCGGTTTCACTGCTCCGGGTCCGGTAATTCCGAAGTTTGGCCAGCGTTTGCGGATTTCTTTCTCCCGCCACAATGTCGGGTATGATGGCCATTCTTATTTGTCCCGTAATATCGGAGATGACATTCGTCAATTGCAAATTCATCTGTGTCAGCGCTTTTTGCATTCTTTGGATGCATCGGGCTTGCTCTTGCAGTAGCGTGTCGCGCTGGCGCGAAATGGCGCGTAACAATGCTCGGTCGAATGGGAAAACATGCCGGCATTTCCAGATTCCAATTGAAAGCGGAATAATGCAGCCCGGCAGGGATTCCGGGCGTGATCCTTCAAAAGGTATATTTAGGAGTCACGTTCTGAAGTCAAACCAGCGCGAAGCGCCTCTTCAACGCGAATCAGATCATCGCGCGTATCGACTCCGGCCTCCGGCGCTGTTTCGATCCGGATCACAAGTATGCGTTCGCCGTGCCACAGAATGCGCAACTGCTCGAGCGATTCGATCTGCTCCAGATCACTCGTCTGCCAATCTTTGTAACGATTCAGAAATTCGACCGAGTAGGCATACATCCCGATATGTCTCTGGTAGTCCGCCGCGAGACTTCGCGGCTTCTGAATCGGATTGAAACGGTCACTGTCCCACGGAATCGGGGCGCGACTGAAATACAACGCATGGCCGCTGCGATCGACCACGACCTTGACCGCGTTCGGATCGAAAAGCTCCTCGGGGCTGTCGATCGCGGTTGCCAGGGTGGCTACCCGGCTGATCGTACTGTATTTAAGCGCCGCGGCGAGCCGGCGAATTGTCGGAGCCGGCACCAGCGGTTCGTCTCCCTGCACATTGACCACGATGTCCGAGTCGTTCCAGCCCTGGATTTCGCAAACTTCCGCGATCCGTTCGGTTCCATTGCGGTGCTCTTTGCGGGTCATGAGCGCACAAACCCCGTAGTCTTCGACGCAGGTCCGGATTTGGTCGTGATCGGTCGCCACGATCACCTCCTCCGCGCCGGCTTCGCGCGCGCGATCGCAAACGTGCAGGATCATCGGCTTACCCGCAAGCCGCAATAAGGGTTTGCCAGGCAATCGCGAGGACCCGTAACGCGCGGGAATGACGACCTTGAAATGACTCATGTATTAGCGCTGGATTCCGGAACAGTCAGGAAAGGGCATCGTACTCTTCGAGTGAAATCCGTCTCGCCTCGTCGTCCAGCATCACGGGGATATCATCGCGAATCGGATATGCGAGACGGTCAGCCTTGCAAATCAGTTCACGCGCTTCCCGGTCGAAGCGTAATTTGCCTTTACAGATCGGGCAGACCAGTATATCAAGCAGTTTTCTGTTCATTCAATTTGTCTTCCAAGAGTTGTAACAGCCGGGATTCAAATCCGCTTTCGAGCCGCGCTTCGACCGGCACATGCCAGTGGTTTGGCCGGCTGAAACCCTCGCACTTGACCGCATCTTTCTCGGTCATCAGAACCGGCGCCTCATCGCCGAATTGGAGATCTTCCGCGACGAAAGCGTGGTGATCCGGAAAAGCACGCGAATCAAACCTAAGTCCCCACGCTTTCAGAGAATCGAAAAATCGCCCCGGATTTCCGATTCCAGCGAGAGCGTGACACCGGGTCGAAACAAATTTCGCGAGCGGTACCTTGAGGTCCCACCTGCAATTATTGACCGCTGCATCACCCACGAGCCTCATCTCGAAACCCGAGGGTCCCGGTGCCCCATTGTAAACCACCAGATCGACCTGTTTCAGCCGGGATACTTTTTCCCGCAACGGACCGACGGGCAGGCAATAACCGTTGCCAAACAGCCGGGTCGAATCGACCACCGCGATTTCGAGATCGCGTCTCAACGCATAATGTTGCAGGCCGTCATCCGCGAGGATGATATCGCATCCTGCATGTTCCTGAAGGCTCTGAGCCGCCCGGACCCGGTCCGAACCAACAGCCATCGGACATCCGGTGCGTCTCGAAATCAGCAAGGCTTCGTCTCCGACGACTCGCGGGTCGCTGTCCGGCCGCACCTGGCGAGGCCAGACAGCTGCCCTGCCCCCATAGCCGCGACTGACGATCCCGGGCTTCCAGCCGTGCCTCGCGAGAAATCCGGCAAGCCAGATCACGAGCGGAGTTTTCCCGGTTCCCCCGACGCTCAGGTTACCGACCACGAAGACCGGACAGTCTGGGCCGTCCGATTTCAACAGCCCGCACGAATACAGGCCGCATCGGCATGAGGCGATGAAGACATAAAACCAGCTCAGAGGAGCGAGATAGCGAATCGGGGAGCCCGGAGAATACCATTGCCGCTCGAGCCATGCGGACAAGGTCTTTGGGTTCATGCCGCAAACCCGGATTCCGACGCGCCTGGCGCAAATCTGGATTCTTTCCCCATATCCGAACCCCAATGCCAGAATCGCCGGTTATTTCTGAGATTCCGGCGACGTTTTCGTGGCAAAGGTAACGTGAATAAAATCAAGTTGCCTGGCCGCGTCCAATACACTGATCACAGCCTGATGGGTGGCGTTTGCATCCGCGGCAATCACCAGGGTCGGCTTTTCCTTGTCTTTCGCCGCGTCCAGAATGGCCTTTTTCAGCATCTCCAGGGTCCGGTTCACCACCTGATGTTGATTGACATAGTAATTTCCTTCGGGATCCACATTGATTTCGATCATGTTCTTTTCGACCGCTTCCTGTCCCTTGGCTTCCGGTAATTGAATCTGCAGTTCGGTGTGCCGACTGAACGTGGTGGTGACCATGAAAAAAATCAACAAACATAACAGCACGTCCACCATCGGAGTCATGCTGATATCCAGATATTCACGGCGACGTTTTCTAAAATTCATTCCAGATCACTCTCACGGTTGTCGTGTATAATTTCGACCAATTTCAAAGCTTCTTCTTCCATTTTCAAAACCAGATCGATCACTCTGCCCTGAAAATAGCGATGGAACATCAGGCTCGGAATCGCGACGAATAATCCAGCGGCCGTGCAAAGCAGTGCCTCTGAAATTCCACGCGACATCAGCAACGGGTCACCAACATCGCCGATATCTATCCCCGCGAAGACTTTAATCATCCCCATGACAGTACCGAGCAATCCCAACAAAGGTGAAACCGACGCAAGAGTACCCAGTATATCCACAAAACGCCCCAGTTCGTGTACCACCTTTCTTCCGGTTTCCTCGATACTGTCCTTCATAACATTGCGTCCATGGCGATGATTGTTGAGCCCGGCCGCCAGAACCGCACCTAACGGAGAGCTTCTGCCGAATATACGAATCCGCGTCGCGTCGAGTTGCTTTTCCCGGTAGAGATGCCATATCTGGGCCAGCAAACCCGGAGGAAGAACCCGGTTGGTCCTGAGCGCCCAGAATCGCTCGCAGATAATACCCATCGCCAAGACGGAACAGGCGATAATCGGCCACATCACTATTCCGCCTTTTTGAATAATTTCGAACACTGTAAACAATCCTTTCGAAAATTAAAAAATTCTATTTGATTTTAGCCGGTCTGTGAATGACGCGCCGCTGGCTGATCGTTACAGTTCTTCCTCGATCACTTTTTCTGGCAGCGGGCTCGCCGCGAGGGTTTCATTCATTCTGATCCACCGGAACGCAATCATAAAGGCCAGTAAACAGACCAAGGATGCAGCCCCATGGACAACGACCGGGCCGAAACGATCCCACATTTCGCCGCTTATAAAACTGCCGAGCATGCCTCCTAGTCCGAAACTAATACTGCTGTAAAGAGCCTGGCCCCGGCCGTGACTGCCGCGCGGGAAAACCTGCTGTACGAACTGAATCGCCGCGATATGGGTCGATCCGAAGGTCAGCGCATGAAGCAACTGGGCAAAGGCCAGAACCAGCGGTTGATCGATGCAAACCCCGATCAATACCCAGCGCAGCGCGCCGCTCAACACACTGGCCAACAGAATCGATCGAAGGCTGAATCGCTTCAATAGACCCGGCATGTACACGAAGAGTACAATTTCCGCGATCACGCCCAGGGACCACAACTGGCCGATTTCCCTGTTGTCGTAACCGTGATCCTTCAGGAGAATCGAATAAAAGACATAGTAGGGTCCGTGTGCGACCTGGACCAGGCAGACAACCGCCAGAAAGGCCAGTACGGCCGGCTGCCTGAGAATCGAGCCAAGCCCGGGCGTTTGATCGGAGTCCGCAGCCGGGTCCGGCTTTCCCGGCACGAACATGGCGACCAGCCAAATGCCCGCGAGCAGGGCAACGATCACGACCGGCAGCCCGGCGATCGCGCGGCCGCCGAGAAGCCGTCCAACCAGCAATACCGAGACCACAAAGCCAATCGAACCCCACAGGCGGACACGGCTGTAGCGATGCGGCGTGCTTTTGAGATGCGCCAGGGTCAGCGCCTCGAACAGCGGAAGCGCGGCGTTCCAGAAGAAACTGAAAACGAGGGTCACCATCGCCATCCACGCGAATCCAGAATCCAGAAAGGTTCCGAGAAATGTAATCGTGGCCAGCAGCGAAGTACTGCGGATCACCAGAATCGCGCGTCCGCTTCGATCCGCGATCCATCCCCAGATATTCGCCGCGATAATTTTCGTTCCGACCAGAAGGGCGATCAGTTCCCCGATTTCGGAGGCGTCAAAGCCCAAAAATTCCAGGTACAGACTCCAGTAAGGCAGAAAGACGCCGAGAGCCGAAAAATACAGCACATAAAAGGCCGACAGCCTGTAACAGGGAACCTTCGCCATCGATCGGAGCGATGCGGTCAGACAAAGCTCGACTGGCGATCGGATACCCGGTACAGCCGGGCGGTCAATCGATTCCAAATCTCAAAACAACAATCAGTCACGGCCCGCCGGAATTGCTCGCATGGGGGCCTTGACATCCTGATTCTGCGCCCGGTTGCGCAGGAAATGATCGAATACCACAATCGCCATCATTGCCTCGGCGATCGGCGTCGCGCGAATACCGACGCAGGGATCGTGCCGGCCCTTGGTGATTACTTCGACGGCTTGCCCCTGAATGTTCACACCCGCACAGGGTAAGCGCAAACTCGAGGTGGGTTTCAGCGCGATGCTCGCGCGAATCGTCTGGCCGCTGGAAATACCGCCCAATATGCCTCCCGCGTGATTGCTCAGAAAGCCTTCCGGAGTCATTTCGTCGCGAAAATCGGTTCCCTTGCAATTCACGCAGCCGAAGCCGTCTCCGATCTCCACTCCCTTGACCGCGTTGATACCCATCAGAGCCTGCGCGAGATCCGCATCGAGCCGGTCGAATACGGGCTCCCCGAGACCCGGCGGAACTCCTTCCGCGACCACGTTGATGCGCGCGCCGACCGAGTTCCCCTCCTTGCGCAGCGCGTCCATATAACTCTCGAGTTCGGAGACCCGGGAAGGATCCGGGCAGAAAAAGGGGTTCCGCTCGACGGCATCCCAGTCCTTGAGATCCAATCGCAGGGCCCCCAGCTGCGCGAGATAACCCCGCACTTTGATCCCGGACAGATGAGCCAGACACTTTTTCGCGATCGCGCCCGCCGCGACCCGCATGGCGGTCTCGCGCGCCGAAGAGCGACCGCCGCCCCGATAGTCGCGCAAACCGTATTTCTGCAGATAGGTGTAGTCCGCGTGCCCGGGCCTGAAACGATCCGCGATTTCGGAATAATCCTTCGAGCGCTGGTCGGTATTATCGATGATCAAGCCGATAGGGGTGCCGGTGGTTATCCCTTCGAAGACTCCGGACAGGATCCGGACCCGATCCTCCTCGCGGCGCTGCGTGGTATGGCGGGATTTCCCCGGACGGCGCCGGTCCAGATCGATCTGCATATCGGCTTCGGAAAGCGGCAGACCCGGAGGACAACCATCGACGATACAACCGATCGCGGGCCCGTGGCTTTCGCCGAACGAAGTTACCGCAAAAAGTTTTCCGATCGTATTTCCAGACATTGCCGATTGACTTTGTAATCCAAGCCCCGAAATCGGATTCAGGTCCGATCCCGGAAATCGTATGTGTAAAGTTGTTCCGCGGTTAACAGAAAAACCCCGTCGCCGCCGCGCTCGAAATCCAGCCAGAGGAAGGGCGTGTCCGGATAATTCTCCTGCAGGGTCCCGGCGCTGCTGCCAGCCTCGACCACCAGAATACCATTTTCAGTCAACCGTCGCGCGGCCCCGGCCAGGATGCGCCGCACACAATCGAGACCCGATTCTCCTCCGTAGAGTCCGATTTTCGGTTCGGCATGGTATTCCTGCGGCAAGCGTTCCCATTCGGAACGGCACACATACGGCGGATTGCTCAGAATCAGATCGTATTTCCGATCCGGGAGTCCCGCATAGAGATCCGATTCAATCAGTCTCACCCGTTCATCGAGGCCGTGTTTCGCCACATTCAAGGCCGCGACTTCGAGCGCGCTCGCGGACAGGTCCACGGCGTCGATCCCTGCATTCGGAAACGCAAAAGCGCAGGCGACCGCGATACAGCCGCTGCCGGTCCCCAAGTCCAGTACGCGAGTCACGTTCGAAGCGTCCAACCACGGCTCAAAGCCCTGCTCGATCAACTCGGCGATCGGTGAACGGGGCACCAATACCCTTTCATCCACGCAGAAGGGGAGGCCCGCGAACACGGCCTGGCCGGTCAGATAAGCCGCCGGTTTGCGTTCCCGGATTCGTCTCTGAATCAATGTGGCGGTTTCGAGCCGTTCTTCCCGGGTCAATACCGAGTCCAGATATCCATTCGGCAAGTTCGCCGGAAGATTGAGACCGTGCAGCACGAGCCCAGCCGATTCATCGAGCGCATTGTCCGTACCGTGCCCGAAACACAAGCCGGCTTCCGCGAAGCGGCTCGCACCCCAGCGGATGAAATCCCGAATAGTAGTCAGGCCGTCAGGAACTGCCAAACGGTCGGGCATTGAATCAACCATCAGCGATGGAAAGAGGCGAGACGGCTAATTTTAAACTACTATTGAGCGAATGGTGTAGTTTTATCAGCACCGGAAAGTTCATTCATGGTTTCTCAAGACAACCGCAACAAGAGATCCCGGCTTTCAAGTTTTCCCAAGGATATTCCAGTCAGACGTGACCACTCACCAGCCGAATCGAGAACCGGGTGTGCCGCAACCTGATTCCGCGACCGCGAGCCCCTTCTACATCAAATGCAGTAACGCGATCGTCAAGGAAAAGCTTCCGCTGCCAACCATCCCGGACGCCTCCATGAAGATACGTCGCGCGATCAACGACGAAAAAGCCAACAACATGAGAATTGCGAGGGTCGTACAAACCGATCCGACGATTACCGCGCGTTTGATTCAAGTCTCCAACAGCCCTTTCTATCGAGGCCGAAAAACCATCGAAAGCTGCCCGGAAGCCTTGACCCGCCTTGGTCTGAAGGTCGCGCAAAATCTGATCACGAGCTTTTCCCTGAAAACAGTCTTCAAAGCGAAAAATCGAATGATTCGAAACCGCATGCACGAACTCTGGCAGCACAGCAGCTATGTCGCGGCGATTTGCGCGGTGCTCGCGCATAAAACACCGGGCTTTGACCCCGACCGAGCCATGCTGGCCGGCCTGGTGCATGACATCGGCAGCGTTCCTATCCTGACGCTCGCGGACAGCTTCCCCGAACTCGGCGACGATCCATCCCCTCTGGATCGCGCGATCAACGATTTCCGCGGTCATGTCGGCGCATTGATCATGCGCAAGTGGAATTTTCCAAGAGATTTCGAGGATGTCGTGCGGCACGCCGAAGACTGGCATCGAAATGAATCGAAAACTCCCGATTACACCGATTTGGTCATCGTGTCGCAACTGCACAGCTTTGTCGGCAATATCGGCATCCATCGCTACCCTAAAATGGATACTCTGCCTGCTTATGCCAAACTGGTAACCGGAAAACTCAATGCCGACCTGAGCATGAACATCCTCGAAACGGCCAAGGAAGAGATCTGGGAAATCCAGAAGCTGCTGATCAACTGACGAACTGGAGCGTAACCTGGAGATTCAATCCAATCTGACCGTTCTCGGCCCGGCCGCTCGCCGGGCGGTCACGAATCTACTGGCGCAGTTCAAGGTCGGCCAGATCATTCCCGCCACGGTGGTCAAAACATCACCGGATACCGGGCAGGCACAGCTCAGTATCGGCGGCAACCTGGTACGGGCTCAATCCGCCCTGCTCCTGACACCCGGCCAAATCCTGGAACTTGAAGTCGTTGAATCCGGCCGTCTGCCGCATTTGAAAATCATCGATCCGGCCACCACCGAAACGATTCTCCAGAGAGCGCTGCTCAATCATATCGCGTTACAGAAAAGTCCGGCCTGGTTGCCAAAGCAATTACTTGCGTTTTCCAAAGTCGCGCCAGGAATCGAGTCTCTTCCGGCGCAGGTCAGAAACCTGGCGCAGAACTTTCTGGCGAATTTACCGGATGTGCACGACCTTTCGACATTCCAGGGAATCCGGCAGGCGATCGGCGCATCCGGAATCTTTCTGGAAGCCCGGCTGGCTTCGCTCGCGCAACACGGCGGCGATGCGCTCGACCACGATCTGAAAGCCAGTTTGCTGAGATTCGCGGCCCACGTGGACGGTGAAACCAAACCCCGGGAAACCAAGGGGCAAAAAGAACACCAATCTCCTTTTGGCGCCTCCCGATCCGAAGCGGAGTCGAGTCTGAGCCGGACACTCGCTGAAAGCGCGAGAGGTGCGCTCGGCAGGATTGTGCTGGACCAGATTTCCTCACTTCCCGAACAGCAATCTGGAAAGCAGATCTGGAATCTTGGAATACCGTTTCTGAATTCCGAGCGCGCGGAATCCGCAATGCTGACTATCCAACACGATACCCGCGCCCATTCTCAACAGAATGAACATCAATGGTCCGTCGTCGTCGAGCTGAATCCGCCGAATCTCGGAACTCTCCAATGCAAGATCAGCCTGTCGGGCGATCGGGTCAACGCTTATTTTCGATCTGAATCGGAATCGACTCGCAATTTAATTCAAACCAATCTGAATCTTCTGGAAACGCAACTGAGCGCCGCGGGATTGAATGTCGGAAATCTCGCTTCAGGTACAGGCCTTTCCAGCGCAAACCCGAGACAAACCACAGTACAAGGTCTTTTCGACGAACGCGTATGAAAGATGTGATCAATCCACCCAGCGTCGCGATCGCGCTTCACTACGATAAGAAAAGCGCGCCCCGCGTCACCGCGACGGGCAAGGGCAGGGTTGCCGAACAGATTCTAAAAATAGCCGGGGAGCACGACATTCCGCTCCAGGCAGACCCGGAACTGGCCAGACTGCTCGGGACGATCCCGCTCGGAAGCGAGATTCCATCCGAGTTGTACAAGGCGGTCGCGGAGGTGATCGCATTCGCCTATCTGTTGAGCGGGCGGAGTGCATAAATCGACTCGAAAAAGTTGGACTACACTCAGTAACATGACCAATCGATCCAGAAAATAACATTGATCCTTGTCCGCTGGTACAAATTTCTCCGAAGAAAACGGAACGCTTATGAACACATTAATCGTGGCGGTGTATGACGAAAAGTTACTGCGCAGGAAAATACGCCGAATAAAAATCATTCCCGGCGAAGGACTCGAGCGCGGGCCGGATTCGCCGGTTTTGCAAGAAAAATTCGGCGGACTATCCGAGTCTGACGATCAAGATTGCTTCGATTGGGCGGAGTCTCCGGCGCTTATGGAATAGCCGCCAGGTCGGAAACGAAGCGATTGGCCATACCTGATCACCGCAATTCAAGAACCGAGAAATCCTCAAGATGAAAAATTCTGAAATCCTTGACAACCGGCGCAGTCCGGTCACAC
>JBOICY010000057.1:0-4656 GCA_050740335.1 Methylococcales bacterium | reverse complement strand
CCGGCAGGGATTGCCGGGGTCCAGAACACAAGGATGTGATCGCTACAGTTGCCGTCCTTGGCAACTGGATTCCGGCAATCCCTGCCGGAATGACGGATTTATGTGATTCAAATTGACTGCCTACTAGTCACATGCGATTCGTCCCGAGTTCGGCGAAAACCATCAACTCTCCATCCCGTTTCATATACTATACGATACCAAACCGTCGTCCTGTATTGATTTCAATCAACTTCTCCTGTTTCGGGGCTTTTTACGAATTATCCGAATATCGGGTTCCAGCGATCGAAAAACTCCCGGGAACGGGTCGTTGGCGCACGATTCGTAGATTTGCTATGATCGGCGCCGTCAGGCGGGGAAGCCCCGCAAGCCATGAAAATCAATCAACGCGATGCCGCCCTATGCGGCTTTCCGATGTCACAGGCGGGCGTTTATTTTATTTCATGGCTGACCATACCAACATGCTATCACTAGACCAATAAAAAAGCATGCATCGAGAATCCATTGCGATCATCGGGACCGGGGCAGCTGGAATGGCCTGCGGCCATTTCTTGCATTCCGGCTACGACTTAATGCTTTATGAGCAAAATGACTATGCGGGAGGCCATGCGAACACGGCTGTCATCGTAGAACCGGAAGAAACCGTGCATACCGACACCGCCTTCGTCATTTTCAATAATGAAAATTATCCTCTGTTCAACCGCATGTTGAACGAACTCAAGGTGGACAGCATGCAATGCTCGATGGACTTCTGCATTCACGTAAATCCATCCGGTTGGGAATATAACACCCGCGGGTTAAGCTATGTTCCGACCAACCTGAAAAACCTTTTCGACCCCGGATTTCGTTCCCTGCTCAGGGAGACCGGGCGTTTTTACAGACAAGCGACCGAAATCATCCATGAACCGCGTTATCACGATTACAGCATCGCGGAATATGTCCAGGAAAAAGGCTACAGCGCTAATTTTCTGGATAATTACCTGATCCCGATTCTTGCCGTTGTCTGGTCCATCCCGCCTCACAAAATGCTCGAATATCCGGCCTTGACCATGATCGAGTTCCTTAAGAACCATGGCGCCTTTCAAGGCATTTTCGGGCGCAAGCGCTGGCGGACCGTGGTGCGCGGGAGCGGCTCCTATCGCGACAAAATCATCGCCCCCTTTAAAAATCGGATCCGCATGCAATGCGCGGCAACCAGAGTGAACCGAAACGGCTCCCGGATCGAAATCAGCGATAGCCGTGGTGAAACCCTGAGCTATGACAAAGTCATTTTCGCCTGCCACGCGGATCAAGCACTGCGGTGTCTCGGCGATCCCGGCCCGATGGAGAAGCAAATTCTCGGGGCATTCCGCTATACCCGGTCCAAGGTACAATTGCATACCGACGCGAACATCATGCCGCGCAACAGAAGGCTCTGGGCAGGCTGGAATTATTATGTCGACTACACGAACGACGGGGAATTGCTATCGTCTTTCAGTTATTACATGAATAAACTACAACGTGTCTCCAGGCAACAGGACTACTTCGTGACCGTGAATCCCTGGGGAAGGGTCGACGAGCGTAAAATTCTGCGAGAATACGACTACGAACATCCTTTATTTGACATCGCTGCAATTCACGCGCAACCGCATTTGCCCAAACTCAACGGAAACGGGCGCACTTATTTTTGTGGATCGTATTTCGGAAGCGGCTTCCACGAGGATGCTTTCCGCTCGGCGATCGAGGTATGCCGAAAGATCACCGGCCAACCGATCTGGGGGTCGCGTTGACATGTGCTTCTCGGCCGAGGCGAGCTTCCTTTCTAGCGGTATTCTGACAATCGGCGGAATCGCCACGTTGAAACAGGTACGCAGCCCCCTGCAACGACCATTCGCTTTTTTTCCTCTGATTTTCGCGCTTCACCAATTCATCGAAGGATGTCTCTGGTTAACCCGATCTTACGAACCGACACCGGGCGTGGTGGAATTCCTGAGTCATGCCTTTCCGTTCATCGCGTATGTCGTTTGGCCGGCACTGGTCCCCTATGCGATCGATCGCTTCGAAGAGGTTCCGGGCCGAAAAAAGGTGCTCTTGATCTGTCGAACCGTCGGCGCGGGGTTAAGCATCTTTTATCTGTATTACATCGTGAAAGGCCCGGTAACCGCTGTTTTTGTCAACCAGAGCATCCATTATGAATTTTACTTTTCGTTCTGGATCCTGAGCCAATGGCTTTATGGCTTGTCAATCATCGGCGCAACATTTTTGTCCAGCCACAAAATCGTTACCTGGTTCGGGGTCGGCCTGGTGATCTCATACAATATCGCCAAGCAGTTTTATCTGGCCAGCTACCCCTCGGTATTCTGTCACCTGTCCGCGTGGATCAGCTTGATAATTTTTCTCGAAGTGCGCTACGGAGAACATTTCCGCTACAAAACGCGGATTCCGCATACAAGAGCAGTCAGGGCACTCCGCTGAAAATTTCTGGAATCGATAAAAATCTCGGTGTTATCATTACACACGGATTGCGGATTTCTGGTAGATTTGGCAGAATTGTGGCCTAAATCCAGAAACCGGATCGAATTCCATGGATTTTGGATTGACGGGGCAAAAAATATGATTTATTCTTGCCGGTAGCGGTCCTAAGAAGCCTATCAACAAGGGTCGCAGCAGTTTATGGAATTGGAAAGCTCTTTCGGAACCGTGTTCCCCTCGTTCGGGGTCGGCGCGATCAATTCAGGAATGGCATTCCAACGCTAAGGAATGAAATAATAGTAAACCAAGAATAATCTTGGGCTTGTCTTAATTCGGTTCATTCAACTGAGGAGGTGCAGCATGGATTATATGATTTTCTTCGCAATATGGATTCTCGGTGGTCTTGCTTGCTTCGCGGTCAACAGAGTCAAGTAATAAGTCTACCGCTTCGGTTCGAGAAACTCCCGCCTGCAGACGTATTCGCATCAAGAATTTCTCTCGCCATCTGATAAAAGCGGGTTCTTAAAAGACCCGCTTTTTTTATTTACGATGTTGAAAACGCAAGGACGAAGCGCACAGGAAGGGCGGTGTGATTATTCAGCGAGGCCGTCAAGTAACAGCCATCGGGCCTGCTCTTCAAGAATTCCCAACCGTTCCTCCAATTGCCGGATCAATACGCGAATTTGCCCGCGGGACAGATCCCGTTCGACTGGAATCGGCTCCCCCATCACCAAGCCGGTCCGGGATAATGGCTGCGGTACTTCCATCCTGTCCCATCGCTTTTCCATGATCCAACTGCGTTCGGCAAACACGGCGGCCGGCACCAGATGAAAACCCAGCTCCGATGCCAACCGAATCGCCCCCTGTTTTACGCGACGATTCGGGCCGAGCGGACCGTCGACCGCAAGCACACCGGCACGATGTTCTGATAGCGCGTTACGCATCAATTGGTACGAGTATTTGTGCCCCTGGTCCGGAATCAGGATACAGTCGAGGCCGAAATTGCGACAAATTTCGGCGATCACCGCACCGCGTGCGGACAGACTGGCAAAGACGCAGGCGTGTTCGGCGCGGCGCTCGATCCACAACCATCGACACAAGGCCATGATGGGAATGTATTTGCCATGCCAAAAACAAAGCATGAATTTATGCCCTCGCTTACTGGCTTCATCGATCGGTGCAAAACCGTCGTAGCGTTTTCGCCAAGTCCAGCAGAGTAACCGTAAAAAAGCGGCCCACAACCATCCGACCAGCCGTGTTTTGAATCCAGGCGACAAAGGATCCCGAAACCCGCCCCGGATCAGAAACCGGGAAGTCAACAAAATCCGCCACTCATTGATCCGAAAAAACCGAGCGGATGCCTAGCTTAAGCGAATCATCCTTGTAATCCCGGGGCGGCAGCAGAAAGCTACCGGCCGCTTTCGCGATATTGCTCATGATCCGCCATTCCGATCGAAGACCTCTTTGAGTACGCATCAACATGTTGGAGTTCGAGCCTCGTTTCCGGGCGACTTCCACGATCATGTTCCGATAGAGGTCGAGTGCCTTGTTTGCGGTTCGGCTGATATCGAACTCACGGGAGGTTGCGTCAACTCCATCCTGAACCAACCTTTTCTGTTCGGGACTCAGCGCGGCCACCCAATCGAGCGCCAAAGCGAACTGATTGACATCGGCACCAACCAGTAAACGCCCATTAACCCGGTCACGCACCACTTCACGAACTCCGGACGCGTCCAGGGCCACCACAGGGACTCCGGCCGCCATCGCTTCAGCCAGCACCATGCCCTGAGTTTCGGTGTGCGAAGAAAAGGCGAAAGCATCCATGGCCTTGTAAGCACCCGACAAATCTTCCTGTTCCAACAGACCGGCGGGACGGAACCGATCCGATACTTCCATTTCGTCCATCACCTGACTGATTGCACGCGTCATCGGACCTTCGCCGACTAGCACAAAGTAAGCCGTCCGATTACCTTGCAGAAACTTCCCGACCGCACGGGCCAGAAATTCCAGGTTTTTCTCGGTCGCCATCCGGCCCACATGCCCGACGACGAATGCCTCACGAGGAATCGAGTTTTTTTTTCGGAACCGGGACCCCGCCCCACCACGGAAAAAACCCGTGTCCACTCCGGTCGGAATCACCGCGATCGGTGTATTCACTCCGCGTTTGCGCAACAGGTCGGCAACGCTTTCACTGGGTGCGATCACCGC
>JBOICY010000056.1:0-12566 GCA_050740335.1 Methylococcales bacterium | reverse complement strand
CCCATGCCATCCGCGACAATCCATAATCCAAGCTCGGGCTGAACACGGTAGTTATCCTCATTATGGTCTCGTACATTCCCGACATGGGTCGCATATCCAGACCGGGATTTTTCTGTCATCCTGGAATCCTCGTTGTTACATTTTCTCTGCACAAAACCAACGACAGCGTTCAGCGATTTCAAGCTCAGTATACCACCGACAAGGAACTTCAAAATGCGATCGATCCGGTGATCGGATAACGAAGAAAAATGCTTAACAAAAACTCACTCAGGCACTGTTCCGAGAACGACGCGACGGACGATGAAGTCTTGAGACGCGTCGGCGATTGTTCCAGCGCATGGTTGCTTAATACTCGGCCAAGTTTAGGAGAATAATTTCTGGGAAACTTCAATAGCTAATAATTACTATTTGTTTAAGTTATTATTTCTTGGTTCCTTAATAACTCAACGCTTCCTCAAGACCCGAGACCTCGTTGCGTAACTCTTCGAGCTGTTGTTGTTTATTCAATGTACTTTTCGAAGTATCCGTATTTATATCTGCCAGTTTATTTTCGGTTTGCCGAATGCCTTTCTTCATTTGCTCATTGTTGACCGAGTTTGCTTTAAGGTGTGTGAGCAATGTATTCAAGGCACGGTTCAGCCGGTCATATTCCTGCTGGCGACCTGCCAGTTTAACGGATACTTCTTTTTGTTCCTGGCTGATCGCGGCATAAACTTCCTTTAAAGATTGATTGATTTCTTGTTGCTCGGCAAGCGTTAATTGTAGTTTTTCCTCCCGCGCGTCATACCCTTCGGAGCCGAATTCACAACCGGCTTTGGTAATGATACTGGTCTCAACGGAGGGATCGCAGTTGAGCGCGGCGCACCCGCAAAAAAGAATAGCGGCCGACAAAAAACAGGTGATTCTTGAAATTGTCGGATTGGTTTTCATGTTGTCCTGCTTTCAGCCTACTTTTTCTACAATCCGGAGTTGATCGTATTCTTCCAGCTGCCCTTCCAGCAGGACAACCCGTTGCTGGAGATGTGAAATCTCCCGATCCAGCGCAGCCGTATTGGCGGCACTTTGCCGTTCCGCGATCGATACTTTTTTCCACTCATCTTCTCGACTCTTTAGTTTCGTCAGAGTTTCCTGAAGAAATTGTTTGTTTTCCGCGACCGCGGCCAATTGGTCTTTAGCCTGCTTCAAGGATAGAGCGTTCTTATTATAGCTCGCATTGATCCGGTCAAATTTGGCTTTATCGTCCGAAATAACCTGTTCTGTCGTCGCGATCAGACCGTTCAGCCTGGTATTTTCATTTCGGATCTCCTTAATCATCGCGTTCAGCCGGTCTTCACTATCCGCATGCTCCAAACGTTTCGCTTCAAGGTAATAATTCGCGCCTGCGGCAACCCCGCATGCGGCAACGGCAGCGATTACTGCTTTCGTCCCGCGATTCTTGCTTTTGTCGAGGAAGTATACCAGCAAGCCAGTTACTCCGCCGGCAACCAGGCATGCCGTAATCCCGGATTCGCTGAAAAATTCCGCTTCCTGACGCTGTTGCTGTTCGGCCAGCGAAAGCGGTCGATTTCGCGCCGGATTCACTGCACAGGTCGTGAAATTCAACAGAACCAGAACTGCAATAATTTTCTTCAAATAGATTGAATACTGTGTAACGCTCATAACACCGCCCTGACAATTCCGTTCGAATAGGTTTTCATTTCGATTATGGAAATGAATTCCCGGATTATCGAGCCTTCGGCGTACCGCATTCTTTCAGCCAGTCCTCTCTGGCAATCTGGCCATCGGTCGTAAAACGACCCAAATGTGCCCGGTAGCGTTCCAAAAACGGAATTACCTCACTCAAACTGCGTGCGGTCAATGTGCGAGACAATACACCCATCTGTTTATCCAGTGTATCTTCGCTATATTCGAGCGCGTTGCTGGTTACGGTGTCGGCGTAATAGTCGAGATTTACGGCTAAGGCGGCTTCGTCTTCCTTCGCCCTGCTCTGAATTTTTTTACAATTCTCTTTCTCGACATCTTCCGGCTGGCTGCAGACATTTTGGATCACCTTGCGCCGACCGTTCAATGTTTCATTATCCGATCTTAATTTACGGCACAGAAAACTGCCGAGCCTCAGTGCTGCCAGGGCGGCGCGAGCACGTTGTTCGTTTTGCGCTTCGATACTGCCCCTGAAAACCGCAAGCAGGTTGTTGAGCCGTCGTTTCATATTCGCATCGCTTGCAGCATCCGCGATGGTTTTCAATTCTTCGACCGGATTATCGAGTGCGGTCTCTCCCAACTGCGGTTTGTTGGGTTCTGTAATCTCCGTGCCGAGCCTGGGCCATGCCTTTTGGATTTCTTCGGATCGTTTCAGAGAGGTCAGCACGGATCCGGAGACTACCACCCGGAAACCCATCACCTTATTCCTTCTTGGACCGGTCTCTGTATAGTAAGGAACTTCTTCGCGCATCGAACTGCGAATATCCTCCCGCGAAGTTAAAAAATTACCGCCGCGAACGATGAAACTCCCGGCCTGTCCGTGCAGGCGGCTCACTTTGTTCAAGCGGAACGGTTCGAATACGATTTCGCCGATATTCCCCAGCATATCATATAGATTCAATGGATTGGGTTTGAGCAGCCCGGTTAACTGAGCTTCCCCGTTGGCCGATTGGGTTCCGGCGTACCAGACATAGCGCGACATTTCTTCCGCCATCGGAAACTTGCGATCCTGAAATTCGGACGACGAGACCGCGATTCCACCGCGAGCCGCGTACTCCCATTCGGTTTCGGTCGGCAGACGCACGAAACCCAACTGATCGCCGCGTCGCGGAAGTTTGTCCTTCGCGTTATTGAGCAGCCACAGGTTGTAGCGGTTTGTAAAATCAACCGCATCAAACCAGTTGACCTGATCTTGCGGCAAGCGTTGCTGCATCGATGCCTCCGGGCATTTTTCATTCATTACCGTTGCATATTGCAGCCGGGTGATTTCATATTTCCCCATCAGATAATAACTATTTCCGTCCGATTCATCGAAACTGCCCATGATAAACCCGGGCAGCGTGTATTCCAGGTAATCCCAGTTGGCGTCCACACCACCGAGCAAAACCCGATAATCGTCCAGCGGGCCGCTGACCGGGATCGAAATTTTTCTGAGCACTATTGCACCGTCACAAGGCATCGGCAAAATGACGTCATTTTCGTTGGGTTTGGGGTTATAGAGTTTTTCTTCCCAGGCATTCGCCGCAAACGAGAACAATAAGAGTAATAAGGCGGAACAGGCTCTGAAATTAAGTTCTTCTAAGGCTTTCCGCAGGTTCGATTTGTGCTGCACGGTACCCTCCGATCAGCGCGGCTGTCAGAACGATAAGATTGGTCAGGATATAGGCGATCGCCGTGTGTAATCCGGATAGTCGACAGACAAATCCGGATTCCCCCAAATTCGATCCCAGTATATTATTAAATGCCAGGGCGCCCAGTGTATAGGCTCCGCCGGCCAGAAAAAATCCGAGCGTCGCAATCACCAGCGATTGGATTGCCGGATACAGCGCGATGCTTACAACCGGAAAACCCAGTAACCGCAGGAACGACAATTCGTGACGTTTGCGATCCACGTTGGCGATCATCGATCCGATCAGGGACGAGGCCGCACCGGATACCGCGACCCACGCGATTACGTTGAATATGAAAGATAAAACCTCTTCGATCTGCTTCGTTTCTTCGATTTCGTTCGCGTAGGTTTTGACTTCGATTCCGTTTCGCCGGACCAGATCGGCGAGCGGCGAAACATCATCGAGGCTTGTCGCGTAAAGGCGGGCACGCGCAAAAACGGCGCGCTCGGTTCGAGGTTCTCCGCTATCGATTCCAAACACAGGGACCCTGCGCGCGTCTCTGAAATCCTCGGCCGCGATCAGCAGTTCAAGGGCTGCGAAAATACCGTCGCGGCCAAAGGCCCTTTCCGGCAGTACCCCGTCTATTTTGACTCGGATTCGACCGGTCTCTGGAGTGCCTTCGCGATGCCGGTGAACAATAAGAGTCACAAAATCCTGCGCGCCCACTGCCAGTTTTAAAGCCACCGAATGCGACACCAGAATTCTGCCCAAAGCTTCCGGAACCTTAAGGTTCGCCGGAATGAGCGGATCGCCTTCAGCCGTCGGAACCACTTCGACACCTTCGAGAAATTCACCCGGACTTTTCATGAGGTCTACAGTCGTATTGAGCGATCGGGTCAATTGAATCAAAAAATCCACGTCCGAACGTGTTCTGAGCGTGTCAAACCAGGTTTTTTGCAGTTTATAGTTGCCCAGAATCACGATCTCGCGCTTTTTCGGGTCCTGAAGCAAACGTTGTTCCAGATTCGCGACAATTCCGCTTTTCAATCCGAATAAAAGTAACAGCGGGGCGAGTACCGAAGCCAGTGAGGCAACCAGGCAGAAGGTTACTTTGCGGTCGTGCCACAGTTCCTTGAGTGCGAGTCCACCCGTCACACGCCAGATTTTCAAGCGGGGACCCGGGTTGTTCATGAAGCTTTGCCCTCAACCTTGAAATGTCGACGCGGTACCGAACTTTTCAGCGGTGCAGGAGGCCTGAATTTCCCGCAAGCCCAGCTCTCTCACACGGCTCCAGTCATGCGTGACGATGATTGAGGTCAGATCGAAGCGGCAGGCCAGTTCCAACAACAAGGCCAACACCCGCCCGGCATGGATCGGATCGAGCGCGGCAGTGGGTTCGTCCGCGAGTAACAGCATCGGTTCATGGGCCAATGCCCGCGCAATCGCCGCGCGCTGCCGTTCGCCGATCGATAGTTGCGCGGGTTTTCGATTCAAAAGCTTTTCCAGCCCCAGAATTTTACAGACTTTCTCAACCAGTCTGCCGGGCGCTGGCAAGCCCAGCAGCCGTCTCGAAATCACGATATTTTCCAGCACCGTGAGATAAGGCAAAAGCCCGCCGCTTTGAACGACAAAACCGAGCGAAACGGCCCGGATTTTTGCAAGCCGCTCGGATTGATTCCTGCGCCACAGCGCGGCAATGTCCTGTCGGTTTTCTGCCGGACCCAAACCATAGCCCGCCGCCTCATCCGGCTTCAAAATGAGGCCGATAATCTCAAGCAGGGTGCTCTTTCCGGAACCGCTCGCGCCGGTAACGGCCACGGTTTCGCCTCGATCGACGATCAGCCGGGGAATTTGGAGAGTAAATGAATCGTTTCCGATCCCTCTTTGATGTCGAATCGCCTCGATGTGCAACATGCCAGAACGATCATTCAGGGTAACATCTCGATCGGTACCGGGTAAACATGGTCGCCGGGATCGCTTCCCTCGGCCAGCGAGATCCAACGGTCGGCATCGGCATTATACACTCGATAATACTGGAGTTTGCGGCTCAGCTTTTTGAGCAATGCCTCCTGTTGATTCGTTGCGTAGGATTTCCAGGTTTCTTCGTCCAGATCGAGAATTTCCCGGCGATAGGGTAAATCCTCCAGATACTCTCCCAATAGTCCCAGATCCGCTAGTTTGGTATTTTCGGTTTGTTTGATCTGATTGGCATCGACCCGGATTTTCAATGCCGCCAGGCGCAGATTATTGAAAAACTGGTCCGGGCTGACCATTCCTTCGATCATGGCATTGACGATTTCCTGAACCACCAGTTGAGTATCGCTGAGCTGGTTCTTGGTTAATAAAACCCGCACTTCGGTGGGTTTGATCCTGGGGTCTTCAAGTGCGCTGTCGGCTACCCAGGCTTTAATAACCGGAGGAATGCGGGTTCCGGTCTCGCGTCCGAGGTAGGCGAGCTGCATGGCATAGCCGATCAGTGTCGTGTCCTCTTTGAGTTTCTCGACTTGCGAGGCAGGTGGCTGTTCCTCCCGGCCAAAGTCGGCATCGGCGGTTCTGGCGCTGCCGACAACTGTTTTACCCTTCGAGGCATCGTTGACCTGGGATACAATCGATTCGGACAGATTGTCGATAATTTCCCCGAATGTCTCCACAGAACCCAGATCGACCGGGTAATAGAGCATTGTATTCAATGAAAGAAAGTTGGAAATGACCTGATACTGGCTTTCGGCTTGGGCGTGATTCTTGATCCCCTGGGGAGTTTTCAGATGCAGTGTATACACGGCTACACCGCGGTGTTTGGCTTCCAGTTGAATCTGTTCGGCGCCGAGCCTGGTTTCGGATAACGCCTCATCGGCTTCGATCGCCCCCGCATCGGTAATCAAAATCACATAGCGGCCGCCGTATTCGGTCCATTTGACATCGTTCAAGGCCGCCATTAAACCGGAATAGGCATCTTCGTTAAAATCCCTGCTGGAAACGCTTGCCGGTTTAAGATCATCCACCCGGGCCAGGAAATCCTGTCCATCCTTCACTTCCGAAGGATCCACGAAGGTTTTTGTTAAATATTCCAATCCGGGGACCGCTTTGATGCTGGAACGATAAGCGATCAATCCGAATTTGACTTTCTTCAGCATGCCTTCTTTCTCGATTTTCGAGTAGATTCTCCGGACCGCCTCTTTTATCCGGTCGATATAAGGTCCCATCGAGATAGTCGAATCGATCACGAACACGACCGCAGCTTTGAATTCCCGAAGGGTGGCCGCGTTCCGATCGGATTCCCGCGGGCTGCCGGTTTCGGTTCCGCTTGCGGCATTACCGTCCGTTTGGCTGACCGAAGCCACTTCAAGCAATGTTACCTTGCCGTTTTCTGAATAGACCTGAGCGGCTTGAAGGATCGGGAGCAGATAAAAATTTTTTTCGATATCGGCAGGCGTTTCGGGTTCGATCGAAACCACTCTGGGATCCTGACCTCCTGATTTAATAGTATTCCGGATCGAAGCTGCTTCCTGTGCGGGCGAACCGCCCGCAAAAATATTCTCCACCTCTTTGCGGTCCTTGAACAGCAATACGCGCTCACGGCCCGCGGGATTCGAAAATACCAGGCTGATCTGTTGCTTCCACGGAACTGTGGTTTCGGACTGTATCCAGCCCGCGAGGTTACCACGCGAATCGGGTCCGACTTCAAGCCACTCGCCATTGCCTGTTTCCTTGCGAGAATATACGTAATAACGAGTGAAGGCGGGTTTGACCACGCCCTGCCCGCCATCCGGCTGTTCGAATACCCTGGCGCCGGGCCGGGTCAGCACGCGCTCGAAAAGAGTTTTCTTACCTTCCATCAGCAAAGGTTTTCTTGGCTCCGCCGAAGCGGTCTGGCCGATCAGTCCCAGAATGATCCAACCGAAAACTAACAAATTCAAAATATTCAAACTCTTCATTGGCTCCTCGCTCATTGCCCCATTTTTTTAAGCCACAAATTGGCCTCGGCGTGGCCTGCCTGGGCGGACTTCTTAAGAAATTCCACTCCCTGATCATGCTGATAACCGCTGCGGTGCATTTCGGTCAGAAGCCGTCCGAGCCGGTACTGGGCTTGTACATTCCCTGTATTTGCCGGGATTTCATACCAGTAGGCTGCGGAATCCGCATCGGCTTCGGCAATGCAACCACGATTTTGAAAAGTTGCGGAATCATATTTTTGAGCATACGCAAACGCAATGTTCGCGTCGCTGGTTTTTTGCGCAGCGTGAACCATCAATCGGCGCATCGCTTCACAATGTTTGTCGTTTTCCCAGGCTTCGGCTTGGGCCAGAACTTGTTCCGAGGCCGGATTGGTTTTCAGAAAACGCTGTAATAATTCAAGATCCGTCAGTTTTTCGTCTTTTTCATCCGGATCAGGAATCGGATTGACGACCGGGTCCACAACTACATTTTTGGAAGGAGGAAACCACCCGAGCCACCAGATTGCCCCCGCGCCACCGAGCAACAGGACAAGAACCGCGATCGAGGTGATCAGCGGCCAAAGCCTGCGGGGCCTGGCTTGTTCATCCCGGCGCGGGGGTTTTGGCGAATCGCTGTCCGATTTCGGTGCCGGTTCGCTGACCGGCGCGGGTTTTGGTTCCGGCTCGCTGGCGGGTTCGGGTTTCGATACCTTCGCCAGATCGGCTTTAACCGCTACTTTGGTTTTCGGCAATTCGGTCGCGATGAATCCGGCCCCGGTTTCGCTCAACACGGCACTTTCACCTGCGGCGCTCGACGCCAGAACGGCGCTTGCGATCCGGATCACGCCCTGTTGTTTCGTTCCATCGGCTTTGATTTCGACTCGATACACAACATTGGGTTCGGCAACCAGCGGGTCTACCAGCGCGGGTGTGACATCCCCGCAAAGCCAGCCATTTTGATCGAAAGCCATGCCGTGAAGCGGATGCCAGATCGGTGTGGGCTGCCATTGGCCGTTCAAGCCCAGGAACTTCCCATCCTGGTTGCGCTGGACAGCGAGCACGGAATCATTCGGTGCGTGCGTCCACCCGGACAACCTGAGCAAGGCATAGCCGGGACGCCGCCGTTCGGGAGCCAGAGTCTCCGGGTTCAGTTCAACTTTAATTGCCATGACCTGCCCCTTTCCGGGCTACCTGGATTCCGGGACCGATCGAGTCCCGCCTGAAATCAGCTTTAAAACCTCTCCCAGGCGTTGGTTTTGCTCCAACGTGATATCCCTACCCGCACTGTGTCCGGCATTTGAAACCACCAGATTTGCGAATGAATCCAGCCAATCCTTGACGAAATAGGCGAAATAGCGAGCCGGCTGCTCGGGAAGATCCGGCAATTGACCCGGCCCGATTGGCGCGGGCTGAACAAAAACTTTGGCCCCTGATCGAATCCTGCTGTCCGGGCGCTCCGGGAGCGGCACCCAGGCCATGCCCAGAGTAGCCAGAAATTCGTTCAGAATGGTTGCGACGACACGGACCTGCCGTTCGACCAGACGGCTGCGCGTGGCCGATGTTTCCAGTTCCGAGCGCTCGATCGCCCGGGCCAGTCGTTCCTCGATTCGCATCCGGCTGGTCGCGGCGATTATTTCATTCGTGAGCCCTTCGACCGCTTTTTTGGGGAATCCAAAAAAACGCAATAAATCGGAGCGTTCGGGAAGGTCCCGCAAGTGACGCGTCCATTCCCGCATCACGGCCGCGACAAAGCGGCTGGTGCCGCTGCTGGATTGGTGCTTTTCCAGGTCCGGGGTAATGAAGCGGGTTTCGTCATCGAGTCCAAAATCCAGATCGAACATGGAATCGTCGACATTCGCCGCGTGATCCGAAGTTTTTTTTTCTTCGGCTTGTTCATCGGAGATTGTGCTCACCGACTCTACCCGCAGATACAAAGAGCGCAAATGGTCTTCGACCGGCCCCATGCTGTAAATAAGTTCGCCGATAAAAGCCGCTCTGGGTGTCAGTTCCGCAATAATGCCCGCCGCGATTTTCCTTTTCTTTTCGACTTCTTCGGCGCCACCCGATTGGAAATAAGGACCCAGACGATTGTCGATCAATTCGCTCAGCGTGTCATTCAGCCGCTCCGCGATCCGGTCCAGTTTTACCTGTAAATCGGCCGCTTTGGTCACACAATTCACCAAACTCCCGATGCCGCCGTCATTAAGGCATAACATGGTGTCCCACGCGGCTTCGGGATCGGAAAAATGTTTCTGGACTGTAACATCGCGGATAAAGGTCGTGCGCATCAACTGCAATTTGTTCTCATGCTGCGGATCGACCGCCTGCTCGGTACCGCCGGCAAGAGTCAAAAAACTGACCGGCATGCGCGGCTTTCGAACCAGGAACAGATTGTCGAATGGCCGGCCTCGGCTCCATTCATTCACCCATGGATACTGGCCGAATCGCTCGAGAAGCGCCATTTTCATCATTCCGCCGGAACCCCAGGCGATCTGCAGCATATCTTCGGTATGGCCCAGGGACTGGTTGATGCGTTTGTCGAACATGGTAATCGACCAGATCAGGCCCGGTGTCCTTCCGCTGCGAAGTTCAGCGGTTTTCCCCTGGGTAACTTCGACCCAGTTGTCCAGAACCGGTCCAACCGAGGTGACATCGGATTGCTTGTCCGAAGGAGTGCAGACCACCAGTACATTCATCTCCTGATAATCTGTATAGCGCTCGAACAGATAGGCCACCTTACCGCGCAAAAAAAGCTGGGCTACGGAACCGGTTCCGGTATCCTGGAGTTCGGCGGTGAGTTCGTGTAGATCGCCCAGGGAATAACGGCCGCGATAGCCCGGGAAATCCAACAGATCTATCTGCTCCAGAACCTGTGCCACCGGCTTTTCGATCAATGGAAAAGTCATTTCCAGGGTCAGGGCCGCCAGAATCGACCGCGGTATTTGTACCGCATCCTGCAATCGACCCTCGACAATGGGCTTGACCTCGACGCAGTCATCGCTATCCCGTCCGAGCCGCTCGAGTATATCGACGTTCATGATGCTGTCGGCCTGAGACAATCGCCCGTCCTTTCTGGCCACGACCAGGGCATTCAAAGGGGTAAAAACGGTCTGCGAGAACGAAAGCTTCGAAAGTGCATCACGCAATTGCCGATAGGTACCGGTGAATTCATCGATTTCGCCCCAGAGCACTGAAAAAAGCCGGGCCCGATCAGGGACTTCGAGAACGGGAGCGAGGTCGATCGCCGTGGGCCAGTAATCTCCCATCAAAGGCGCCATCGACTTGTGAAATCGTTTCTCGAAATAATCGAGAAGATCGACCATATCGTCTTCCGAAATGCCACCGGCAGGCTTATATTTGACCCTGGCTTGCAATTCGGTCAACAGATTGCTGATATAGGTGGCCTCGGTATTGAATACGACGCGTTCCCGGTCGAAATCGTTGAAAAACGAATTGCCTAGAATTTTGACGATGTCGGCTTCGGAAAACAGGGCCAACTGAATCGGATAACCCGGCGGCGGCGCTTCGGCCTGGCGGCTGAATCGCGTAACCAGTCCGGTGGCCTCTTTTCCGCCGCCTGGAGGATTGATATGTTCAATGAAATCCAGACGCTTGCCGGCATACTCGGTTTCCAGCCGGCCGTTTTCACCGGCCGCGAGCGCCGAGATCAGATAGGATTTTCCGGCTTGCGACAGGCCGAAAAAACCGATTGACATCGGGCGACCGGCGGCCTGATCCAGGCGCCTGGAAAGATTTCTGACGCGGCGAAGTTTTTCGATCAGTGCGTCGGCTTCGCGATCGATCCGCGGTGAAGTTTGCCGGACTTCTTTGACCCACTCGATAGCCTGACCGGCGCCCTCGACCACGTCCTTGCAGCGGCCCTGCAGAAATTCTTTACGGATGGTCATGAAATTCAGCGATAGACACTGCCGCTGTCCAACCAATAATTATTATCTCCGATGCCGAAATTGGTCAGTGTATTCAATTGCAGCTTCACCGCATTCGAGCGAACCGAACTGCTCGCGGATTCAATCCCCGCGATGGCGAATTTCTCGCTGGCCTCCCGGATCTGTCCCCTGCCGCGTACTTTCTGCAGACGGATCCTGAATACCCCGGCTTCTTCGTACAATTTGCTGCGCGCCTTTTCGTCGTTGAAGGACAGGGTATACAGCGGCGATGCTGCCCAGCGTTCCGCATTGAATTGGCGAAAACCCAGACGCATCAAACCGCGCATTTCAAATGGCGTGTCCGGAAGTTCATAATCCGGATTGTCCAGATCCACGTTCGAATAAAAGACATTGGCTTTCTTGATGGTGTTGTTTTCGTCCATCAAACCCAGATAGCGGACTGTTGAATAGGGTTTGAAGGCATTGGCTCGAAAAAAGAAATTCGGCAGCCGCCCCTGACCCAGCAGACAAAGCATGGCGCCCACGGCGGCCGTGGTTTTGGGGTCACTGATCTTGCCCTGTTTGTGAAAGGGGTACCACACTCCGGTGCGGTAGCCATGCAGCGGGACGATGCGGCTCGGCGGCAGCGGCAGGAACATCCGAAACAGCGATTGAACGCCCGGCAGTCTGGACGGCCTTCCAGTCAGCAATAACACGTCACAGTCATACAGATACACAATTTCGCACAGAGATTTGAAAGTTTTACAGATTTCCAGGCGATTGGCGAGAAACAGCTCATGAATCCTGCGAAAATTGAGTTCGATCGGAATATCGAGGATGTTCAATCCTTGATTTCCGGTTTCGGTCGCTTTGCGCACTCCGTCCGCGAAATACTGGATGATCTCGTCGGTGGGTGCTTCGAAAGCCGCGAGCAAAGCTTCGATCGTATGTGTTTTCTGTTCCGAAAGCGTGATCGGATCATAGTTCTCATACTCTTTTAAGATCCGGATGCCGAGAGGATAGAGGATCTGCAGGGTCAGTTGCTGGCGGTGCATCGCATCCTGGGCGTTCACCGCTTCCGAGCCGATCAGGCGGGACAGCAAAATCGCCGGATCCGCGATCCCGTGATTTTTCAAGGCTCTGGCCAGAGCTGGAACGACAACCGCCTGAATGGTTTCCAGCAGGATTTCGTCGCCGGCCACTTTGAAACCGTCCCGAAAGCGCTGTTCCGGTACGATATACACATTGCTTCCGCGCCCGGAATCCAGGGCGTAATCCATGATCACCAGATCGGTCGTTCCGCCGCCGACATCGATCGAGGCAATCGTGAATTTTTTCGCGGTTTCATTGCCTCGAATGCGGCGCGCCGCGGAAAAGAACTCTTCCGGCCGCCCGCTGAAATTATTGATGATTTCGGTGTAGAGATAGACCAC
>JBOICY010000055.1:0-6323 GCA_050740335.1 Methylococcales bacterium | reverse complement strand
TGTTTGAACCGGGCGCAATAAAGCTGGCGGAAATTACCGCACGGAAACGGCTTTTGCTTGCCGAGGGTTGACTAATTCAGCAGAGAACAGAACTGGTAGATGAGCGAGGGTTGCTTATAGCGAAGGAGCAGGCGCCGGCGTGGATAGCAACCCGCCGGGGGAGAGGGAAGTAGAAGTACGAAGGCGAGGGACCAGAGGAGTAGCGGCAACAAAGTATAGCCTTTGGCGGTGTCGCCGGTTACGTTAAAGCCGCTCTTCGCCAGATCGGCCGCGCAGGACTGGATGCAAGTATCCGACACCGGGGTGGTGTGTTCATCGGACGCGTGGTCATCCAGGGTCATGTCGGACATGCAATCGGGCAGACCCGCCTTGGCATAGTATTGCGGCGGGAAAGCGCAGGTAGAAAAGAGCGAAAGCCCCAGCCACGCCGTGATAACCAACAGAATCACACCGTTGAGCAGTCGCCGATTGCGCCGGTAGCGAAAAAATTGCAACACCCGTGACCTCATCCTCTAAAACTGGAGTCGAGTCTAAATTCCGCTAAACCGGTTGTCAACAAGATATTCCGGGAGTGTTTCGAATAAGAGAAATGGCTTGACCAAGAGGTCCACTTTAAATCGAAAAGCGGACAGTTTATTTGCTATAAAACCGGACAAATGTATTTTGTTGCTAACAGTGGTTCTCCTCGGAGTCGTGAAACAAGCGGCTTTTTGATAAGCTATACGGACTCATCCAATCAGAGTATGGCCATCGATCGAAAAACAAGAGGGCAAGGTTATGACTGGCAGAATTCGCGAATTCAAAGTCAGTGTGCAAACCGTTTATCTGGGGGAGGAGTCACACCCCGGCGCGGACCGCTACGTATTCGCTTACACCGTGACCATGGAAAACACCGGTACGATTCCGGCGAGGCTCCTGGGCCGGCGCTGGGTCATCACCGATTCGAACGGGAAAGTGGTCGAAGTCGTGGGTGAGGGCGTGGTCGGCGAACACCCTTATCTGCGCCCCGGAGAGGCGTTTCAATACACCAGTTCGGCCATAATTGAAACCCCGGTGGGCAGCATGCGGGGCAGTTACCAGTTGGTGGCTGACGACGGAGTGCCATTCGAAGCGCCCATCGCCCTTTTCAGCCTCGCCATCCCGCGCAGGCTTCATTGACCGTGCCGAACTTAGGTAAGAGGTTGGAGCAATGGGCGACGACAAAAAGGGCAAGCTTCTCTACTGTTCATTCTGCGGTAAATCTCAGCACGAGGTCAGAAAACTCATCGCGGGACCGGGCGTAGTTGTTTACATTGCCATGCGCTTTATACTTCCCCGTACCCGGAGTACCATGAATGCCCTTTTCGGTTTGACCTTCGGAGACAGTTCATGATTCGCGGTTTCGTATGCTTTGCGTTTTGCGCTTCGTTTTCCGTTACGGTATACGGCGGGACCCTCGTCGATGTCCGCGATCGAAACGGCCGGGACAGTCAATTTTTATCCGAGGGTAAAATGGGCCGTTTGAATATGGCGGATGGAAAGACCTACATCATCCTCGATTACGTCAATCAGAGCATAAAAGGTGTGATGCCGGAAAGCCGGGAGGTGCTCGATTTGAGCGCCGCTGTGCCGTCGTTAGGCCTCGGCGGAGCGCCTGAAAAAACCGCGATGCAGGTCGAAGCCGAGGGCGATGGACCCGAGGTTGCAGGTTATGCGACGCAACAGTACAAGCTTTCTGTGAATGGTGAATTTTGCGGCACCGTGTTTGGTTCCCGTGAAGCACTGGAAGGCACTGGCCTGGATCAGATGTTCAGGGCATTGCAGAAAGTGGCCGAGCGAACCGCGAAGACCATCGGGAGCGTGCAGTCCGGGATGAGTCCGTGCCAGCGCGGCAAGACCAATACTTTCGATCATGTTACAACGATCGGGGCTCCGCTGCGCAGCCTGGACGAAAAAGGACGGGTCGATGTCGAAGTGACGCGCATCCAGACCGATGTCAGCCTGCCGCCCGATACGTTTGCAGTCCCGAGCGAATACAAGGTGATGAGTGTCGCGGACAAAATCAAGCAACAGATACACGTTCAATTGCAAAAATTACAGGAAAACATGCCCGAGACGGAGAGGAAGATTGCGGCACTGGAAAAAGCCGGGAAGATCACTCCGGAGTCCGCGGAAAAGTTGAAACGCTTGTTGCAACAGTTTCAAACCAAACGTTAATGCCCGGACGATGGCGAAACGTCCGGTCGTCTAAAAAATGATTCCTGACCGTGGAGAATCCATTACAGCACAAAGCCCGTAAAGGCCGGGGGGCAGTAAGCAATTCGACCGGCCGTTATGAATGCTTGGTTCACGAAGCGTTCGACGATGGCTGGGGTTCGGCGGATGAAACCCTCGAACCGTTGCGGACCACGTTGTCGGTGGACAGCGCGCGGCGCGTGATCACTTATAACCGCTCGCCGGATGTCGGTTTCGACCGTTCGATCAACCCCTACCGTGGCTGCGAACACGGTTGTATCTACTGTTTTGCGAGGCCGACCCATACCTGGCTCGGGTTGTCGGCCGGTCTCGATTTCGAAACCCGGCTATTTTATAAACCGGATGCGCCGGAACGGCTTCGCGAAGAACTCGCCGAGCCAAAATATCAATGCCGGCCATTGGCGCTCGGCATCAACACCGACGCCTACCAGCCGGTGGAACGCAAAATTGGCCTCACGCGCAGAATTCTCGAGGTTCTGTGTGCGGTAAATCACCCGGTGATTTTGGTCACGAAATCGTCATTGATCGAACGCGATCTCGATCTGCTGACCGAAATGGCGCACAAGCGCCTGGTTTCCGTATCGGTTTCGATCACAACGCTTTCGCATAGTCTGGTGCGCCGGCTGGAACCCAGGGCCACGGCGCCCGAGCGCAGGATCGAGACCCTGCGTAGAATAGCGGACGCGGGCATTCCCACAGGCTTGCTGTTGGCGCCGCTGATCCCGGTACTCACAGACGCAGAAATGGAAAATATTCTAAAGGCCGCGCGGGAAGCGGGCGCCGGTTCAGCGGGATACGTGCTGCTCAGGCTGCCGCATGAAATCGGCGATCTGTTCAGCGAATGGCTGGAAGAGCATGAACCGTTGAAAGCCTCTCATGTGATGTCGAGAATTCGGGATACTCGCGGAGGCAAGAACTATGACGCGCGTTTCGGAATAAGGATGCGCGGCACCGGCGAATATGCCGAATTGTTGGCGCAACGGTTCCGGCTCGCAGTAAAAAAGCTCGGGTTTGGGGAATCGCCCGAATTGAACACCACGGATTTCCGGCCACCGGTGTCGGGGCCGCGGCAGCTGTCATTGTTTTAGACGGATTCTTATTTGGCGCTGATCACAATCGCGTCAATATTCTGCAATCTGAGCCGTTTTCTGACCACGTCCACGGCGGTGATCGAGGTGTAGGGTCCGATCTTGACACGGTTCCAGGTGGAATCGTCGAGTTTCGCGCTTTCGATCTTCGAGTGAATGCCGAGCATCGCGAGTTCTGCTTTGAGCCGGTCCGCGTCTTTATATTTTTTGAAGGAACCGACCTGAAGCACATAGCTTCCGGGTTTTGCCTTGCCTTGTTTTTCCTCGCTCTTGCGGATCTTGATTTCGGTTTCGGGGATTTCGACTTCCTGTTCGGGTAATATCGTGTAAAACTCGAAGCGCGGTTTTTCAGGAGTGGGCCTGGAGGTTTTTTTGACCTGCTCCGGCTCCGGTTCTTTTTTCGGAACAGGCTTTTTCAGGGTCAGGATGCTTGGTTGCGCGGGTGGTTCCGGATTTCTCAGAAACATCAAGAAGCTGATAAACAGGCCGACCAGCACCGCGGCGAGCATCCACCGCCAGATCGATACCCCGTGGTTGCGACGATTCCCTTTGCGGGAAGTGCGGTGCTTGTAGTCCTGGGTCATGATTACATTGCCTCGGGTGCGGAAATCCCCATTAAGCCAAGACCGTTTGCGATGACCTGCCTGACCGCTGCGATCAGGTTCAGGCGAGCGTTGCGCAATTCGCCCTGGTCCACCAGAAACTTGTGCGCATTGTTGTATTGATGAAATTCATGCGCAAGATCCCGTAGATACTGGATCACGAGATGCGGCTCGTATTTTTGCGCGGCGTTTTCGATGACTTCGGGAAAGCGGGAAAGGCTTGTCAGCAGCGCCTGTTCGTGGTCTGCGTCGAGCAGTTCGAGCCGGCTCATCCCGAGAGCCGGGTCATAAGCCAACTTTTTTTCGTCGAGCTTTCTGAACACGCTGCAAATCCTCGCATGAGCATATTGCACATAGTAGACCGGGTTATCGTTGGATTGCGAGCGGGCCAGATCGAGATCGAAGTCCATGTGCTGTTCAGAGCGGCGCATCAGATAAAAAAACCGGGCCGCATCCCGTCCCACTTCCTCGCGCAGTTCCCTGAGCGTGACAAATTCACCCGAGCGCGTCGACATCGACACCTTTTCCTTGCCGCGATACAGCACCGCGAATTGGACCAGCAGGACTTCAAGCAGCGACGGGTCGGCCCCCGATGACTCGATCGCGGCCCGGACCCTCGGAACATAGCCGTGATGGTCGGCTCCCCAGACATCGATCAGCACATCGAAACCTCGCTCGATCTTGTTCAGGTGATAAGCGATGTCGGATGCGAGATAAGTCGTCTGGCCGTTTTCCCTGACCACGACACGGTCTTTTTCATCGCCGAGCCGGGCGCACGCGAACCAGATCGCACCGTCCTTTTCATACAGGAAACCGGCTGTTTGTAGCCGGTCCAGCGCCTTTTGGACCGCTCCGGCGTCGATCAATCCGCGTTCCGAAAACCATTCGTCGTAAAAGACTCCGAATTCTTCGAGGTCCAATCGAATGTCGGCCAGAATGTCATTCAGCCCGTGCTTGAGGAAAACCTCGAAGCCCTCGGTTCCGAGCAGCGCCCGGCCGCGCTCGATCAGCGCGTCGATATAGTCTTCCTTGTCGCCTCCGTCGGGTTCATCGGCGGGTAGACCGCTGATGGCTTCCCGAGCGCTTTTGCGATACCGGTCGCCAACTTGCCTGTACAATTTTTTCGCGATTTCGCGGACGTAGTTACCGCGGTAAGCATTGCTCGGGAAGGGGATCACTTCACCGCACTTTTCCAGATAGCGCAGCCAGATCGAAATCGCCAGTATGTCCATCTGCCGCCCCGCGTCGTTCACATAATATTCCCGATGCACTTCGAAATCCGCCGCCTCGAGCAAGCTGGCCACGGCCGATCCGCAGGCCGCGCCGCGGCCGTGGCCGACGTGCAAGGGACCGGTCGGATTCGCGGACACGAATTCGATTTGAATTTTTTTCCCGGCACCGATGCGGCTTCGTCCGAATTGGCTGTTTTCCCGATGGATTCGCGAAATGATCGAGAATTGCGCGCTGGGGTCGATGAAAAAATTGATGAAGCCGGGTCCCGCGATTTCCGTTTTGGCGATGATACGCGATTCCGGCAGGGATCCGACAATCAGTCCAGCAAGTTCGCGTGGCTTTTGCCCCGCCGCCTTGGACAGAATCATCGCGAGGTTAGAAGCATAATCGCCATGTTGCGGATCCCGGCAGCGGTCGATTTGGATCAGCGGCTTGATTTCCTGATCCAAAATACCTTTTTCCTTGAGCGTGTTGACCGCCCCGAGCAACAGCGCTTCCAGATTCTTTTTCATTCTATTCCGATTCAGCCCCGACAGTTCAAATTTTTTCGAACGGGGCATTATCCTAAATTCATCGGAAGCAGTACAAATTTTTGCTCCGGTGCGTCGCGGTAAAATTGTTCTGAGCTTAATATCCGATGTCGTAGGTCGATCCCCATTCGGCGGAGCCCATCCATGATTCCGCCTCACACGGGCTTGGTGACGGCCTGCCGTATCTGCGGGCAAACCTGAAAACAGGAGGCTTGTGCTTTCGGAATAGACCTGACCGATAGCCGCGAACGCCGGTCACGCAATGCAACGGTATAGAAACAGGTGGCTCCATGAATCTGCGCGCGGTGCTGGTTTAGCGTGTTGCGAATTATCCGAGTCGATCTATCCGATGCTTGTTTATCGGAAGCCGGAAGAGTTCACGCCGTTATCCGAGCCGGTAAAAATCATGGTAGCCTGTATGTAGCGTAGCGGAATACGGGAGATTCGCTGTTCCAAACATCCCGGATTCCATTTCATTGCATCCGGGTTAGTGTGTCATGAAGAAAGGTGCAAGCCTTTCGTGCTGTATTGAAGATGAGAGGAGGTCTCTCGATTTCGGCGACCAGACGCTGGAATCAAACTGCCCCCTGTGCGGCATGTGTCAAAAGCATTTGTCGTGAGCGACTGGGAAAAGG
>JBOICY010000054.1:0-17673 GCA_050740335.1 Methylococcales bacterium | reverse complement strand
GAGGGTCAGGTGGACCGTTTGAAAATCACGGGTTCAAAATACCATTCCCTGGCAAAAATCAGCGAAAAAATTCCTTCGGTTTCGGAAGGTTCTTTCCCGAAACTTTCTGTATTCCAGGAAGAGCTGAACCAATTGAATGCACAGTCGCCGGACCGCAAGATCACCCCGATCATGCGCGCCGGGCGGACACCGGGTACGGTCGAAGTCGAATTGAAAGTGCGTGATGAACTGCCGCTGCACGGCAGTATCGAACTGAATAACCAACGAAGTGCGTCGACCTCGTCGCTCAGAACGCTGGTCAATTTGCGCTATGACAATCTGTGGCAAATGTTTCATAGTGCCTCGCTGCAATTCCAGATTTCTCCGCAAGACGCCAATCAGGTCCAGGTCTGGGCGGGAACTTACGTATTACCGATATTCGATACCGACATGCGACTGGCGTTTTACGGGGTAGGCAGTAACTCCAATACCGGTGTGGCGAGCGCGGGCGCGCTGTCTGTAATCGGTTCCGGACTGATCTTCGGCCTGCGCCTGATCAATCCGCTGAACAGTCTCGAAAATTACTACCACAGCGCGACATTCGGTGTTGATTACAAATCTTTCGATGAAAATGTCAAACTGGTTGGCACGAATAATCTCGTAACGCCAATTACCTATCTGCCGTTTTCTTTCAATTACGACGGATCCTATCGTACCGAACAGGCTCAGACAAGCTTCGATCTCGGCTTTAAATTTTCGATCCGCGGCTTGGAAAACAAACAGATCGAATTTGAAAACAAGCGCTTTCTGGCGCAATCCAATTTTATTTATTTTTTTGGAGATTTCGATCGAAGGGACAGGCTTCCCTATGATTTCGAAGTTCAGACCAGATTTCGAGGGCAGTACTCACCCGATCCATTAATCAATAACGAACAGTTCATTGCAGGCGGCATGCAGAGCGTTCGGGGATATTTTCTGACCCAGGTGCTTGGAGACAGCGGTATTTCCGCTTCGCTTTCCTGGTTCAGCCCACAGCTTGGCTTCGGTGTTTTGGGTGCATATCTGAAGGATTTGAGAGCGCTGGTATTTTTCGACTTCGCTGGAGTCTGGTTAAACAAACCATTGCCGGGTACGGCGCCGCGCCAGGACCTCGCAAGTACCGGTCTCGGGCTGAGACTGAACCTGTTGCGTTATTTTTACGGCGAACTGGATTGGGGCTTCGCGCTGATTGATAACGGCATGGTTGATTCCGGCGATTCCTTGCTTCAGTTCAGATTCTGGTACGGCTTTTGAGGTGGAATCGAAGATGGTCGGGGAATTCGATCAGCGCTGGACAGGTTCCATGAACCGGAAGGTCTGTTTCGCTGTACTGAAGCCGGAAAATCCTTTGAATCGGGTTTGGAAGGGTTTGATCTTTGTTCTTGGAGTCGTTGTTCCAACTCTACCGAACGCAGACCCGCTGCCGGTTCCGATGAATCCGGCCGATAGCCGAGTATCCACCGATCTTGCTACCCAGGCGATGCAGGTCCACCAGAGTCTTTCCAGGGAAACTTTTGACTGGCAGCAATTCAATATCAACCAGGGTTATCGAGTTGACTTTAACCAGCCTTCCGTCTCGGCGATCGCCCTGAACCGAATTCACCAGAATGATCCGAGCCGGATATTCGGAGAGTTGAACGCAAATGGACAGGTTTATCTGTTAAACACCAACGGCTTTGTATTCGGGAATGGCGCCAGTGTCAATACCAACACCCTGATTGCGACCACTCAGGATATCACGGATTCCGTGTTGCAGCGGGGGGTCACGCAGGTCTTTGCCCAGGACGGCAGCGCGGCACTGGTAGAACCGCGGGACGCGAATGGAGCACCGTTGCCGATGGGCGACATACTGGTCGAAAACGGCGCCACGATTACCGCTGGAGAGCGAGGGCAAATTATTCTTGCGGGACCCAAGGTAGTGAATTCCGGAACCCTGATGGTGAAAGATGGACAGGTGATACTGGCCGGATCGGAAGGTAAAGTCTACCTGGCCCAGCCCGATTCGTCTTCCGGCGTGCGCGGCCTGCTCGTCGAGGTTGATGTGGGTGGAGAGGCGACCAATCTGGGCTCACTGATCGCGGGTAACGGCAACGCAACCATGGTCGGTTTTGCCGTCAATCAGAAGGGCCGTATTTCCGCGACGACGACGGTTGACTTCGATGGTCAGATACGTCTTCTGGCCAGAGAAGGTGGCGGGCCCCGGGTCATCAATGGTCAGATTCAGTTGCTGCCTTCCGCAACCGAACGAGTTGCCGAATCAGGCGACGGACTTGGCACCAGGTCGAAAGTTACATTCGGAGCCGATAGCCAGATACGGATCGATCCGGATTCGAGTTCAGGCGGTTCGGCCATCGATGGTCAAGCCCAGCCAGTTTCCTCGATTCAGGTAATGGGCAATCAAATAGCGATGGAGGCCGGATCTTCTATCGTTGTGCCCTCCGGGTACGTCGAAATGATCGCGACCAAATCACCGATCAATTTCAATCCAAATACCCTACCGCCGAACAAGGCCCGAGATGCGAACCGCTCCGTTGCTTTTCCGGAGCCCAATGACACCAGCATCATTCTGGCCGGGGGCAGCAAAATTGACGTTTCCGGATCGACTGATACGGTACTTCCGATGGAACGAAACCTGGTTTCAGTACGGCTTACCGCGAATGAGCTGCGAGACTCCCCGTTGCAGAAAGGCGGGTTTCTTGATCGCAAAACAATCCGGGTCGATACTCGGGTGGGAACCCCAATCGCCGATATCAGCGCGGAGGTCGCCAAAATAAGTAGACCCTTATCGGAACGAACCAGTACGGGGGGTACTGTATCGATCGTATCCGAGGGTAATGCGGTAATCCACCAGGGTTCGGTAATTGACATTTCGGGTGGTTCGGTGACTTTTGAAGACGGATTTATCAATACGACGTTACTCCTAACCGACGACGCTCGAGTGGTTCCAATCGGGCAGGCTGAGCCAGATCTTCGCTACGTTGGCATATTGGACGAAGTAGAGAAAACCTATGAAAAATGGGCTCAAACATTGAAATGGACCGTCCAGGGCTTGGAGGGACATGAGGGCTTCGAACCGGGTTATGTTCAGGGACAGGCAGCCGGAGTCTTTGATCTGATCGCGCCCAGAGTGGCATTGGACGGTGATGTGGTTGCGGGAAGCCTTTCGAGCCGGCGGCAGCGCGAACTTGGGACCCTCGCTTTCGGAGGGGAACTGTATATCGATTTGGCGCGTAACATCAACGGTCGTCAATCTATTCTTTTGGCCCAGCAGGGCAATCCCGTCCTCACCGCTGCGTCGGATAGCTTTCTTACCGATCCCATCGATCCTTCGCAACCCGCTGCGCTGGAATTGGGTGACGCGCTATTTGGAAAAAGCGGATTGAGCAAGATCGGCTTGATCAACAATGGCCAGGTCAGAATTGAAAGTTCATCGAACATCCGCATGCTTCCAGGAAGCGCTGTTAGCATCGATGCGGGTGGTATTGACATGGCCGGAACGGTGGATATCCGCTCCGGATCTTTGGATTTGAAAACGCATGCAACAACGGCAGCGCTTCAGGATGGGAAAATTACCTTCCAACCTTCTACGCATATAGATTTAAGTGGAGAGTGGGTAAATGACAGTCCGGTACTTACCCAAGCCCGATTCGATGCGATTGCAATCGATGGCGGGTCGCTGAGTGTTTTCGCGTTCGGCGATCTGGTGATGGACTCCGGCAGCCTGATTGATGTCCGCGGCGGAGCAAGATTAACCGAATCCAATGCACTTACACCGGGTCTGGGCGGTAATGTATCTCTCGAAGCCTCCGGCCGAAACGGTTCGAATCTGATTTTCGAATCGGCGGTTCTGGGGCATGCGTTCGAAAAAGGCGGCACGTTCTCCCTGGCATCCAACGAAATTATCGTGTCGGATCAGGCGTATTTAAGTTCTGAAAACGGAGGACTGACAGCAACCGTTATTCGTCCGGATTTTCTCGAGCGAAGCGGCTTCGGCGCTTACTACCTTGTTTCGAATGCCAATGGACTCACCGTCGATGACGGTACACAAATTCAGTTGACTCAGTTAAACCGCGTATTCAAGGCGGATAGTACTAATCGCCCGGAATTTACGTCATCGCAGGAAACTGGTACCGACCTGAACCGACTCGTCGAACTCGTCGAGCGTCCGCAATTCGAACGGAATCCCGTGAATCTCAGGCTTGCACTGGCGCAGACCGCCGCCAAAGGACCTGCCGGTGCGGCGGTGAACATCCGGCCGGGTGCTGCGATTCGAACCGATCCGGGAGCGACGGTCGAATTGATTTCAGACGGTAATATCAATTTCGACGGGGTTATCGAAGCTCCCTCCGGGACAGTCGATTTGACGATTACCCGGCCTCAAGGGATCGCCGAACCGGGCTTTGTGCGTGAACAGGCGATTTGGTTGGGGACACACAGTGCGATTCTGGCCAGGGGCGCCGTTCAAACGATTCCCGACCCCACCGATCGTCGGAATGGATCGGTACTACCCGGTGGTTCCGTCACGATTAATTCCCAGCGGGGTTTTATTATTTTTGAGGACGGGGCCTTGATCGATGTGAGCGGATCTTCAGCGGAATTTGATCTGCCTGGCCTGAACGACAGTCGTTTGCCTGGATTCAATCCGCTCACGGTGGTTTCCGATGCCGGTTCAATCGGTTTTTTGACATCGGAAGGCGCGTTCCTGGACGGGGTCTTGGTGGGAAGCGCTGATTCGACGCACGGGGCAGCCGGGGGGGAACTCAGCATCAACATCGACCCTCGTCTCCGAGGATCCTTTAATAATGCGGATTTGCCGCCCAATATAAGATTTCCAATTGTACCGGCGGAAATCCGGATTCATAAAGGAACCGCGGTGCAATTGCCTGTTGGTTTCGAACGCGGGGACGCAATTCCGGATGCGTTTGATGGCCTGGTTCAAGTCAATCAGGCCACCCTGGAAGGAGCGGGCCTTGAATCTCTGAGTCTTTTCGCGAGCGACCGTATTTCATTCCAAGAAGGCGCCAGTCTTAGTTACCAGGACTCCCTGATTCTCGATACTCCCAGAATTCAGTCCCTGGCTCCGAGTGGTTCCAGCGTAAATCTGGCCGCATCCTTTCTGCAAATTGGTTCCAGTCAGCTGAACCGGAATACCTCGATCACCCCGATTGGCGGAAAGGCCCTTTTGCAGGCACATGCGAATTTGATTGATTTGATCGGGATCACTTCACTGGAAGGCTTTAACAATGTTGATCTCGATAGTTCAGGAGACATCCGTCTGCGCGGCAATCAGATCGGAACAACCGGCTTCGATTTTACGGGTGCATTTTCGGTGGACGGCAACTTGACCGTGAAGGCCGATCAGATTTATCCGACCACCCTGAGCGATTTTCAAATTAACCTGGCAGGCGGAACTACTTCCGTGCTGACCGTGTTACCGGGTGGACCGGCGGCACCGGTTCTCTCGGCGGGAGGGCGACTGACCTTGAATGCGCCGAATATTGTTCAAAAAGGTCTATTGAAAGCGCCGCTTGGATTGATTGAACTGAATACGAGCAGCCAGCTTGTACTTGCCGCGGGCAGCAAGACCAGTGTTTCTGCGGAAGATCGCTTGATTCCCTTCGGCCGCGTTCAAGGCGGATTGAACTGGGTGTATCCCTTGATTGGAAACCGATTTGTCGTATTTGACACGGACCCCAAAAGCCAATTTCGTGCCCCTCCCGAGAAACGGATTCATCTAGCGGGAACCGATATCAGCTTTCAGCCCGGTGCGGAAATTAATGCGGATGGAGGCGGCGATTTGTATGCTTTCGAGGTGATCCGGGGCGGTCCCGGGGGCTCTCGCGACATCCTGGATCCGACAGACCCTGACGTTGTGAATGGCCGGGTCGGTTATGAAGCGAAATTTGCGATTATCCCCGGGTTCCAGGGCGAATTTGCGCCTTACGAGCCCCTGGAATTTCCTTCTTCAGGCTTGAGGCAGGGCGACAGTATCTTTCTTCATGGCGTTGCGGGGCTTCCGACTGGAAATTACGTGTTGTTGCCAGCGCATTACGCGTTGTTACCGGGCGCAATGCTCGTTACCCCGGTACCGGGAACACAGGATATTATTCCGGGGCTCGAACTCAATCGAATCGACGGCGCACCGATCACCGCGGGTTATCGATTCCGGGCAGGAACCGACAACCGGGATTCGAGATTGTCCGGATTTGCTGTCGAGCCGGGGACCATCGCCCGGACTTTTTCGGATTTCGTGGACTATAGAGCAAATCAGTTTTTCGCGGATGGAGCGCTCCAGAACGCCAATGAAACACCCAGAATTCCGATTGATGCCGGGCTGATTTCCATCAGCACGATCAATAGCCTTGAGCTTGGCGGAAACTTATCTGCGCTTGCAGCAGGTGATGGCCGCGGCGGCCAGCTCGATATTCAGGCCAGAAATCTTGCGATTGTCACGAATGCCGGGGTTTCCGGTCGGGGTGCGGTCGAAATTGACGCGAAGCTGTTGAACCAGCTTGATGTTGCCAGCCTGCTGCTGGGAGGAACCCGAAAACAAACGCTGCTCAGCAGCCTGTTTCCCGATGTTGAAAATGCGGCTCGCCAATTCATTGGCAGTCCGCTTCGGGATACCGGTACGGCAACGGAACTGGATGCCGGTTCGGACACTGTGACGGTCGGCAGAAACGTTTCGCTTGATTTTGCAGAGACGATATTGATTGCCAAAGACAAGGTGACCGTCGAGTCCGGAGCCACCATCTCTTCCGCTAACCGGAACGATCGGATTGGTCAGGCGGCGTTCGTGCAGGGTGAGTCTGCCGTGCTTCGGGTGACCAACGATCATGCCTCCACATTCGCCAGGGTCGGCTTGCCCGCAACCGTCACCTCGGGTAGCGTCGAGTTCGAAAGCGGGGCGATTTTGGATTCGGGGCGCGGCGGGGCCATTCTTGTGGATGCCCCCTTCGCGGCCACGATCGATGGAACACTGCAGTTGGCGGGAGGCAGCCTGGCATTGAGTACGTCAGCAATCGACCTCGGGGCGGCTACAGCGAATGGAAGAGCTTTGGTATTGGATAACCGGCTGCTGGACGGGCTCGATGTTGACGCGCTTTATCTCAACAGTTTGTCTCAAATCGCATTGGTGGGAGATTTTCGATTTGGAAGCTCGACCATGGATCTCGATATTGGCGCATCCCAAATTTCAGGCTTTGGATCGAGCGCCGATGTTTTTACGATTACAGCGGATCGATTTTCGATCGGTGACCGTTCGAGTTTAGCAGCGGGCTTCGCGGGCAGTGGCACCGGCAGTTTGAATATTCAGGCCGATCGCGTGGAATTGGGCAGCGGTAATTATACCGTGAACGGTTTCAGCCAGGTCGGTATTGCCGCCTCGAGCGGTGTGTCAAGCCAAGGCCACAGTACTATTCGTATCGCGGCCGACAGCGCATGGACAGCGCCGGTATGGACTGCCCTGAATAACGCGAACACTCGGATTGACGCAAGCGGTTATTCCCTGAATATCGTTAGCAATAGTCCGCCGGGAAATTCGAAATCGACCGCCACGTCCGGTTTAGGCGCTTCTCTGGCGATCCTGGCTGACCGCATGAACCTCGATACCAGCTTTTTGCTTCCGTCAGGCCAAATTGATCTGCGTGCTTTAAACGGTGATTTGAATATCCAGTCAGGGTCTCTACTGGACCTACGCGGAAGTTTTGTACCCGCGGGCCAGGCTTTCGGAAAGCCGATCGGCTTCAGTACACCGGCAGGAGACGTCCATCTGAGCGCTGACATCGGTGATGTATTGTTTGGTGCCGGTGCTGAGATCAATTTATCCAATCATTCCTCCGAAGATACTGCAGCCGGAAGCCTTGTCGTTAGGGCTCCTCAGGGTCAGGTTAACTTTGCCGGACAATTGGAAACATCCGGTGGCGCTGGTGTCAGCCGCTTTTCCGCGGCAGCCGATTCCTTCGGCAAAGCCGGTTTTAGCGGCTTGGCGGCCAAATTATTCGACTCTCGAGTCGAGCAGATCGCTATCCAACAGAATTCGGGAGACTTGCTGATTGGATCATCCGATTTCCTGTCGGCAAAGGATCTGACTCTCGAAGCGCACACTGGGTCGATTGGTGTGGATGGCACCTTGAGTGTTTCAGCGACGGGTGAGGGTGGCAGTCTTCACTTGATTGCGGGTGACCAAATTACCCTTGAAACGGGTTCCTCTCTGCTGGCCAGGGGCGTTAGTGGTAAAGGTGGGCGGATTCATCTGGAGGCTTGGGATGCTGACGCGGATGGTCTGAGTGGATTACGCATCGGTTTGGGTTCAACGATCGACTTGAGCGGAAGCCTTGGCGGTGGTGAGTTGCGAGTCAGTGTACCGCAAATCGACAGCAACGGGGACGGACAGGACGATAATGTGCAGATCGCCGGTACGCTGGCTGCGACCGGTCAAGGGCATACGACGGTCGAAGGTGTACGGGTATATAACGAATCCTCGATCGATCAGGCGGATATCATGGCGTGGCGCGATGATACCCGCGCATTCATGACCCGCGTCCAAGGTGTCCCGGGAGCAGGAATCGATATTATTCCGGGAATAGTGGTCAGCAGTACTGGCGATCTGTCACTCGAGGCCGATTGGAATTTTCTGCCTTCGAGCGGTTCCCGGGACTGGCGCTATAACGATTTGGCGGGGGTATTGACGCTCAAGGCCGGGGGCGATATTCAAATCAATCAGTCGATCAGCGACGGGTTTGCGCAGGGGACGCTGAATTCGGCTTTGGGATCTGTGCCGGTCAATAACCTATTGCAACCTGATCGGTCCTGGAGTTACCGCTTCAAGGCTCAGCACAATTTCAATCTGGCTGCGGACCGCTTCATACGGACCGGTACCGGAGATATCGAGGTCGATGCGGGCGGAGACATTAACTACGGCAATATGAGTTCCTCGATTTATACCGCTGGCCGCCAGACAACCCAGACCATTGCAGTGGACCCGAATGATCCGACCAAGGACATTAATGGAAACCCCTTGTCTTCTGCCCGGATTGCCGACAACCCCTACGGAAGTTTTGGCCCGGGATTCGCCGCATCTCTCTTTTATGCCGAGTACCCGGTCGATGGCGGCGCTGTTAGTCTCGCGGCCGGCGGCGATATCAATGGCGTACAGACCGATCAGTTCATTAACGATTGGCTGGTGCGATTCGGAAATTGGAATCCGGCGAACGGGATCACGGAATCAGACCTGCCCACCGCATGGGGTATCGCAATCGATCAGCCCGCCAGGGCTGGCCTGCGATCTCCAGGATTCCGCCAGAGTGTCGGGGCGTTGGGCGGCGGACGGATCACAATTGAAGCCGGTAACGACATCAGGGATCTTTCCGTGGTACTCCCGACCAGCGGAAAACAGGTCGGATTCGTTGGGCCCAATGCGGACCCGGCGCGCGGAAGATTCGAATTCACCGATAACAACGTCTGGATCAACGGAGGCGGTGAATTGACGGTCAATGCAGGACGGAATATCCAAGGAGGCCTGTTCTACAACGGTTCGGGAAATTCGTTACCAACGAAACCGACAATGCCTTGATATTTTTAATAGCCGAATCGGCGACAGTTTCAGCCGGTCGGGATATAACCCGGACAAGTTTTCGGATTCAGAACACAAAATCAAATGATACAGCGCTGCTCGAGGCGGCTCGTGACATCCGGTTTACGATTCCCTTGAATCCCAGTACCGGCGCCGTGGTCAATCAACAGTTCGATCTGGAGATAGCCGGTCCCGGCAGATTCTATGTATTGGCCGGGCGCGACATTGACCTGGGTGCATCGAACGGTATTGCCAGCATCGGAAACCTGGCCAATCCGGGCCTGGTGGACGGAGGTGCCGACCTCTATGTGCAGTCAGGAATTCAGGGCTTCCCCGATCTTAGGGATTTCACGCGTACTTACCTTCAAGAGAGGAGCGACTACCAGGCTCGTTTGATTCAGTACCTGGGCGGCGTGCCGGCCTTTTCCGAGGCACTATCCAGATTCAACCAACTGACCGACGAGGAACGGCTGCCTCTGATTCAGGAAATTTTCTATAACGAGCTTCGCGAAGGTGGGCGTAAAGGCGCATCGACCGGGATCCGTTCAGACTATGCGCGTGGCGATGCGGCGATCGCCGCCCTGCTTCCGGATCAATCGGCCTATCAGGGTGACATCAGTCTCTTTTTCAGCAAGATCCAAACCATCGATGGCGGCGATATTAACATGCTGATTCCCGGCGGTGAACTGAACGCGGGTTTGGCCGTCGCGTTTTCGGGACGCAAGGATCCGAGTCAATTGGGAATCGTTGCCCAGAAGGCCGGCGATATCAAACTCTATGTCCGGGACGATCTGCAGGTGAATTCGTCCAGAGTCGCGACTTTCGGAGGAGGAAACATCCTGGGTTGGTCGAATCTGGGTAATATCGATGCGGGTCGCGGCGCTCGGTCCAGCGTAACCATTCCGCCGCCAGTGACCACGATCAATGCCCAGGGTCAGTTGGAGACAACCTTCAGTCCCGCGGTTGCGGTCAGCGGAATCCAGGCCGCAACGACACGGAAAGGTTTACAGGGCAATGTCGACCTGTTTGCGCCGAACGGAGTGATCGACGCAGGTCTGGCCGGGATTGCCGGTTCGGACGTTACGGTCGGAGCGATCGCGATCCTGAATGCCAGCAACATTTCTTTCAGTCGGTCATCGGTAGGGGTACCGTTGGGTACTACCACGAGTATTGCGGCAGGATTGACCGGTGCCAGTAATCTTGCGGCCACTGTGAGTAAGATTGCGGCCGACACGACCGCGAACAACGCCGCTGCCACCGCTCAACGGGCGGGGGCATCGGCCGGCTTCCTGAAAGTCGAGTTTCTTGGTTATGAAGATGACACGAACATTGACAATAATTGAATGATAAACCAGACGGCAGTGCTTTTAGGATGTACAGGACCAAAAATGATTGAGGTGTTTCTTTTCCGAAGCGGTCGGATGCAAAGGATTGTCGGAATTTGCCGGGTGATCTTCATGTTGGCGGTTTTTGGGTGGTCGCCCGCGTATGCCTGGTGGAACGATCAATGGACTGCGCGCAAGCAGCTCGCGGTCGATGCCAGCGTCACGGGCGCGGACATCAATGACACATTGATCGATTTTCCGGTGCTGGTCAGGCTGCATACCGGAAATTTCGGATTTTTCCTGGATATGGCCGAGGGAGGCAAGGACATCCGATTCGTTGGCGGCGATAAAATACCGCTCAAGTTTCACATCGACCGGATTGATGTGATCAACGAAATGGCTTTGATCTGGTTGAAGATTCACGAAATAAAAGGGGGATCCAACAGTGAGCCCGTCTGGATGTATTACGGGAATCCCGAAGGGGTCTCGGCCGAGGATGCCGCGGGGACCTATGATGTAAACCAGGTCGGTGTTTACCATTTCGGAGACACGCTTTCGGCGGATTCCACCGCTTATGCCAACCATGCAACCGAAACCACGGCGATCGTGGATCCGGCGGGCTTTATCGGTTCCGCGGCTGGCTTTCGCGGTACCGACAAAATTGTATTGGGTCCTTCGGAATCTTTGACATGGGCTTCCGCGACCGGCTGGTCCTTGTCGACCTGGGTAAAAATCGAAGAGGCGGACGCAGAAGCGGTCGTTCTGCAGGCCGGGGATGCCGCGGCGTCGATTGAATTGCTGGTCCTGAATAGTGGAATTCTATTGCGGGCCAAGACACCGGACGGTGTCCGGTTAACCACGGCGCAGCCAATCCAATTGAATACCTGGCAACATCTTTCCGTGGACTATAACGGTTCCCGGCTGGCTCTTTTTATCGGAGGAGAAAAGGTCGCCGAGACCGACGCCGCATTGCCCACCCTTTCAGCTCCGATCCTTCTTGGAGGCGGATCGGACGGTCGCTATCTCAAAGGACTGCTCGATGAAGTGGAAATCTCGAATGTCAGCCGGTCTCCGGATTGGATCAAGACTTTGGCTCGCAGTCAGGGGGTAGATTCCACGGTCCTGACTTTCGGCGGCGATGAGTCGAATGAATCCGACCAGAGCGCCTCCTATTTCGCGATTATCCTGAGCAATATTACCATTGACGGATGGGTGATTATCGGCCTGCTCGCGGTGATGTTTTTCATCAGCATGATGGTCATGGTGTCGAAGGGTGTAATCATATCCCGGATCAAGAAAGACAACCATTTATTCATGACTCGATTCCGCCAGCTCGGACAGGGGGATCCGGCCGCTCTGGACCTCGGGGATGACGAATCGGATGCGGAAATCGAGGATTCGGCCGTGCTCCTGGCCTTGTTTGGAAGCCACGAAAGCTATCAGAGTTCGAGCCTTTACCATATTTATCACGCCGGCATCCAGGAGATCAAACAACGCAAGATCGATGCCCTGCGCGGCCTGTCTCCCGAAGCATTGGCGGTGATCCGCGTCCATCTTGAAGCCGCCCTGTCACACGAATACCACAGGCTGAATAAGCAATTGGTGCTGTTGACAATCGCGATTTCGGGCGGACCCTTTCTCGGACTGCTGGGTACGGTGATGGGGGTCATGATCACCTTCGCGGCGATCGCGGCGACCGGTGATGTGAACATCAACGCGATCGCGCCCGGAATATCCGCGGCATTGATGGCTACGGTAGCCGGACTCGCGGTCGCGATTCCCGCCCTGTTCGGATACAACTACCTGCTGACCCAGATCAAGGAGTTGAATACCGAGATGCGGATCTTCGTCGATGAATTGATCCATCGGATCGCAGAAACCAGCAAGTTATAGACAGGTGAGACTCTCATGGTAGTCAACGATGAAGATAAGGCCTACGACGATATCAACGTGACGCCGATGCTGGATCTCGCCTATGTGTTATTGATCATCTTTATCATTCTGACCACGGCGACCGTGCAGGGGATTCAGGTCAACCTGCCCAAGGCCAGCGCGGCTCCGAGCCTCGCCAAACCGCAGACCAAGGCAATCACGATCACTCAGGACGGTTCGATTTATCTGGACACCTATCCGGTTTCCATTCAGGAACTGGAATCGCGCCTGCGCCAGTACAAGGCGGTCAATCCCGATCTGCCGGTGGTCTTGAAAGCCGATGCGACCATTCAATATCAAGGGGTAGTGGATGTACTGGATTTGCTCGGAAGGGTCGAGATCAGCCAGATCGGCCTGGTAACCCAGAAACTGGTCCAATAAGTCGGGAATCACGATGACGGGAAAATTCGGTCGAAAGCGGTTACTCCCCTACCTGCTGGGATTTTTGATCGTGAGTGGGGTATCCGGCGGGATTTATTCGCTGATCCAGTATGTTGAGAAGCCCATCCAGACCAGAAAATCGGTTCAACAGATCTCTATCATCCAACCTCCTCCTCCGCCGCCTCCCGCGGAGCCGCCCCCTCCTCCTCCCGAAATCGAAGAGGAAGTGAAGATTCCCGAGCCCGAGGAAATCCCGGAAGATCTGCCGGACGCGGCCGATGAGCCGCCCGCCGGGGATCTGGGATTGGATGCCGAAGGCGGCGCCGGTTCGGATGGTTTCGGTCTGGCCGCGCGCAAGGGCGGCCGCGGACTTCTCGGTGGCGGAGGCGGTGATCCGAAAACCCGATTTGCGTCTGTTTTGAAAAGGCAGATCGAAGATGTACTCAATGAATATGATGACGTCAGAAGCAAGAATTATAGAATCGTGGTCAGTTTCCGAATTTCCGAAACAGGACAATTGCACCCGGCGTTGAAAGGCTCGACCGGCGACAAAAATCTTGATTCAACCATCCAGAAAGCCTTGCTGCGCATCGTAGCGCTGTCACAACAGCCTCCATCCGATGTATTGGGCAAAACCATCCAATTCCGGATCGGAGTTTGAGCCCGACTACGACTATAGAAGTATAAGAATTGAGTTCAGCAATGCTTTATATCTTGCGCCGGCTTTCGTTTATCTTAATCGCAATAATTTGTAATGCTTTTTTTATTACGGAAACAAAGGCCGACGAAAAGCAGGAATTGCTCGAGATCAAAAATACAACCTTGAATCTGATCGAAGCGCTCGTTGAAGAAGGCCTGTTATCCAAAGAAAAGGCCCGGACGCTGATCAAGAAGGCGGAAGCCAAAGCCGCCATGGAAGCGAAACAAGCCGCCGCGACGAATCCGGTTGCGGCGGTAGCGGAAACAGCCGAGGCCGGAGCGGAAGACACGGCGCAGAAATCGGGCGTGATTCGGGTTCCTTATGTTCCGCAAATCGTGCGGGACGAAATCCGGCAACAAGTGAAGGCCGAGCTTCGTGAAGACGTGCTCGCGGATGTCAAACAGACCGCAAAACAGGAAAAATGGGGTACGCCGGATGCGCTGCCCGGCTGGGTTTCAAGAGTCAAATTTTTTGGCGACATGAGGGTCCGGAGCGCCAATATCTTTTATGGACCCGACAACATTCCGAACAGCTACCTCAATTTCAACGCGATCAATGCGGCCGGCGGGATCATCCCGGCGGGTCGGGATGCCTTTCTCGATACGACGGCCGACCGCTATTTCGCACAGATCCGGGCGCGTCTCGGAATGAACATCACGGTGACCGATAACTTGATGGCTGGTTTTCGAGTGACCACCGGGGATCTCAGAAATCCGGTATCCACCAACCAATTCTTGGGGAATTATGGAGGGCGCTATCAGATCGACCTGGATTGGGCCTATCTGCAATATGATCACTATACTTCCGACCATTTTAAATGGCTGACTCTACAAGCGGGCCGCATGCCGAATCCCTGGTTGTTTACCAATCTGGTCTGGGACGACGATCTAAGTTTCGAAGGACTGATTGCGCAATTCAGGGCGGATCTGGGATCGGACGATTCTCTTTATGCAATGGATGAGAGCGGACGGACTTTTTTCCTTACGACAGGGATCACACCGCTGCAGGGAGCAGGACAGTTGAACCAGTTCGATTTTATCGACAAGTGGCTATTGGGCGGCCAGACCGGCCTCGAATGGACCTTTGAAAACCAATCCAATGCTAAGCTTGGTGTGGCCTATTATTACTACAAGAATGTCGAGGGTGTACGCAATACGTTCAATTCGACAGCCGAAAATAAAACAGCACCGCTCTTCGTGCAGAAGGGCAATTCAATGTTCGACATCAACAACGACAACGATCCGACAACCAATTTGTTTGCCTTGGCATCGAAGTTTCACATCCTGAACATAACTGGACGTTACGACTATGCGGGCTTCGCGCCGATTCATGTGATCGCGACTGCGGATTATGCGCGCAACTTCGGATTCAACCAGAACGAGGTTCTTAATCGTACCGGAATCCTTTTCGCGCCTCGGGTGAATGCCTGGCAGGCCATCCTTCAGGTCGGGTGGCCGAAGATCCGCAAATGGGCCGACTGGAACCTGTTTCTGGCCTATAAATACCTGGAGCGCAATGCCGTACTGGACGCCTTCACCGATTCCAATTTTCACTTTGGCGGCACGGACGCCAAGGGTTTCATCGTCGGAGGCCGTTTCGGCCTGACTTACCATACCGCGCTCCAGTTGCGCTGGTTTTCCGCGAATCAGATCGACGGCCCACCTCTGGGCATCGATTCACTTCTACTTGACCTGACCGCGGATCTTTAGGGGTAGGCGAAATGAAACTAGGTCTTAAAACAGTCTTTATGGATCCCAATCGGGTTAACTCTCAGGTCATTTGGTTCGTCACGGTGTTGATTTTTTGCACGATTGGGGCAGGCGTAACGTACGCACAGCAAGAAAACCAGGCCAGCCAGTCATTGCGTAAAGCCCAAGGGTTGCTTCGCCAGTTATTTTCGGAAAAAAAAGCACTGGAAGAAAAAAATGCAGAGTTGGTGTCCGAATTGGCAAAAACCAAAACCGAAACATCCCTGATACAGCAGCAGATCCAGCAGCAACAGATTATCCATGCGGCCCTGCAGGAGAATAATGCCGTGCTTGTTGAAAGGATTAAAAGTGACTATGGAAAGATTCAGGACATCATAGCGAAATATCGGGCTTTGCAGGAGGAACTCAGGCGTTATCAACAAGATCATGCGCTGCTGACAAATGCCGTGATAGAGCGCGAGAAATGGATCTCTAATTGCCGGAAGAACAATGCCTCGCTGATCGCCGCCGGTAAAGATCTGCTGGGCCGGTACAATAATAAATCAGTTTGGGACTCAATCGTCGAATTAGAGCCGGTACTGGGATTGGTCAAGGCCGATTATGAAAACGAGAACCAGGAATACCGTTTCAAACTTGAGGATTTGGAAGTTCAGTTACCTGCTGCAGGTGGTTTGCGGCTGAAAACGAAAGACAAGGAACCGCTGTCACGACCTGACGATTCAACCGAATAATTAGAAAAGTAATAGTGGCTAACGATTTCGCAAGATCAACTAGATCAGAGTCAACGAGCCGCATGGAGAGGAAATCGGTATTGTTTGCGAACCAGAAAGTTGTCGTTGTTTTAGGGATGCACCGGAGCGGTACCTCCGCTTTGGCGGGTACATTGCACCACCTTGGCGTTGGTTTGGGCAGCAGCCTGATGCCTGCGGACGAGAATAACAATCCCAAGGGGTTCTGGGAGAATGAAAAAATCGTAGAAATACATCAAAGGTTATTACACGATTTGCGTTATACCTGGCACGATGTTCGATTTTTGCCTGATAACTGGTTGACCCGGAAAGATGTCAGAAAGAAGAAAGATGCAATTACTGAAATCATCGCAAAGGAGTATTCAAATTATGCAGTCTGGGGAATAAAAGATCCACGGATATGCAGATTGGTGCCGCTCTGGAAGGAGATTTTTTCGGAAATGGGACTGAAAGCAGTCTATGTCCAAATATTTCGCAATCCTTTGGAAGTAGCGATGTCACTTAAACGGCGGGACGGATTTATAATCGATTATTCGTTGCTTCTATGGTTTTTGTATAACATTGAGGCGGTGAAAAATACAACTGGTGATAATCGAGCTTTTCTCGAGTATGAAGAGTTACTACATGACTGGCCCGGCTCGATCGAAAACTTGGGGAAAAAACTCGATGTCCACTGGCCAATAAAAATTGACCAGGCCGCTACAGAGATAGGCCAATTCCTATCACCAGATCTGTATCACAACAAAAGCGATCTTCATACTTTGGTAGCGCGTGAAGGCATTAGCAAACACGTGATCACTTTGTATAATTTGTTACGTAGAGCATCGGCAACTGGTACCGCTGCAATCGCCAACCCATTTGAAGACTTTTCTGAAGAATATATCAATGCGGTTAACCTGTTAAAGCCCTGGTTATCTATATTACCCAAAGACATGACACGAGAGAGAATTCAGCAAATCGAAGAATTGGACGCCCGTCTCAAGGAAGCGCAGCAATTGGTCGAGGAACGAAATAAATATATTGGTCAACTTGAGCCTGCTCTCGCAAAGGCCCAGAAGATCGTAGAGCAACAAAATCGCAAAATTGCAAATTTGCAAAGAGATCTCAAGGACAACGAGCAGAATATGGCACAACTAGCGTTGGAACGTATGCAGAGAGTGCGGTTACTAGAAGAAAAACTGGAAGAAACCAAACAACTCGCAATGCAGCGAATAGAACAAATCGACGTGCTGGATGCAGGTCTGAGGGAAGCCAACCGGTTCGTAGAGGAACGAAACAAATATGT
>JBOICY010000053.1:0-15777 GCA_050740335.1 Methylococcales bacterium | reverse complement strand
GTCCCAAACCAACCAAAGTCCGGTTGACATGGGTGCCGTCTTCGGAAAATACATGGGCCAGTATTCGTTTATAGTGGTCGGTACGATCGACATCTTCTTCGAGACGGATTTTCTTCCCTTCGAGAGTGTTTTTGAGCCAGATTCTGGCCTCGTCACCACCCGGCTCCCCGCTTTTTCGGAAACTCTCGACTTCCGGAGCATTGATGCCCAACAAGCGAACCTTGCTCCGATCATCGAGTAACAGGGTGTCTCCGTCGAAAATGGTCTCGACCACACGGTAGAAAATGCCCGCCCGAATCGCGAGCTTTTCTGCATTCGGGGAAGGCTTATCCGAATAATGGCGTTGGCCGCCAGGATCTTCCCGGACGTAAATTTCAGTTGAACCAAAACTTGTGGCTATGCTGATCAGCAACCATAAAATAGCCAGCGATTTCTTCAACCGAACTCTCCAGTAAACGGCATCAAACCAGTTGGGATTATAGCAAAGCAATCCACTGTCCGGACAGGTGCGGATTTTCAGGCGGGTACAAACGGATCACGGCTACGGCAGAGTGTGCAGAGCTTCGATCGCCGGGACCTACCCGGCGACTGCGGTGCTTTCCAGAACAAAATCGGGTTCCCAGAGCTTTTCAAGCTGATAGAACTCACGGGTCTGCGGCAGCATCACATGCAGCACGACATCCGCGAGATCGACCAATACCCATTCACCGACTTGCTCTCCCTCGATTCCTAAAGGACGGACGCGAAATTGCTTGAGCTTTTCCACGACCTGATCGGCGAGCGATTTTACATGGCGTTCCGAGGTCCCGCTGGCGACCACAAAATAATCGGTAATGGTGGTTTTTCTCTTTACGTCGATTACTTTAATATTTTTCGCCTTCCCTTCATCCAGGGTCCCAACGATTAATTCAAGCATTTTTTCTGTTAGCATAACTCCACTCTTGGTTATCAAATTTGAGGTCCGGCGAAACCCTCGATCACCGGGTTTCACGGACTGAACGCTCTCGTCTATTATCGGTACAACTGTTGTTCCCGAATCAATTCGAGTACCGGGTCGGGCAAGAGAAACCGGGCGTTTTTGTTGCTCCGGATTATTTCCCGAATCGCGGTTGACGAGATTTCCAACTGACTGACTCTCTGAAAATACACACATCCGGTTTCGGTTCCGTTGAAATCCTCGGCTCTATCCAGAAATCGGCATCGATCAAGCCGGGACAGGGCTTTCGGAATTTCCGGCCGAACTCCGGGCCGGTGCAACACGATGAAATGGGCCAGGTCCGGCAGCTCCTGCCACCGAAGCCAACTTTGCAGTCCGCTGAAGGCGTCCATACCCAGAATCAATCCGAGCGATTGGTCCGGAAACTCCTCTCTGAGCGACCGCAGGGTTGCGTAAGTGTAGGATGGGCCGGAACGCTCGATCTCCCGGGTATCGACGAGCAATCCGGGTTCATCGCCGATCGCCCGTTCCAGCATGCTCAGGCGCAGCTCGGCCGGGGCGAGGGGCATTGGACGGTGCGGAGGCTCGCGGCAGGGAACCAGGCGGAGTTCGTCGAGATTCAGGGATTCCTTGACTTCCACGGCGGTCCGCAAATGTCCGAAATGGACCGGGTCGAATGTCCCTCCCATGACTCCGATCATTCTAACCATGACCCTCGCGGGCTTGCGCAGATCCAATGCGGTTCTGGATTTGTGAAACAGCGATCCGACAAGCCGCCGCGTCCTGGAATGAACCTCTCCCGCCGGCAGTAATCAGAGCTGCGATCGCTCAAGCTAAGTCCTCGTCTGGCCGTCGCCCAGAACGATGAATTTCACCGAGGTCAAACCTTCCAGGCCGACCGGGCCTCGCGCATGCAGTTTGTCCGTGCTGATCCCGATTTCGGCGCCCAATCCGTATTCGAAGCCATCCGCGAAACGGGTCGATACATTGACCATCACGGAACTCGAATCGACTTCGCGCAGAAAGCGTCGAGCCCGGCTGTAATCCTCGGTCACGATCGTGTCGGTGTGCGCGGATCCGTAGGTGTTGACGTGCTCGATGGCCTCGTCAATTCCATCGACCACACGGATCGACAGAATCGGGGCCAGATATTCGGTCGTCCAATCCTGCTGTGTGGCTTCTTTACAGTCGGATATCAGTTCGCGGGTTTTAGGGCAGCCACGCAATTCGACACCCTTCTCCAGAAAACGCGCGGCAAGGCCCGGAAGTACGACCTTCGCCACCTTCTCCGCAACCAACAGGGTTTCCATGGTATTGCAGGTGCCGTAACGCTGGGTTTTGGCGTTCATAGCGATCTCCGCGGCCATTGCAAGGTCGGCGCGGTCGTCGATAAAGACATGACAGATCCCATCGAGATGCTTGATCACGGGAATCCGGCTTTCGTGAGCGATGCGTTCGATCAGTCCCTTCCCTCCTCTCGGAACAATCACATCGACAAACTGATCCATGCGGATCAGTTCTCCGACCGCGGCCCGGTCGCTGATCTCGACGATCTGAATGCAGGATTCCGGCAAACCGGCTTCGGCAAGTCCCGCGCGAATGCAGTCCGCGAGCGCGCGGTTCGAATGAATAGCCTCGGAACCTCCGCGCAAAATACAGGCATTGCCAGACTTCAGGCAGAGTGCCGCGGCATCGGCGGTAACATTCGGCCGGGATTCATAAATAATGCCGATCACACCGAGCGGCACGCGCATCCGTCCGACCTGTATCCCGCTCGGACGAAAGGCCAGATCGGTGATCGCGCCGACTGGATCCGGCAGGCCTGAGATTTCGGTCAATCCATCGATCATGGCCTGGATCCCCTTCCCGGTGAGTTGCAAGCGATCCAGCAAGGCCGGATCGAGGTTGTTCCGATGTCCTGCCTCGAGGTCTTTACGGTTCTCCTCGAACAGCCGGACGCGCCTCTTGTCAATCGCCGCGCCGATTTTGATCAGCGCGAGGTTCTTGGTCTCGGATTTTACTCTGGCCAGAATCCGAGAAGCCTGCCTGGCCTGTCTGCCAAGTTGCTCGATGTATTCTTTGATATCCAGTTTGTCCATCGTTGCAGTTCTATTCAATTTCGAAGGGATCCGGGACTTTCGGTTCCGGTCCGGTTTGCCGCCGGATTAAATGGACTGCTTCCGGCGATCGACACACTCAGCAACAACAGATCTTCCCAGACATCGCCTTTCGCCAATCCCTTCCCGACCAGATCGATCTCCGCGCAGCGCCTCAGAAACTCTTGAATCTCCGGATACCTAAGCCTTCGCAGCGCGGCGTCGAGCAAGGGTCTTCGACTCTCCCAGATTTTATGACTTCTGAACAGGATTGACCGATCACTGCCGCGATCCAGATCGAATCGCATCGTTGCGAGCATTCTCAAGTCGCGGGCGAAAGCCCATAACACGACTTGAGGAGCGATTCCTTCCCCGCGGATACTGGTCAGTATACGAACACTGCGCGCCGATTCGCCCGCGAGCGTACTATCGACCAGATCGAACACATCAAAATGCGCACTGTCCGCCACGACCTCCTGGACCGTGGCCACATCGAGCCGAGAAGAACCATACAACACGTACAGCTTATCGATTTCCTGTGCCGCCGCAAGCAGATTACCTTCGACCCGGCTTGCCAAAAGCCGCACAGCCGGCTTGTCCAGGTTCACACCGCGAGTCTTCATCCGCGACTCGAGCCAGGATAGCACCTTGTTCGGCTGAAGCGGCCAAACCTGTACGATCAGACCGACTCGGTCCAGAGCCTGAAACCAAGCGGACTTGGCCGTTGTTTTGGCCAATTTACCGCAGCTAAGCACTAGAACGGCATCCCGCGGCACGCGCTCCAGGTAGTTTAACAGAGGTGTCTCGGCTTTTTTGTCGGGTAATCCCGAGCCAAACCGCAATTCGAGAATTTTTTTATCGGAAAAAAGGCTTGAAGTCCGGGCCGTTATTTCAAAGCGGTCCCAGCTAAAACCTGCTTCAACGTCGAAAATCTCACGATTGGCGAAGCCTGATTTCCTGCACGCCATCCGGATTAAATCGAGTGCTTCGCCATGCTGCAAGGGTTCATCGCCACACACAAGATACACCCGGAAGAGAAGCTTTGAAAGCCCGGTTCCAATCTGCTCGGCGTTCAGCCTCATCGCGATTCGGTCAGCGAGCCGCGGAACGATCGCGCAGAGCGACTTCGAAGCGGCGCAACAAATTCCTGACCGCCTCCTGGTACATTTCCTTGCGGATCACGCCTTCTTCCGTGGACTTGCCGATCACTTCGACCTGCGGATTGAAATAATCGCGCACGACCGTGATGGTCTGGGATGCGAGGATCACTTCTCCGTCCGGATCCTGTAAATTATAGGTCAGAATGTAACTGAGTTCGTACATGTTCGCCTTACCGGTGTCACTCAGAGAAACCTCCCTCCGGTTGAATTGTTCGTTTATCGCATTCAGGATGATTCCCGCGTCCTCGCGCTTCGGGCTCAGGTTGGTATCGGATTGCTTCAAATTCTGAGACAGATAAGATACAAAGGGACTGCCCGGAGCGAATCCCTGTGCATAGATCGTATTCATCCCTTCCGGCAGTTCGACCGCTCCGCGCAGATGAAAACCGCACGCGGACAGTACGCCAGTCAATACTACGCCAAGCAACCACGGCCGCGTCCAAACCGCGGCCGCCGATCTTTCCAGGTTCGTTCTCATACCACGACGTTGACCAGTTTTCCGGGTACGACAATTACTTTTTTGACCGTCTTGCCGTCGATGAATCGCTGGACGCTCTGATCCTGCAACGCGGTCTTTTCGACCAGGTCACGGGAAGCATCGGCCGCAACCGCGATAGAGCCGCGCAATTTCCCGTTGACCTGAACGACCAGATGGAGCGTATTTTGTACCAGTGCTTGCTGATCGACAAGCGGCCAGGAGACGGTTACCACCGGTTCATCATGACCCAAGGCCTTCCACAAGACCTCGCAGATATGCGGGATTATCGGCGCCAGCATCTGGACGATGGCTTGCAGCGTTTCCTTGCGGATCGCATTCCCTTCCGGGCTGTTATCCTCGAATTTTCCAAGCGCGTTCAGAAGTTCCATGTTCGCCGCGATTGCGGTATTGAAGGTGTAGCGCCGGCCGATATCGTCGGTCACTTTGCGAATCGTTTCATGCAACTGCCGGCGCATGGCTTCTTGTTTCTGATCGAAGTCTTCACGAGACGGCGCTGGCGGCGATGCGTGAGGTTGATTCACAAAACCCGATACCGCCTTCCAGAGCCGCTTGAGAAAACGGTAGGCACCCTCGACGCCGCTGTCCGACCATTCCAGCGACTGCTCGGGGGGTGCCGCGAACATCACGAACAGCCGGACCGTATCGGCCCCGTAACGATCGATCAACAGTTGCGGATCGACCGTGTTCCGCTTCGATTTGGACATCTTGCTGCCGTCCTTGAGCACCATTCCCTGGGTCAAAAGATTGCTGAAGGGTTCGTCGTTTTGCAACAGGCCTTCGTCGCGCAATAATTTGTTGTAAAAGCGGGCATACAGCAGATGCAGAATCGCGTGTTCGATGCCGCCGACATACTGATCGACCGGAAGCCAGAAATTCGCGCGTTCATCGAGCATGGCATGGGCTTCACCGGCACTCGCGAAACGCGCGAAATACCAGGAGGATTCCATGAATGTATCGAAGGTATCGGTTTCCCGCCGGGCCGGGCCGCCGCATCGGGGGCAAGGGGCGCGGACGAAGGATTCCAGTTTGGCGAGTGGCGAACCGAGGCCGTCCAGGTTGACCTCCCGCGGGAGTTCGACCGGCAACTGATCCTCCGGAACAGGAACCGTTCCACAACCGGAACACTCGATGACCGGGATCGGAGCCCCCCAGTAGCGCTGCCGGGATACCCCCCAGTCGCGCAGCCGATAATTGATTTTTTTTCTTCCCTTTCCCTCCGAGGCCAGTTTTTCCGCGATCGCATCAAAAGCCTGCGCCGAAGTCAAACCGTCGAACTCCCCGGAGTTCCACAGAATGCCTTTTTCGGTAAAGGCCTGTTCCGAACGACCCGCATCGCTTCCATCGGCCGGAAAGATCACCTGCCGGATCGGAATCCCGTAGCGCGTCGCGAATTCGTAGTCGCGCTGGTCGTGCGCGGGGACCGACATGACCGCGCCGGTGCCGTAGCCCATCAACACGAAATTCGCGATCCAGACCGGCACCCGCTCCCCTGTGATCGGATGAATCGCCTCGAGCCCCGAATCGACCCCGCGCTTTTCCATGGTTTCGATGGCGGCCTCGGAAGCCTGGATCTGTTTGCAGGAATCGATGAACATCAGAAGTTCGGGCTTCGACTCGGCGGCTTTTTGCGCGAGAGGATGTTCCGCGGCGACCGCAACGTAGGTTGCTCCCATCAGGGTATCCGGACGGGTCGTGTAGACGGTCAGGGCTTGCGCGGCGCCCTCGACCGCGAAATCCATTTCCACGCCTTGGGACTTGCCGATCCAGTTGACCTGCATGGCCCGGACCTGCTCCGGCCAGCCGCTCAGGCGATCGAGCGCTTCGAGCAGCTCATCCGCATAGCGGGTGATCCTAAGGAACCATTGCGAAATTTCCTTGCTTTCGACCGGCGTGTCGCAGCGCCAGCAGCAGCCTTCGACGACTTGTTCGTTCGCCAGCACCGTCCGGTCATGGGGGCACCAGTTGACCGGCGCGGTTTTCTTGTAAACCAGGTCCTTCTCCAGAAGGCGCAGAAAAAACCATTGTTCCCAGCGGTAATAATCCCGATCGCAGGTCGCGAGTTCCCGGCTCCAGTCGTAGCCGAATCCGAGCCGTTTCAATTGATCCCGCATATACGCGATATTCTGATAGGTCCAATCGGCGGGATGGACCCCGCGGCTCATCGCGGCATTCTCCGCGGGCAGCCCGAACGCATCCCAACCCATCGGCTGGAGCACGTTCTTGCCGCGCATCCGCTGGTAGCGGCTGATCACATCGCCGATCGTATAGTTCCGCACATGCCCCATATGCAGTTGGCCGCTCGGATACGGAAACATGGACAGGCAATAGTATTTTTCCGTGCCATTTTCTTCCCGTGCGCGGAAAATATCGGACTCGGCCCATTCTTTCTGCACCTCTGGTTCTATGATTTCAGGTTTGTAAATTTCGTCGAGCACGTATTTAAAAACGGATGGATATAAACCAGTTTAGGATACAGGAGCGGGTTGAAAACCTAAAGAGGCCGATTGTGAGAGCGAAATCAGGACACTTGACTGCATGCCTTGAGCATGACATATTCATGCCATGGCGAACCTTCAAGTCAAATATATTCCGGACACCTTACATCAACGCTCGCGGCGCTATGCGCGCATGCATCAGTGTACGCTCGGTGAGGTTGTTCTGTCCGCGCTCGAACGTGAACTGGTGCGACGCGAATGGCATGAACGGCTTGCCCTGCGCTCCAAGACAAACCCTGGTGTCCCGGCAGCATCGCTGTTAGAACAGGAGCGGCAACAACGCGAGAAGGAATGACCGTGATCCGCAAGGCGGGGTCGGAAATTCTACCATTACCTGTACTCTGGCGGCGATCAGTGCCTCTGAGGGCCGGAAAACCCTGGTCATCGACCTCGACGTGCAAGGCAACTCGACCCATTACCTGCTGGGCCGCAAAATCGAGGACCCGGACCAGACACTGGCCCGGTTTTTCCGCGATCACCTGAGTCTGAATCCATTCGCGAGCGGTCGAACCATGCCAATCGGCGATCTCGCGCAGTCGACCGAGTTTGAAAACCTGTACGTGGTCGCTCCGCATGCCGAGATGCAATCTTGAAAGCTTGAACCCGTCCGATGGTTATCCGAAAAAATAAAACAACCCGGCGTAGAACCGGAAAACAAACCGCGATCGGGGTGGATCTTTATCATCCCTTCGCCTTCTGGTCGGGGGTGCTGATGTTGATCACCGGTGTACTGCTGCACCTGCCGGATTTCATCTCCATGGAATCGATGCGTTACCGGATGTCCGGCATGCCGATGTCCGCGATCATGCTCTGGGGAATGATCCTCATTCTCCTGGGCCTGCCATTGTCAGCCTACGGTTTGCTGCCGCGCCTTTCGACACTTTTCGATCGCCGGCCGAAAAACATCGCGGCTTACCACATTCGAGCCATGGACGATGCCAAAATGACCTCCGCGCATTGGTGGTTGCTGTTCGTGCTGGGCGCGGCGCTCGTGGTCGACATCATGAAGCCGGCGACCTTGGGGTTTGTCGTTCCGGGGATGCGCGACGAATATGGCCTGAGCATGACCCATGTGTCGCTGTTCCCGCTGTCCGCCCTGACCGGCACGACGCTCGGTTCGATCCTGTGGGGTTTGATGTCCGACCGCCTCGGGCGCCGCGCGACGATCATGCTGGCTTCGCTGTTTTTTGTGGCCACCTCGATTTGCGGTTTCATGCCATCGTTCGCTTGGCAAATTTTCATGTGCTTCGTGATGGGACTTTCGGCGGGTGGAATGCTGCCGATCGTCTATGCCCTGATGGCGGAATCGGTGCCCGCCAAGAAGCGCGGCTGGCTGGTGATTCTGCACGGAGGACTGGCGTCCACGTGCGGTTACCTGGCGGCGAGCGGCCTGGCAACCTTGTTCGAGCCGGAATTTACCTGGCGGATTCTCTGGTTTTTTAACCTGCCGACCGGTCTTTTGATCATTTTGATGAACCGCTGGATCCCGGAGTCGCCGCGCTTTCTGTTCGAAAACGGGCGTGCGGACGCGGCTCGATCGGTGCTGCAAAAGTTCGGTGTGATACTCGAAACGCGATCGGTCAATCCGTTACCGCAAAGGCCTGGGACAAAGCCTGGATCGGGTTTCGATCGACCCCGTTCCGTCCCGGCTGGGCAGTTGTTCAAGCCGCCGTTCCTGAAACACTCCATGACGCTAATTTTGTACGGATTGGGCTGGGGTCTGGTCAACTGGGGCTTTTTGACTTTCATGCCGACGATGCTGCGAGATGCGGGATTTGAAGTCGGGAGCGGAAGCGCGTTGCTCTTTTATGCTTCCCTCGTGGCGCTGCCCGGGACATGCCTGGTGGCATTCCTGTACGGAAAATGGAGCAGTAAAAAAACCATGATCCTGTTTGCATTCCTGACCTCGCTGGTATTGATCGGATTTGCCTCGATCAGCGCGGATCTCAAGTCGGTTAATTCCGGCATCATCGTTGCGCTGCTGGTGTTTCTCATGATGTCGAGCAACGGTGTGATCACCATGTTATTGCCTTACGCGGCCGAGGTGTTCCCGACCGACTTGCGCGGCACAGGCAGTGGAATCGCCGCGGCCGCGAGCAAATCGGGCGGCATGATCGGCCCTCCGACCATGGGTTTGCTGCTCGCGAATTCGGCCGGTTTCGCCATTCCGGCGCTGGCTGTTGCGGCACCGATCGCGCTCGCGGCATTGCTGCTGGTCTTCACCGGCATTGAAACCCGCGGCCGTGGACTGGAAGTTCTGAGTGCGATGGGAGAGAAAAGCTCAAGGGCTTGAGTTCGAGCAGAACCGCCGCAACGCGTTTCGAAGGGACAACTGCTGCGGTGCGGACTCCAAATATCTTGAGTGCTGCCTGATTTGGGGCAGTCAGATGAATTGGAATTGGCATAATCTGGTTAATGTGATTTAGAATGACTTGACCGTGCCATCCGATGTGACAATCGATAAATTCACAGACTCTGACACTTTCGGACACGGTAGACCGTAGGGCGGATGCCCGGAGGGTGATCCGCCAAACAGCCGCGTCGAATCCTAGAGTCACAACGCGCCGTTCATCCAACGGCCGCCACGCAAATCATCGAGAGCACAATTTCCGATTCCATCCGGCGGAACCCGTCCATGGTTCCGCCCTACGCGGGTTAATGGCGAAGCCGTCCGATAAAGCAACGGGTTAGGCTAAGGTTACCGTGCGCGTTCAACACTGGCATTAAATTTCATAAACGAAGCAAAATGGCGGTGCTACGGTTGAGCGGCTTGGGAGAGGCCCGAGGGCACGGGACTAATCCGTTCGCCCGGACAAACCTCCAAGCGCTGAATTTCAACCACCAACTGCCTACAAAACCAACAGACCACAGCCGAATCAAGCGACTGGCCTTACTTGGGCGTTGCAACCACGAACTTGCGGACTTGCTGGACCGAACCAGACCCCCCGGGTTTCGATGGGTCACCGGAATTGCGTGCCCCGAAATGCCGGAGCGTGTTGCTCACTTCAACCTGCCTCCATTTTAAAACAAAACGCGCGAAGCGCACCTTTTTCTTCGGCTTGGCAAGAGATGACCGAGCCGGGCCCTAACGTAAAGCCAACCGGGCGCGGTCCCGGTAAGCGTTAAAATGAACAAAGAACCAAATCGCCGCGCTCCGGTTGAGCGCCATGTTAGGCCGAAGATAGCCTTGGGTGTGTTATACGGACTGTTTTGTGGTGCTACCTTACTGTTAATGTTTTCGTGTTGCTATCCCATTCAATGGTCTCGTAGATGTTCCCCTTGATCGTAATTAACTTAATCCCATTCTTGCCCAGAATATCCTTCAAAGAGTCTTTTCCCAGTAGTACGGACTCGCCCAAATCGTCCACCATTTCAGTGATGGTTTCCCCCGTTTCAATGGCTTGGAGTTCGATGATTGTACGGTCCCCCAAATCAGCTCCGTCAGCGACTAAGTGGGAAACTTTGGTCCTAGTGACTTCCAAACGCTTGTCGCCTTTCTCGAAGCTCACGGTTCCGCCTTTGGAAAGGCCCTTGACGAACGTTTGCACCCTGATTTCTTTTCCGTTGTCGGTATCGGACTCCCGTATCCATACGTAGGGTCGGCCCTCTTGGTCGTAATGGATAATCTGGTCGTGGTGGATCATATGCAGGTCCTCGACGCTACTCACAATACTGGTTGAAATAAGCCGTTGGGCAGCAGGGTCTCTGGTTTCCACAACGAAAACAGGAAGGCCGGACTCTTTGTCCGTGGCCCTATACGTCACAACACTCTCCCGAAATGGCACCGCGCCTTCCGGTGGAAGCTCTCCAAGTCCGCGAACGATCCAAGTCCTCGTTCCTTTAGGCACGTACGGGTTTGTTTCATCGTATTCAATTTCGGTATAGAAATACGTATCCGATTTTGGCGCCGGTCTCTCCGTCGGAGTCGTTGCTTCCGCTAGAGCGCTCAACGTTCCTGCAAGAGGCGGAGTTCGCGGAGGCGCGCTCGGGTTTGCATGGGTGTTCCCGGCTTCAGCAAGTGTCTGTGGCTTAATTAATAAATTATAATTTGTCGCAAAGTACCCGTAAAAGATCTGGTATGCAATCGGCGTTGCGTATGCTACGAAAACGCAGAAGCATAATTGGAGACAGCCAAATAACGAATTCCAAATAAACATGTATGCTCTCGGAAGTCCCTTCAAGCTACGGATCATCCCCCTTAGGATTTTCCTTAATTTCTCGGAAAAACGTAAGCTGTTCCATTTTCCACGAGAAACAGAGTCTTCTAGTAGAGAATAGATCTGCATTTTCATTCGCCTCTTAGTGGTTGAGCGCCTAACGTTTGATATATGGACTCCCCCGTTTTGCAAGAGCTTGTTCGCATATGGAAACAAGAAATAGACTGCAACAAACTATCCGGCCTGTTGATGCGCCTTTCGTGCCATCGATACCAAGCCTTGCAATCAAGCATTACGGCACTCCGGCGCATTTACCCTGGCTGTCGCTGTGGCTGTCTGCTTTACCGGTAGTAATAGTGTTGGCGCCAGCGCGCCGGCTCAAGATCTCGGAAGTTCTCAAGTCCCCGCAAACCATCGGAGGTTTCGAGTGAGTTGGCAAGAAGACCGTAATCCAGATCACGAACGGGCAATCGATTCATCTCACTGTGAGGAATAGCGCGTGGAACTTCGATAGCTGCTTAACGATCGCAACTGGCAGAGACCTGTTCAATTCCGATGATTTTTTTAAAAAAAGGTGTTCCGCTTTTATACAGCGTTATTGATTTTCAGCTTGGCCGGATGCAGCCAACCGGAGCCGCTGCAAAGTCTGGGCGGCTTCGCTCAGGGTACGACGTGGCAGGTCCGCTTCTGGAGTCATGAAAAGCCCGATCCCGCGTTAGTGAGGCGGTTCATTGAGACTGAATTCAGTCGTCTCGATCAGGTGCTGTCCAATTACCGCCCCGATTCGGTCATAGAAACCTTCAACTCCCGGGACGATACGGATGCCCGGACGGTCGGCCCGGAAATCGTCGCGTTGATCCAGCAAGCGCGAATAGTCAGCGAAGCCAGTAGCGGCTGTTACGACCTTACGATCAAGTCCCTGTTCGATTTGTGGGGGTTCAACGGAGAGACCCTGACACCGCCGGATGATACGAAGTTGCAGCACACGCTCGCTCGCACGGGCTTTCAGAAGCTGCAAATATTAGCGCCGGATCGATTGCGCAAACTCGAGCCCGCGGTGCGTGTGGATCTATCCTCGATTGCCCAGGGATACAGCGTACAGCGCATCGCGGGGGTGCTGGAATCCCGGGGCATTCACCACTACCTGGTCGAAATCGGCGGCGAACTGCAAATCAAAGGACACAAGCCGGACGGTTCGGCTTGGCGTATCGGTATCGAACGGCCCTGGTCCGGAGAGCGTTCCCTGGAAAAGACCCTGATAATCCAGAGAGACGCGCCGACGGCGGTGATGACTTCCGGAACCTATCGGCGTTTCTTCGATATCCAGGGCCGGCGCTACAGCCATATATTGGACGCGCGCACGGGACGCACGGTGGCGCACAATACCGTTTCCGTCACGGTTGTCCATGATGATGCGTCGCAGGCGGATGCCTGGTCCACGGCATTGTTATGTCTTGGCAAGGGCGACGGACTTAACACGGCGAATCAAACCGGAATCGCGGCTTTGTTTATTGTCGAAAGCCAGGGCCGGTTCGAGGAACATTCCAGCGCCGCTTGGCAATCATTGCAGTACATGGCGGTGCAATAATGCGAAAGTCTTTCGGCAAGCGTAGCGTGCGCCGTGCGCACGATAGCGGCTTTCGTATCTCACTCGGCTCGAAGGGAAAAAAGATAAATCCTCTGCAACACAAAAAGGTTGGTCCCCAATGCGATCAAGATCAACCAAATGTTCAATGAGCCCAGCAGGAAGAACACCACCATCAGGATTCCGCGTTCGAGATATTCAAATGGATTTCCGGGACATTCCATGCCACCTTTTTCGAACAGGGCCCGCGTATAGGACATCAGGCTGATCCCGAGAAAAATCAGGAAACTGAAATAATATAAGTAGGTGTCGTCCCGGTAAACATATAAAATGGTCCCCACAATAATGAATTCGCCGTAGCGGTCGACCAGCGAGTCGACGAAGCCGCCGAAACGGGTGACCTGATCGGTGGTCCGCGCGAAGGCGCCGTCGATCGCATCGCAACCGCGTCCGATTGCCATTAGAACGAAGGTTGTGATGTAATCCTCCAGATAATAGGTATAACAGGCCGCGATCGTAAAGACTAAGCCGGTGACGGTAATCTGGGTGGGTTTGATCCCCAATCCCCGTAGAAAATACATCAAAGGCAAAATACCGGCGGCAAAACGGATTCTTAAGTGATTTTTATCGTACATGGGCGTCCTTGAACCGGAGTACCAACCCCGGCCCATCGAATTTGAATATTCCAAATTTTACACGCGATTCGACGCGCGTTCATGCCCCGGCCGATCGAAGGTTCCGACTTACTCCGATCGGTTTACGCTGCGCAGCATTTTCTGGTGGCTCTTTACTGTCGGCACCACCATCCTGTTCAGAATAATTTTTCAATGAAACTCGGCATAGACGTTCTGCTGAACGATCGCGGACTCGCGGACCGGCTCAAGAATAAACGCCTCGCATTGCTTGGCCACCCGGCCTCGATGACCGGTGACTTCGTTCACAGCCTCGACGGGTTGATGCAGCAGGGAATCCGCGTTTCCGCGACTTTCGGACCGCAACACGGGATGTGCGGCGACAAGCAGGATAATATGGTCGAGAGCGAGGACAGCGTGGATGCGGTGTATGGAATACCGGTCTTCAGCCTGTACGGGAAGACCCGCCGGCTCACTTCGGCCATGCTCGACTGTTTCGATTTACTGCTGGTCGATCTTCAGGACATCGGTTGCCGGATTTATACCTTTCTGAGTACGCTTTTCTATGGGATGGAAGATTGCGCGGCCGCCAACAAAGGGCTTTGGGTCCTGGACCGTCCCAACCCGGCCGGCAGACCGATCGAAGGTGCGCGTCTCGTTCCGGGTTACGAAAGTTTTGTCGGCGTGGCCCCGATCCCGATGCGCCACGGCCTGACCTTCGGAGAAGCCGCGCGCTGGTATTGTCAGCGTTACGGACTGGACTTGGATCTGACGGTCGTTCCGATGCAGGATTACTGTCCCGAACGACCCCCGGGATTCGGCTGGCCAGTCGATGAAATTCCCTGGGTCAATCCGAGCCCGAACATCGCGACCTTGAATGCGGCACGGGTGTATGCGGGAAGCGTATTGCTCGAAGGCACCACGATTTCGGAGGGACGCGGAACCACCAGAGCCCTCGAAATCGCCGGCGCGCCGGATATCGACAGCCGCCGCATCCTGAATTCCATGCGAGAATCCATACCCGATTTGTTTCAGGCCTGCAAAATCCGGCCGTGCTGCTTCGAACCGACTTTCCATAAGCACTCCGGCAAACTGTGCCAGGGTTTCCAGATCCACACCGATTATCCGGCTTACCGGGCAGCGCATTTCAAGCCCTACCGGATCATCGCGATGTTTCTGAAAACATTGCGGAACATTTCACCGGATTATCCGATCTGGCGTGATTTTCCATACGAGTATGTGACGGACCGGCTGGCCATTGACGTGATCGATGGCAGCGAAAATCTGAGACACTGGATCGACGATCCGGAAAGCGCTTATCCCGACCTCGATTCCCGTCTTGTGGCCGACGAATCGAGCTGGCTCGAAGAGTCCCGGGGCTTTTGGCTCTACTCATAATCCTGGCCGCGAGACAAGGACGGGCTGCTTGCCAGAAACTAAGCTCGTTGAGCGAACTGCCTTACACTTTTGAGCAACACAAATCGGAGTCACTGGTGAGAAATTCCATAAAGATCCCGTTGTACATTTTTCTGGCACTCGTACTCATTTTCGTGATCGCAATCTCCCTCGTCCCGCTGATCTTCGACCCGAACGACTATAAGCTCGAAATCACCGACGCCGTCAAAAAACATACCGGCCGCCACCTCGAAATCGAGGGTGACCTGAGGCTGCAAGTATTACCCAAACTGGCTGTAACCACCGGAACAATAAGCATGAATAACCCGGACGGTTTCGATCGGGAAAGCTTCGCGGAGTTTGAAAGCGGCTTCTTTCGCATCGATCTTATTCCGCTTTTTTCGAGGCGGATTGAAATCAAGAAGATCGTCCTGAACGGATTGAAGGTCCACCTGGTCCGAGCAAGAGACGGCCGGGCCAACTGGAAGCGATTTCGAGGATCCGAGCGCAGTCCGAGAAAACATCGGATTCCGATTCGAATTCAGAACCAGCCGGCCGTACGGAGTGTGATGGTGGAGTCGCCGCTCGCACTCCTGATGGCAACTAAAATTGACATTTTCGACGCCGAGGTCGACTACGAGGACCAAATTTCAGGAATTAAAATCGATGTTAAGGATCTGGAATTCGTTATCGACCGATTCGGATTCGAGCGTGGCATCGACTTCCGAATCCGGGGCACTCTGACCAGTTCCAAACCTGTGTTCCGGGACACCGCGATCATCAGCGGCCGGATATTTGTCAACCAGAGTCTGGATAAATTC
>JBOICY010000052.1:0-1901 GCA_050740335.1 Methylococcales bacterium | reverse complement strand
CCCACGGATGGGCCGAATAGCACCGCATGCACGGTTTGATGAGCGAGGGCAGCCGAAAGGCTGTTCTTTACTCTACCCGTGACCTGTGCTTTTCAACCCCTGCAAAATGATCGCAGCGTTCTGAAATTCAGGAAGCGACTGGCTTCCCGCCTGAAAGGTGGGACATTCGCAGACCCAAAAGCAACAGTGTGACCAAATACACGCCACCCCCGGCGGCTATCCACATACCGAGAGTTACGAGCCGCTCGATTGCATTCAAAGCATCCCAATCCGTTAAACGACCGGACAAAAAAAGGACCGCGCCCATCGTGACATTCGCGAAGCACACCCTGACCAGGAACGAGAGCCATCCGGCCATTGGTACGAAAACGTTGTCCCACAGGAGTTTTCGCATTAACAGGAAAGCGTTCAAAAAAGCGGCCAGCGAAGTCGCGAGAGCGAGGCCCGCATGCACCCACCAAAAAACCAGTCCGACACTCAGAGCCAGGTTCGTCACGATCGAATAGACACCGTATCGAACCGGCGTTTTCATGTCCTGTCTGGAACTGAAGCCGGGTACCAGCACCTTGACCATCATGAAAGCCAAGAGCCCGATGCTATAAGCCTTGAGGCTTTTTCCGGCCATCACCACATCGGATCGGGAAAATTCGTCGTTTTCAAATAAGGCCGCCAGAACCGGTTCGGCCAGAATAAACAAGCCGAGTGTTGCGGGTACACCGATCAATATGACCCACCTGAGACTCCAATCCAACGATTGGGAGAACGATTTTGCATCATTCTCCGCATGATTCTTGGATAAAGCCGGTAATATTACAGTTGCCAGCGCGATCGCGAACAGACCGAGCGGAAACTCGACCAGGCGGTCCGAATAATACAACCAGGATACGCTCCCGGAAACCAGAAATGACGCGATCAAGGTATCGAATAGAAGATTGATCTGGGTTACCGATACCCCGAAAATCGCCGGGATCATCAATCCGACGATGCGGCGGACCCCCGGATCGTGGAATCCCGGTTTGAGCCTCGGAAGCAATCCCAAACGCTTCAAAGCCGGAAATTGAATCGCGAGTTGAACGGCGCCAGCTGCAAATACGCCCCAAGCGAGCGCGAGTACCGGCTCATCCATCCGCGGCGCGAGCCAACCCGCCGCGACGATCAAAGAGATATTCAAAAACACAGGAGTCACGGCGGGAAGCGCGAATCTGCCGAACACATTCAGCAAAGAACCCGCAAAGGCCGTGGAAGAGATAAAAAAAAGATACGGAAACGTAATGCGCAGCATTTCGACAGACAGTTCATACCGCCCACCGTTCCACGCAAAGCCCGGGGCAAATATCCAGATCAGAACCGGCGATGCAATCACGCCGGCGGCCGTAACCGCAATCAGGGTCAGCGCCAGGGTGCCCGCGGTTCGATCGACAAAGTTTTTCAAAGCCTCACGGGTGCCTTTTTCTTTGTAATCGGACAGCACTGGAACAAAGGCCTGTGAAAAAGCGCCTTCGGCGAATAACCGGCGCAAGAAATTGGGAATCTTGAAGGCGACAAAAAACGCGTCGGTAGCGGCATCCGCGCCGAAAAAGCGCGCGAAAATCATATCCCGAACAAAACCCAGAATCCGGGAAAGCAGGGTCATGCCACTCACAATCGCGGTCGACCGGATTAATTGTCGACTCAATTTATTCCCTCCCGATCCGCGAAATAACCGGACCTACGGAAGCAAGTGCCGCTCACGCCGGCCAAGCCGCCGAAAATCAAAGTTACTGACCGCGAATCATGCCCGTGAAAATCGCTAGCAGAATACATGGCAGCAATTCTAATTGCGAAAAATCATATTCTTGTAGGTCGGGTTGAGCGGTAGCGAAACCCAACGTTTGCGTTCAATTGCGGACTGACGTGTTGGG
>JBOICY010000051.1:0-9399 GCA_050740335.1 Methylococcales bacterium | reverse complement strand
TCCGGGACCCAGTTGGCGGTGTTCATGTGGTGCGTGCGGCGCCGGTCGTCACCGGTGTTCTTGCGTAATGCGCGGAATTCTTCGATATCCAGATGCCTGGTTTCCAGGTAGGCGCACATCGCGCCCTTGCGCTTGCCGCCCTGATTCACCGCGACCGCGGTATCGTTGGCGACCTTCAGAAAGGGCACCACCCCCTGGGATTTGCCGTTGGTCCCTTTGATGTGCGCGCCCATCGCGCGGACGCGTGTCCAGTCGTTGCCGAGGCCCCCCGCATATTTGGAGAGCAGGGCATCATCCTTGATCGCGGAAAAGATGCCATCCAGATCGTCGGGAACGGTGGTCAGATAACAGGACGAAAGCTGTGGTTTCAGGGTCCCCGAATTGAACAGAGTCGGGGTCGAACTCATAAAATCGAAACTCGACAGCAGATTGTAGAATTCGATCGCGCGCTCGTCGCGCTCGATTTCATTGATCGCGAGGCCCATCGCGACCCGCATGAAAAAGGCCTGCGGCAGTTCGAAGCGGGTTTCTTCACAATGAATGAAATAACGGTCGTACAGGGTCTGCAAACCCAGATAATTGAACTGAAGATCGCGTTCCGCGACCAAAGCCCGGCCGAGTCTTGCCAGATCGAACTGTTCGAGCGTTTGATCGAGTAATTCGAGTTGGGCTCCCTTATGGATATAATCGGCGAAATAGTCTGGATAGCGCTTGGCCATTTCGCTTTGCGAGGCTTTTGTCTTGGCGCCGTTAAGGAAGGTCAAAGCCTCGGAACGGATGCTGTCGAGCAGCAAGCGCGCGGTTACACAGGAATAATTCGGTTCTTTTTCGATCCGGGTCCTCGCGCTCATGACCAGAGCCGGCAGGACATCTTTTTCCGGAACCCCGTCGAAAAGGCTGCGCATGGATTCCGCGAGAATCAAGCGGCTGTCGACCTCGGGCAAAGCGCTGCAGGCTTCTTCAATGATCTGCAATAGACGGCCCGTATCCAAGGGTACCCGGCAACCGTCTTCCAGGCTCACATGCAGGACTGTGTTGGATTCTTCCGCTTTGGAGGCGAACTTTTCGGCGCGCAGCCGATTGTGTTCTTCCCGATACAGTACATAGGCGCGAGCGATTTTCTGATGGCCATTGCGCATCAGCGCGAGTTCGACCTGGTCCTGAATGTCCTCGATATGGACCGTTCCACCACCCGGCATGCGGCGGGTCAGGGCCTTGACGATCCCGGCGGTTAAATCCAGTACCGTTTCGTGAATCCGGCTGCTGGCCGCGGCATTGCCGCCCTCCACGGCGAGAAAGGCCTTGGTGATCGCAACCGTGATTTTGTTGCTGTCGAATGCAGTCACTTTACCGTTGCGGCGGATCACACGAACTTCACCCGGCGCTACGGCATGGATTTCGGCGCTCGGGACGCTTACGTCCGGAACCGAACGGATCGATCCGAGTTCGACAAGGGGCGCTTCTGTTCCCATCATGTCTCCTCCAAATTGCGGGGCAGGGCGCATCCGCCCCTTTGTTGATTGATTCTATAAAACACTATAGACTGTGTTCAATATCCATGTCAAGCACAATATGCTGTGTTTTTTAGGTGGAAAGCCTGTGGGAAAGCTGTGCAATAATTAGCCTAACGCGACTGATGTAACAGAATCAGCGGCTTGGCGCCAACGATCATAAAACCCGGGCCGAAATTACCTTGCCGCACGCCGAGTCATTTCTGTATAGTGCTGAATTGGTCACAAACAGCCATCCGGCAACCCCGGCGGAGTGCTACGCGAATCGGTCCGGAAATCGAACGCTGATGAATAATAAAGACCTCAAATTTTCCAATATCAAATTTTTCCAGGATTGGGTGAGCCGGGTATTCCCGAATTCCCAGGCAATTTCGCTCGCGGTTTTGCTGGTGCTCGGCTTTTTCCTGGTGATCTACCTGTCGGATATTCTGATGCCGGTTTTCGCATCCGGCGTGATCGCCTATCTTCTCGAAGGACTGGTTTCCTTTTCCGAATCCAAAGGATTTCCGAGAAGGCTCTCGGTATGGGTTGTCTATGTCGCCTTCCTGGCTTTTTTGACCTTCATTCTGTTTGCGCTGTTACCGGTTCTCTATCAACAAACCATTCAGCTCTTCGAACAGTTACCGAGCATGATCAGCCGGGGGCAGCTGGAGGTCATGAAGTTGCCGGAACAATATCCTCAATTCATCAATGTCGAACAGATTGACGAACTGTTCGCGGTCGTGCGCCAGGAACTGATCGGTTACACCCAGAAAATACTATCCATTTCGGCTTCGACTTTTTTTGCGCTGATCACCTTGACCGTCTATATGATTCTGATACCGGTCATGGTATTTTTCTTTTTGAAGGATCACGAGCGGATCATTGCCTGGTTCGTACAATATTTTCCGCGCGAGCGCCATCTTTCCACCAAAGTCTGGCTTGAAGTGGATGTCCAGATCGGGAATTACGTCCGCGGCAAGTTCATCGAGGTGTTGATTCTCGGGCTGATCAGCTACATCACGTTCTCGTTCATGCAACTCAATTACGCGCTGTTGCTTGCGGTTTGTATGGGCTTGTCCGTGATCATTCCCTATGTCGGCGCGACGCTGGTGACCTTTCCGGTCGTGATCGTCGCGTATTTCCAGTGGGGGGTCGGCGACGCGTTTGTCTATATCGTCGTTGCCTATTCGGTGATCCAGTTATTCGACGGGGTGTTTCTGGTGCCGATGCTGTTTTCCGAGGTCGTCAACCTGCATCCGGTCGCGATCATCGTCGCAATCCTGTTTTTCGGGGGCTTGTGGGGATTCTGGGGCGTGTTTTTCGCGATACCGCTGGCTGCTCTGGTCCAGGCGGTATTGACCGCATGGCCGAGAATCAGCGAGGACGAAAATCTGTAAAGTGTAAATCCACAAAACCGGTGCACCTTCAGCGTATTATTTCCTTTTCTCTTGGCGCACCACGGGCCTTTCGAGCCCGAGGGGATTATCCGGATCGATATGATCCATGAACGGGATGAGGCGGTCGTTGTGGGTAATCTGGTAGACCCAGCCGAGCCAGTTGCTGACCAGCGCCCGTGCCGTATCGCGCCAGGTGATATCGAGATGTTCGAGGATCCCCGCTTCGGGAAATTCGGGCGCCGCCCGGTTCCGGTTTTTCGCCGCGATGATTTGTTGCCGGTATTCGTTCAATACCCGATTAGAATCCTCGTCGAAATAATTTTCAGGAAAGGGGGGGTATTCCGGTATCTCGCCGCGAAAGTAACGAAGGGTTTCCCGCTTGTATTCCTTCATCAGGCTGATCAGATCATATTCGGGATGCCCTTGAAAATAGACCACACGAAAGCCATCCGGGCTGACCCACAGATGGACGCCAGCCTCCTCGCTTTCGGCGAGCACCTGGAGCCCGGCCGCCTCGAGTTCGGACCGGAAGACTTCGTTGAATCGCGAATGAGGTACGTCAAAGCGGGTATTCAGATCGTTCACGAGCGGGTGGGTGCGATCGACCAATCGATGGGAAAATACGCCCCAGCGCTTTTCGCCGAGATGGGTGCGTCGGATATGATGGCAATATTCGACCAGGGCGTGGCTCGCGAGACACGAACACAGTGTGGAAGTCACATTGCGTTTGGCCCAGTCGAAGACCTCGTTCAGCGGTTTCCAGAACGATTCATCGGGAAGGCGCGGGTGGGTCACATTGGCACCGCTGATAATCAGTGCGTCCAGTCCGTCCTGCTTGATTTTTTCGAAGGGTTCGTAGTATCGCGCGATGTATTCCCGCGCCTCGGGGCTGCGTTGCAAGCCCGGAATCGTAAAGGGATGCATATAGAACTGGACAATCTGATTACAGGCTCCGACCAGGCGGAAGAACTGCCTTTCGGTCGCGGCCAGCGCGGAATCGGGCATCATGTTGAGCAGTCCGATATGCATTTCCCGGATATCCTGGTGCAGCGCGGTCTCGGCCGGCAAAATGGTTTCTCCGTCCCGCGCCAGCCGCGTGAAAGTTGGTAAATCGTTATGGGCTACCAGGGGCATCAGCTGTCCTCCGCTGAACAGTCGAGGCCTGCGATCGATGATCTCATGGCTGTTTCCTCATGGCGTCCGCGACCAGATCGAGAAAATTCTGTTCGGATTTCACGTTCGCGATGTCCCCTGCGTCGATTACATAGCCGAATTCATCGGCGATCCTTTCATAACGCGGGAGTCTCGAACTGAACAGCCTCGGGAACACCCAGCTTACAAAGTCATCGGGCGGAATCATATCGGGGCTCGCGATTCCTTGTTCCCGCATGAAAAGCTCAAGATTTTGGTCGAGAAAGGATTCACGGTAATACAAAGGCTTGGGCTTTTCCCGGGTTCTCTGAATCAGCGTCTTTTCAAGCTCGGCGGAGGCCTTCAAATAGATTATGATCGTATGTTCGGCCAGGCTTTCGATGACTTCCGGACAATCCAGTTCGCAGAGACTGCCGCCCGCATCGTTCACAAAGTGTTTGTAGCCGTAAATCTGTTCGGCCTTCCGGATGAACTCCGGGACGTCCAGCATGGCACGGATTTCCGCCTCCCGATGCAAATTCTGCCTGCGTTTGAATTCCTGCAAGGAAAGCCCTCCGAGCGATTCGTCGCCGACTTTCCCGAGGAAGGTGGATACCGGGTACAGGTTGTTCACCGTGATGTTATTGCAGATATAGATCGAGTCCGAGCGCAGCAGGTCGCGTAAAAACGGAATCTCCATGGCCTGTCGCTTGATATTGTCGAGAATCGGTTCCTCGAGATATTTTGTGCCGATCCGATAATCTCCGGAATAATGAAACCACTTGTCTCTCGGCAGGTAATTGGACAGCGTGGTCTTACCCACCCCGGACATTCCGAGAAGCGTGATTCTGCGCGATTCACAGTCCCGAAACTCCTGAGGACTCAGTCGCATTTTGGAAAGTTTCCCGGGAGAATTGGGTTATCCATGATTCCCGAAACAGGGCTGTCGGGCAACAATCGGGCCGCGGAGATTTTAAAGGCTCTGAAATTCATTCAATTAAAATGAAACGCAGGATCGATCCACTCGACTTCAACCGGTTTACCGGCCTCGATACCTCCGCACTCGGCAGGCAGAACAATAAAACAATTGCACCGGGCCATCGCGCTCAATTGATGAGACTGCTGCTTTTCAGAAGGAACGACCCGGATTGTCCCGGACTCATCGATAAACAAATTTCCGCGTTGAAACTCCTGTCGCCCCGGAGTCTTGACGATTTTTTTAAGGCAGACGGCCTGCATCCGGAGTGCCTTGCCCGGTTTGGCTCCCATCATGCGCAACAGCGCCGGCCGGACAATCTGGTAGAAAGTCACGAAAACCGAAACCGGATTGCCGGGCAGACCGAAAAATTGCGCGGCCCCGAATTGACCGAATGCCAGGGGTTTGCCCGGTTTCATCGCGATTTTCCAGAATGCGATGTGACCCGTGGACGCCACCGCGTTTCTGACCAGGTCGGCGTCACCGACCGATACCCCTCCGGAAGTGATGACGACATCCGAAACCGCGGAGGTTTCCACCAGGGCGTCGAGAACCTCGTCCCGATTATCGGGAACAATTCCAAAGTCCAGGGCTTCGATCCCGAGAGCCTTCAGCAGTCCATACAGGAGATAACGGTTACTGTCATAAATCCGCCCGGCTTCAAGCGGCGTGTCGAGCGAGACGAGTTCGTCGCCGGTCGAGAAAAAAGCCACGCGGGGCATTCTTCGAACCCGAATTTCGTGGATGCCCAGCGAGGCGAGTATCCCGATATCGGCCGGCGAAAGTCTCTTGCCCTTTTCCAAAACCCCTTGGCCTCGTTCAATTTCATCTCCGGGAGTTCGGATATTTTCCTGGCTTCGGATACCCGCCGGGATCTCGACGAGGTCATCGCTCCGGTGGACATTTTCCTGCATGACCACGGAGTCGGTACCCGATGGCATGGCCGCGCCCGTGAATATACGCACGCATTCTCCTTTGCTCACGGAAGCCATGTAAGGCCGGCCGGCCCACGAAGTACCCGCTACGCGGAATCGCGAAGTGCTGCCTGGAGCCAATTCCCGGCTGTTAAAGGCATAGCCGTCCATCGACGATTGGGCTTCTTGCGGGATATCGATCGGTGCCCTGACATCGTCGAAGAGTACCCTGCCGAGACAATTTCTGAGCACGAGCTGTTCATAGCCGGTCAATGGAGCGATCGTGGATTCGACGACTTCCCGAGCCTCTTCCAGGGTCAGAATTTTTGCCGCCGGTTTCGGGATACAATCGTCAATCTGCATGCCGGCCCATAAAACGATTCAGAATGAATTCGGCGATCTGCTCCGGCCGGTTGATGTCGAGTGCCGGGATATCGGGCTCGACGGCCAGCCGCGAATCGGTCGCGATCGCGATGATCGAGTCGTCAAGCGGATAAAGCAGGGGTTTTCCGAGGCTCGGCCGATGCAGTTCTATTTTCGGAAACCTTTCGCGTTTAAAGCCTTCGACCAGGACCAGATCGAGATTTGACTGGTCCAGATGGCTCAGCTGTTCGGACAAAACCGGTTCAATGGGATTTTCATGTTCGGTGATCACGGCACGGCGAAATTTCGAACTCAACATGACCGGATTCGCGCCGGATTCGCGCAGCCGGTAGCTGTCCTTGCCCGGGTGGTCGATATCAAAATTGTGGTGGCTGTGTTTGATCAGTCCGATTCGAAGGCCGTGGCGTTTCAGGCGGGGTATCAACTGGACCAATAACGTGGTTTTACCCGTACCGCTGAATGCGGCAATACCTAAAACAGGGACCTTCGGGTCGTTCATCGGCAAGCGTAATAGTGTCGATACCACGCGATGAAGCGTTCCACGCCGGCCTCGATCGGCGTGGACGGTTTGTATCCGGTGTCGGCCACGAGATCCGAAACATCGGCGCAGGTCGCCGGAACGTCCCCGTCCTGCATCGGCAGAAAATTCATCCGAGCCTTGCGGCCGATCGTATTTTCGAGAACTTCAATAAAAACCATCAGATCGACCGGATTATTGTTTCCGATATTGTAAAGCCGATAGGGCGCCTTGCTCGATCCGGGGTCGGGCCTGGCGCTGTCCCATTCCGGGTTGGGGGTCGCGATGCGGTCGAGCACCCGAACCACGCCTTCGACGATATCATCGATGTAGGTGAAATCGCGGCGCAGATTACCCTGATTGAACACATTGATCGGTCTTCCTTCGAGGATCGCTTTGGTGAACAGGAACAAGGCCATGTCCGGACGTCCCCAGGGACCGTAGACGGTGAAGAAGCGCAATCCGGTGGCCGGGATTCCATACAGATGACTATAGGAATGCGCCATGAGTTCATTCGCCTTTTTCGTCGCCGCGTACAGGCTGATCGGATGGTCGACGTTGTCGTGAATCGAAAAAGGCATCGAAGTGTTTGCCCCGTAGACCGAACTGCTGGACGCGAAGACCAGATGTTCGACTCGATAGCGACGGCAGGCTTCCAGGATGTTCGCGAATCCCACCAGGTTCGAATCGATGTAGGCGCGCGGATTCTCGAGTGAGTAGCGGACTCCGGCCTGTGCGGCCAGATTGATCACGCGATCCGGTCTAAACCATTCGAAGGTCGAATCGACCAGATTCCGGTCTTCCAGATTTCCGAAAGCCTCGGTAAACAGTTTGTGGCCCCCGATCCTTTTCAAACGAGCCTTTTTTAAAGAAACGTCGTAGTAATCGTTGACATTGTCGATACCGACTATTTGATCGCCACGATTCAGCAGGCGTTCCGCGACCGCCGAGCCGATGAATCCGGCCGTACCCGTAATCAGTATTCTCATAAAAATTTCATTCCGGCCTTACAAAGCCGCATCGACCTGGTCCAGGGGAAGTACGTATTTGACGTCGAAGAGTACGCACTGGGCTTTCCCCAGGTCACGGATTTCAGCGGCGCTCATGGCCCTGAACTGCCGGTGGGCCACCGCGAGAATAATCGCGTCGTAACGCCCCTTCTCGAGCCGGTTGATCAGATTGATAGCCAATTCGGTTCGGGCATCCGCGGGATCCACCCAGGGATCATAGACATCGACAATCGCGTTATAACCTTTGAGTTCCTCGATGATATCGACAACCCGGGTATTGCGGATGTCCGGGCAATTTTCTTTGAATGTCAAGCCCATCACCAGGACATTGGCCCCGGCGACATGAATGCGCTTTTGGGTCATCAATTTGACGACCCGTTCGGCCACATAGGCCCCCATCTGATCGTTGATGCGCCTGCCCGCGAGTATGATTTCCGGATGGTGTCCGACTTCCTGAGCCTTGTGGGTCAGATAATAGGGGTCGACCCCGATGCAGTGGCCGCCGACCAGTCCCGGCCGGAACGGAAGGAAATTCCATTTACTGCCCGCGGCCTCGAGAACCTCGAGCGTATTCAAGCCAAGGGTGTTAAATAACATGGCCAGTTCATTGATCAAAGCGATATTGACATCGCGTTGTGTGTTCTCGATCACCTTGGCGGCTTCGGCGACTTTGATACTGCTGGCTTGATGGGTCCCGGCCTTGATCACGGTCGAATATAATCGGTCGACAAAGCCGGCGATCTCCGGTGTTGAACCGGAAGTCACTTTCTTGATCGTAGTAAGGCCGTGTTCCCTGTCGCCCGGGTTGATCCGTTCCGGGCTGTAACCCGCGAAAAAATCCCGGTTGAAAGTCAGGCCGGATTCGGTTTCCAGGAGCGGAATGCAGACTTCTTCGGTCGCTCCGGGATAGACTGTGGATTCATAGATCACGAGATCGTTTTTGGACAGAATCTTGCCGACCATGGTGCTCGCCTTGACCAGCGGGCTCAGATCGGGACGTTTATTCTTGTCGATCGGGGTTGGAACTGTAATGATATAAACATTACAATCGTCGAGATCCTGTGGATTCGATGTGAGTTCAAGATGCCGGGCTCCGGTCAACCGTGTTGAATCGACCTCCAACGACTTATCGACGCCATCCCGCAACTCTCGGATTCGTTGCGTGTTAATATCGAGCCCGATGGTGCTGAAATGGTCCGCGAATTCTACCGCGAGCGGCAGGCCGACATAGCCCAGTCCGACCACGCCGATTCTGCATTCAGAAAGGGAACGCATGGAGTCTCCTTGGATTACTGTTGATTGAACTGCAAATGGATTTGATTCAACAGATTCTAGCACAGGTTATCCGAGTCCCTTTCTACTAATATTGATGATGGATCAATGAGTACGAAGCATTACACCGCATTGTCTTATCGCATCGGTATTCCGTTGAGCGTCCTGACCGGCTAATGAGCATAATCTTCAGCCTCGAAAGTGTGTATCTGCGTTTATTGTGAAAATGAGGGTTTCGGATTTGCATGATTAGAATTTTCCGACATTACATCTCTGGAATCTTTCTCGGTCTTATCTTGTTGGAG
>JBOICY010000050.1:0-3705 GCA_050740335.1 Methylococcales bacterium | reverse complement strand
AAGTAACAGCCCTTTATACCACCCGGAAAACTACTCTAAAGCGGTTGAAGTTGTCAATCACGATGGCGGCCGGATCGGAATATACCAACCGGATTTCCAACCGGAAACTGGAGATCGGATTCGATTATTCCGGCTTGGAAATGATCTCGTTCAAGCATTCCAGTTTGGGCGATACTATGGGCACCGTGAACATGTTGCTGGCTACCGACATCAGCAACAGGGCGGTGAAGGTTTCACCGCTAATGATGCTTTTATCCAGCAGGATATTCGCAAAAATAATCATGATCAATCCCTTGGTTTGCAGCAACCAACCGATAATCGCGGCCTCGCCGCGCTCCCATTTGAGAATTCTCGCGGCGAGGCGCATGGCTGCCAATTTCCCCGCCACGGCGGCAAACAGCAGCACGCCCGCGGCGACGAAAACCGTTTGACCGCCGATGGACCAATCGGTTCTCAAACCGGCGTTCAGGAAAAAAACCGGCATGACCACGAGCAGCAAATGATGGCGCAGCATATCCATCTGCTTCAGGTCGAACCATTCGGTATCCAGGAAAGCGCCGGCCAGGAAAGCGCCGACCATGAAGTGCAGCCCGCCCCATTCGGCGCCATAGGAGCAAGCCGCGAGCCAGATCAAGCCTGCATACCAGCGGTCGCTCTCCGGCAGGCGCAGCATGAGTTTGCGTAAGCCATAACAAGAAAGCCCAAAGCCGAGCAGAAACAGGACTTGCTTTTCGATACGCTGCCAATCCATCAGGATCAATGCGAGCACACCCCAGATTGCAATGTCATCGAGGCTGGCATAGCGCAGGATGCGCTGCCCGATCGGCTGGCGCAGGATGTCCAGTTTTTCCATGAGCAGGATCAAAATGGGAAGCGCGGTGACCGCGCAAGCCATGCCTACACCCAGAACAAACTGCCAGGCCATCGCCTTCGATCCGATCCAGCCGTCACACATTAACATGCCTGCCGCGGCGATGCAGCCGAACGCCAACGGCGTCCCCAGCGCGAGCCCGGCGGTGATGCCGCTTTCCCGCCGATGCTCCCAGGCCTGTTGCAGATTCAGCTCGATTCCAGCGATCCACACAAAAATCATCACCGCCCACCAGGCGATGCCATTCAAGGACTGGACGACCGGTTGACTGAAGACGAACGCGTAATAGTCCGGAAAGACTTTGCCCAGAACACCGGGACCTAACATCACACCGGTGATAATCTGCACGACCACCAGCGGCGCGTAATACTCGGTTCTGGCCAGCCGCCAGATCAGGTAAGGGACGGTAAAAATGATCGTCATGGCGATCAGAAAGTTTTCAGTGGTTGTGATGGTTTCAGACATGGTTTTGATTGTTGTTTGTCTGGATGCTGGCCGCGGGAGGTTCGTGCCAACTCGCACGCGGACGCACTGTAACACATCGAACGAACCCGATTCGCGTGTCCGAAGCGTGATTGTCCCGGACAGTGTTTCCAGCGTTTGGTATTTGACCGCGATCCGGTGCGCTAGTGTATAGAATACCGCGGGTGCAAGGAAGTGCTTAATTCCTGCGGCGCGGAGAGGGTTATCTATACGGGCTCGAATGTCTTATCCAAGCGCCACGCATCGTTGAAACGTCCGGGACGGGGTACAAAATCCGGTCCCGCTCAGGCATCTTAGGGCGCATCCGAACACGCTGGCGCCAACGCCGGCGGTGTATTATGATTTGCAACCGATCGGAAGCAAGTTCGATTCCTTTGATTTGTAACCGTTTAGACCGGCTCCGGTCTTTTCCGTAAAACCAATCACCTATTTAATACCACTTAACAAAGACTTATGAATTCGACAGTACAATCTAGCGGTAAGAACGCCGTGGTAATCGGTTCCGGATGCGGAGGAATGATCGCCGCGAAGGAACTCCTGGACAAAGGATTCACAGTCAAAATATTGGAGCAGGACAAGTTCATCGGCGGGATCTGGGGGCGAATCGCCTGGAAAACCTTTACCCTGACTTCATCCAAGTGGATCACCGAATTCGGTTGCTTTCCGATGCCGAACGAGTATCCGGATTTCCTGACCAACCAGCACATGCTGGCCTACTTGCAAGCCTTCGCCACGAAATTCAACCTGATGCCGCTGATTGAATTCGATCGAAGGGTGTCGGAAGTTGTTCGTACCGAGCCAGGCAAATTCAGTCTTGTCACCAACCACGGAAGCTATGACGACATCGATTATCTGATCGTCGCGGCCGGATTGCATGCCAAACCCTCGATCCCCGAATATCCGGGAATCCCGCAATTCGCGGGCAAAGTGATGCATAGCTCCGAATACCACGATTCGGCCGGTTTCAGGGATCAGAAAGTGCTCTGCATCGGACTCGGGGAATCCGGTGTCGGACTGGTTGGAGAACTCGCGCAAGTGACTAAAAAACTCGTGGTTTCCTCGCAGGGCGTCGCGCTCGCGCCGAGAGTGGTGAAGAACACGCAGAATCCCTTCGACCAGATGCAGTTCTGGCAATTCGGCCGGCACATGATCAGTTATCCGGAAGTCCTGACCAGCGGACTCGGCTGGATGCACCGGAAGATACCCATGTTCCTGAAGAAACGCGCGATCAATTCTCATCTAAAGTTTTATTCGGACCACACGGTGACTTACGAGCAATTCAAGGAATGGTTTCCGAAAGCCGTGGCGCCGCATCATTTCCATGTTAAATTCTGGTCGAAGCCGAGTTCGCCTGAGCACAGCGGCAACCTGACCCGGCCCGATTTCCCGCCGGACGACTTGCTCTACCTGATCAAGACCGAAAGAATCGTACCCAGGGGTGGCGTCGAATCGTTCGATCCGAACGGCGCGCGCTTCAATGACCAAAGCTTCGAGGAATTCGATACCGTGATCTTCAATACCGGATTCCAACCCAGCGCGATGAATATGAAATTTCCCGGCGGCTGGAAATACAACCACCGGGATTTGTACAAGGGTTGTGTCCATCCGCGCATGCCGAATCTCGCGTTTGTCGGCATGGTACGGCCCACGATCGGTTCGATTCCGGCGATGGCGGAAATGCACGCGCGCCTGGTCGCGGCCTTATTCAGCGGGTCGATCCCCTTGCCGGACGAACAGGAACGCTTGCGAATCGTTGCAGCGGACGATCGAAGCCACGCGGATTACTGCTCGAAAATGCACTCGCGCTTCCCGCATATTTATTTCTTCGACGGCTGGATGGAAGAGACCGCGGCGCTGATCGGCGCGGCCCCGAAACTTCGGAAATGGCTCGGCAGTTTCGAACGGATCCGGGCTTATTTCTTTGGCGCCGCGATGCCTTTGAGGTACCGGATCGACGGGGACGGAAAATCATCCGCGGCACTGGAGCTTTATCTCAAGCGGGTCAAGAAAGTCTGGGGCAATGCGTTTGGCAAATGGGCCATGGCGACCATCGTGACCCATTGGGCGCTGCCCTATGTCCTGTCACTGTTAACCGGCGGGGTCGCGTTCGCGGGATTCGGCCTCTCGGCGCCCGCGTCGATCGCGGCCGCGCTTTTATTTTATCTGCTTTACCGTTTCGTGGACCTGTTCCGCTTCGTGTTCGAAATCAGTCTCGCGAACGCGGTATCGATAGTGTTCGGAGTCCTGCTGCATCGACAACTGCGCCGGGAAACCCCGGATTATTCGAATCCGGAAGTATTCCAAAGTGTCTAGTAGGCAGTCAACTTGAATCACATAAATCCGTCATTCCG
>JBOICY010000049.1:0-4811 GCA_050740335.1 Methylococcales bacterium | reverse complement strand
TCCGGGTTCTCGGCCAAGCGTCTTCCAGCCGTGCTCGGGATAAGCCTGCTATATAAGGCCTGCCTTCGGACGCCGTGAGAGAATTCCAAGAATTTACCAGCACCCGAGGACGCGGGTGGCGGGGAATATTCTCGGGCGCGACCGTGGCTCCGGCTATCAGTTCGCTGGAGAAATCCGACTTACGATAATTAGTCAGCCAACCCGGAACTGGGAGAGGATTGATTCAACTAATACTCGGTGACTCTTGAATCTGTCAGCATATATACAGCAAACGTATAAGTGTATAATACAATGTGCTATATAGGTTAATCCTTTTCCATATTCGAGGTCATTGTCATGCTATTTCATGAACTGAACAACAGTATCTGTAAAACCTATCTGATTGGTTGTGAAGCAACCGGGCGCGCGCTGATCGTGGATCCGGTGGCACCTCGCATCGACCGCTATCTGGCCGTTTTGGCTTACCACAATCTGAAGTTGGACTATGTACTCGATACCCATACCCACGCCGATCACCGTTCGGCTTGCGGTGAATTGAGTTCGCTGACGGGTGCCAAAGTGGTCCGGCACCTCTCCGCGCCTCAGCCAAATGTCGATATTCATGTTCACGACGGTGATCTCCTGAACGTTGGAAATCTCAGCCTGAAAATTTTATATACTCCAGGTCATACTCCAGACAGTATCAGTCTGCTCGCCGATGACCGGGTTTTGAGCGGCGACTGCTTGCTGATCGGCGGGACCGGAAGAACGGATTTTGCTTCCGGTGACCCGGGTCAGCAATATGACAGTATTACCGAGAAATTATTCAGCCTGTTCGACGATACTCTGTTATTTCCGGGACATGATTATCGTGGCAATAAGCGATCGACGATCGGTCACGAAAAGCGCCACAATCCACGCATCGCCCATAAAACCCGTGAAGAATATATCGATATCATGGCGGCTTTGGGGCTTCCGCTTCCAGAACAGATCCAGGAAGTGCTGCAGGTAAATGCAACGGATGTCGAGGATAGCGAAATCACCTACCCTTCCATCGCCGAGCTGAACAAAGTGTTCCAGATGAGTCCGGAAATGGTGAGGGATCAGATTTCTGGAAACGACCCGCCGCTGATTATCGATGTCCGCCAAGCCGACGAATTCAACGGAGAGTTGGGACACTTAGCCGGATCCGTATCGATTCCCTTGCACCGGCTCGCGGCAAAAACGACCGAGTACGAAAGTTACAAAGACCGTAAAATTATCACGGTTTGCCGCGCCGGCGTGCGGAGTACGACCGCGGCGGCCATACTCAATGCATTGCATTTCACCGATGTGCATAATCTAAAGGGCGGCATGATCGATTGGGTCAGGAGCGGATATCCGATCGAGCAGAAGGGTTAAAACCCGAGAACGCGACGACACTCCCGATTCCATCGTCGGCTGCCGTCCCCGACCCGATTTCTCCCCGCTGTGGCCCCGGCTCTGGACATATTTTGCGTGCTTTTCCACCCTTTGACTGGAAATCCGGCTATCCAATTTCTGACCAATCAAGCGATGGCCTCTTTCAGTTTTTTCATGGCATTTTTTTCGAGTTGGCGGATACGCTCGGCCGATAAGCTGTAACGGTCAGCCAGTTCATGCAGGGTCGATTTTTGCTCGTTCAGCCAGCGGCTGGCCAGAATGTCCCGGCTTCGATCATCCAATTGCGCGAGTGCATCGTACAGACGGGTCTGCTCGTAACGATCCCAATCGGAATTTTCAAGCATCGCAGCAGGATCGGAAGCCTTGTTGGCGGCAAGATAGGTCGAAGGGCAATAATTTCCCGATTCTTCCAGGTCTTCGTTGACCGGGGTATCGAATGCCAAATCGTGGTTATCGAGGCGATTCTCCATTTCGTATACCGTTTCGACCTTGACGCCCAAATCGTCCGCAACCGCGTGGGCCTCGTGCGGACTGAGCCAACCGAGGCGCTTTTTCGATTTTTTCAGGTTGAAGAACAGCTTGCGCTGCGCCTTTGTGGTCGCGATTTTGACGATGCGCCAGTTTCTGATCACGAATTCGTGGATTTCCGCACGAATCCAATGGACCGCGAATGAAACCAGGCGAACACCGACATCGGGGTCGAAACGCTTGACCGCTTTCATCAAGCCGATATTGCCTTCCTGAACCAGATCGGGCAAGGCGAGACCGTAGCCGTGATAGCCGCGCGCAATATGAACTACAAAGCGAAGGTTCGCCATGACCAATTGGCGCGCGGCCTCCAGATCACCTTTTTCGCGAAAGCGAAGCGCGAGCCGGCGCTCTTCTTCCGCGTTGAGTTTGGGCAGTTGGTTAACACTGATCAGATAGTGGTCGAACGAGCCAACCGACAAATTCTGCGGCAACGCCAATGCGTTATTCATGACAAGTGGATCCTCCTGTAGGGTTCGTGGAATCAATTTTAGCACTCAACGCATTAGAGTGCTAATAAATTGCGGGGTTCCGTGAACTCGGCTTTGTCAAACCAGCCGAATTATTGGAATGCTTCGCCGCATAGCTGGACCCAATAGCGCCATTTTTTGGGGCACGCCAGGCATCAAAAAAGCGTGTCGGGGCTTAGTTTCTATCTACCAGGCCAGGCGTGCATTCTCTGCCTTTCGGCAAACCGCATTCGATCACCCGAAATTGAACTCTGCGGTCTATTGCGTCACTGTCATCATCAGAGCCGCTCCCGACCCAGTTATCGTGAAACCCGCAACCTATGGCTTGCAGCTTTTCGGAGAGACCAGGTTCTTCGTTCTGCAAAAGCTTCTGGATTTGTTCCGCACGCATTTGGGAAAGTCTGTTGTTATATTCTTCCGTGCCCGAATGACTCGCATGCCCGCTGATCTCCATACAATGTCCCGATGCCATGAGCCTTCCGGCAATTTGACGTAACCAAATCGGATATTCCATCAGATCCTCCCGATTTCCGAAAAAATCGGTCTTATTGACCTGGAATAACATTTTGATGTAGAGATCGTTATCCCTGATCCCGAGATCCGCCAACTTCCCGAAGGCATCCTCCGCTTCGTCAACGCGTTCAAGTTTTAAAAAGCTCAAATAAAGCCCCCTGAACGTTTTCATGACCTGTCCATCAGCACGCTCGGCAGCCTTGGCATGTAAGCCGAGCGACAGGGTGTAATTACCCTGATCATAGGCATTGCCAGCTTCGGTCAAAAGCGCGTTGGTCGCCAATGAGTTGAAGTATTCCTTATCCGCGATACCGCCGGTAGCGGCTTTGGCGGTAGCAATCAAGCCTTTAACTCGCGCATCGATTATAAACACCGGACTATCGCGATACATGGGGGTCGGTTCGTAGGCCAGTTTTTCATCTGAAATCCAGGCACTGGAATGCGCCACGATTCTACCGGACTGCACTTCGACAATGGAAATCCATAAGCGCATTAACTTGTCCGAATCGCTGCTATAATGCCCTTGGCGCAATATTCCACTGATGACGTAGGGCGCCTTGGTAATGTTTTGAGAAGTCATTTCGGCCAGGCCAAAATTTTTAAATCTCTGCTTTGCTTCCAGTTCGATTACTTCCTGTATGCGGGAACTGGTTTTGGTAACCTCCCCGGTATCGGCATCGATTACGGGGTCGACCACGAACATGGCGTCAGATAGCTTGTTGAGGATTCCCCGTTGCTTATCCACTTGGATGAAGAGATCATCCGCTACCAATTTTACTGCTTCTTCGAAAGGTAATGCTCTGGTAAGCTTTGGCCGATGGGAGCATCCTGATACAATCAAAGCAAGAACCGGGATCAACGCATAGATAAAGGATTTCATGGAAAATTCCTTTTTTAATATCCGTTACAGAAGTCTATGCAATTTCCCTGGTTCTCTTGGATCAAGTGGATCAAGGCGCCAGCGTCCAAGGTTGGTTGTTCAGTTTGCACAGTCCCTTAGATAGGACTCTCTGCTGTCTTGATCACCGAGCCTCACTTTGTGCAGCAGTGTTTGACAGCGGGCCATCTTGACCGGGGTTGAAGGAGAACGGGACGCCACCGTTGTTGGCTGACTGATTTTCGTATCAGACACGCGAGTATTGCCTTTAGAAAGATTCGGCGGCTGCACTCTCCTCGCGGTAGCTAACTCTTTTGCTTGTTTCCTGTTTTTCCGTGTAGGAATATTTTTCGGATCATTATCTTTGCCCGGGGAGAGACGAACTCCCGATCCAGCGTTTGATCGAGATTCTTGGAGGGCTGACTTGACTATCGAGGTATTGCCGGCCGATGCAGTGTCAGTCGAACGTTTAGAGTCGCTTGATTCTGGTTTCGGTCCGGCGTTAATCATTTGAGGCGGGGAGACGGCGGGTGGCGTTTTTATTTTTCCCGGCGACGGATTGGAATGGGAGACCGATAATGCGATCTTAGCCTGCTGGAATAGCTCCGGTTGGAAATAAACAGCGGTTGCCAAGGTCGCCGCGGACAGCAACAGCACCAGAATCATGCGCCAGGAATATGCCGTTGAACGTCCCTGTAATTCGGCCAGAAAGAGTTCTGCGGAAGGTGTACGGTCCGTCTGTCTCAGAGATAGTCCCCGTTGCAGCCCTTTCCAGCAGCCGCGGCTGAGTCCGTCCACGGGTTTTGGTTGTAAGCCCAGTTTCAGAGCCTTGTTGGCCGGAACCATGGCATAAGGGTGTTTGCCGGTCAGCAGTTCATAGCTGACACAAGCCAGCGCGTACACATCGTCCCTTGGATCCGGAGCCTTGCCCTGAAACATCTCCAGACTCGCATACCCCGGTGTCAGCGCGCCTAGATTGCGCGCATCAAAGGCCGTGACTTCGTCCTCACGCTTGACAATGC
>JBOICY010000048.1:0-6641 GCA_050740335.1 Methylococcales bacterium | reverse complement strand
ACACGCTCCAGCCGTCCATGCCCGGCAGCATCACATCGAGCACGATGACATCGTATTCACCCGTTCGGGCTAAATGCAGGCCGCCCGCTCCATCGGTCGCCAAGTCAGCGGAAAAGCCGTTCTCACTTAGCCCCTTGCGTAGGTAGTCGCCAGTTTTGAGTTCGTCTTCGACGATCAGGACTTTCATCACGACCTCGTTATAAAAATCTAGCCTCCCATTGTATTGTGGCTATAGCGATTACAGAAATGTAATTTTCAAGTCAGGTTGGCGTAGGGTTGGGAAGCATAAGATAGAACGCACTATCGGGCACTCAGGGAGCGCACCAATCCGAGTGGTGTAACGAACTCCGAGCAGCCGCGCCGGGCGGGTTAGCGATAGCGTAACCCGACAGTTTCCGCTAACCCGACCTACCTAGCTGACACGCGGTTCTACCTTTTATAACTGTACCTGACGAGGACAAACCAAGATGAAACGCAATTCCCAATCCCAAGTCATTTTACCGGCCTTGCCTCGTCGGCGATTTCTTCAGGGCCTGGCCGCGGGTGGTGTCCTGCTGGGAATGTCGCCCTGGCTCAAACCCGCTTGGGCGCGGGAAGCGACCGCCACCGGGATGGCCAAGGTGCTGTCCGGCACCGGGTTTGACCTTACGATCGCGGAAACACCCGTCAATTTCACCGGTACGCCGCGCATGGCAACCACCGTCAACGGCTCGATTCCCGCGCCCACGCTACGCTGGCTGTGGAAAAAGGACGGGCGACCTGCAGAATCTCATCGAAACGATGCTCAAAGCACGGCGGGTACCTTCATCGTTCCCCTGGACATCAATACCGCTTCGCCACCGACTCGAATGCTGATCTGATTCTTGCCTTTATTGTCCATTTCGAGATGCAAAAGGCTCTGGCGACCACTCTCGGTTCCGCGATCCACGGCGAAGGTATAAGTTCCGGTTCGGACATGGGAATGCGCGCACAGATAACTGGTAAAGGCCGGGATACTCGATCCGATCGGAGGATCTTCTTTGACCCCAATGCGCGGTCCAACCAACCGGATGTGAAAATCGGACACGGGGTTCGCGGTTTGAGCGGAAAACAGCAAGATTTCCTGGGCCGAAGTCGCCGGAGCCGTTGTGCGGCTCCATACCGAGAAATTGAAGCGTGCATTCCGGACCGCTTGATAGGAAGTCAGCGGAACCACGAGATAGGGAAAACCGCAGGATACCATCATCGATTGATATTTTTTGGTATCGATGGCATTGACCGGCAACTCGAGAAACTCAGCGATCTCCGTTTCGCGGGGTACAAACCGGTCGACAATCGGTTCCGGCTTCATCGTGAACTGGACCAGTACCGGCTTGCCGTCCTGTACCGAAATATGGGTTTTAACCGGACCGGTATTCTGGATCAGTTCGATTGGAGTCGTCGGCGCAGTCAGTGGAAACTCTCCGATCTCCGCGAGAATATGAGCGGTCGCGATGATCGGGTGCCCCGCGAAATCAATTTCCCCGGTCGGTGCAAAAATCCTCATTCTTCGTGCGTTGGGTCTACCTTCCGGGCGGAATACGAAAACCGTTTCCGACAGATTCAATTCGTTGGCGATCTTTTCCATGTTCCCGACATTCAAGCCATCGGCTTTCGGGAATACCGCGATTTGGACACCCTGAAATGGTCGATTCGTGAAGACGTCAGCAGTGTAGAATTGATATTCCAAAGGAATCTCCCCCGCGGTTTATTTTTAGGTGTCGCCAGATTCGTGGCACAGTCGCCGGTTGCCGGCTATTCACAGCCGATCTGTACGGCGGACCCCTGGATCCTCACCGGGAATGTCGCGACTTTTACCGATTCTTTCTCGAGACACTGTCCGGTTTCGAGATTGAAATGCTGCTTATACAGGGGTGAGGCGACAACGACTTGTCCTTTGATATCTCCGACGACTCCGCGTGACAGCACGTTGGCCTTGCCGATCGGGTCATAGTTGTCGATCGCATAAATCCGGTCATCTAACTCCAGATAAAATATCGCGACCTGACGCCCGTGAACCAGGGCGCAAACGCCTGCGTTCGGTTTCAAATCACTCGTATCGCACACCGTGACCCATTGCAGATCCGTATTCTGTCGTGTTGCTGTACTCATCCACCATTCTAACTCGCCAAAGCCTCCGGCATCAATTCCCGCTCCTCTTCGGTTGCGGGCCGCAATTGGCCACGCTCTTCAATGAAGACAATATTGTCGTCTTTTTGATCGCTGTTTACAAAATGGCGGAAATGTCTAAGCCGGTTTTCGTCTTCGATGGTCTTTTTCCATTCGCACTCATAGGTGCTGATCACGTGGGCCATCTGCTGTTCCAATTCCTCGCAAATCCCGAGCCGGTCGTCGATCACGACAGAGCGCAGGTAATCGAGCCCGCCTTCCATCTTTTGCATCCAGACCGCGGTGCGTTGCAAACGGTCGGCGGTTCGGACGTAAAAGATCAAAACCCGGTCAATATATTGGATCAGTGTCGCCTTGTCCAGATTGGTCGCGAACAGGTCCGCGTGCCGGGGTTTCATGCCGCCATTGCCGCAAACATATAAGTTCCAGCCATTCTCGGTCGCAATGACCCCGATGTCCTTGCTCTGGGCTTCCGCGCATTCGCGGGTACAGCCGGAGACCGCGAATTTCAGCTTATGCGGAGCCCGCAAACCTTTGTAACGGTTCTCGATCTCCACCGCGAGACCGACGCTGTCGTCGACCCCGTAGCGGCACCAGGTACTGCCGACACAGGATTTTACGGTACGAACCGCCTTTCCGTAGGCGTGACCGGTTTCGAATCCGGCATCGACCAGCTCCCGCCAGATCAACGGCAACTGTTCCAGACGAGCCCCGAAAAGGTCGATTCTCTGGCCCCCGGTAATCTTGGTATACAGATTGAATTTTTTACCGACCCGCCCGAGTGCGATCAACTTGTCCGGCGTGATTTCACCGCCCGCGACCCGGGGTATAACCGAATAGGTGCCGTTTTTCTGCATATTGGCCAGCGCATGATCATTGGTATCCTGAAGCGCCAGGTTTTCCTGGGTCAGTACATAATCGTTCCAGCTCGAGGCCAGCATCGATGCGACTGCCGGTTTACAGATATCGCAACCGCGCCCGCGGCCGTGCTTCTTGATGAGGTCGTCGAAAGACTTGAGTTGCCCGACCCGCAGCAGATGGTACAGATCCTGCCGCGTATACGGGAAATGTTCGCAGATGTCGGTATTGACCCGGATTCCGAGTTTTGTGAGTTCCGAATCCAGAATCGATTTGACCAGCACCGCGCAGCCGCCGCAGCCGGTACTCGCGCGGGTTTCTGCCTTCAGTGCCGGAATATCCCGATATCCGGCGCTTATCGCATCGCAAATCCGCCCTTTATTGACATCGTGGCAGGAACAAATCTGCGCCGAAGCCGGCAGTTTGTCGGGGCCAAGACCGCCCGATTTCGACCCATCCCGGGCGGGAAGAATCAGGCTGTCCGGATGTTCCGGCAATTCGATCCCGTTCAAACAGTACTGAAGCAGGCTATCGTAATCGGAGGCATCGCCGACCAGAACCGCGCCTAGCAGGTGCTTCCCGTTCTGAGTAACCACGATGCGTTTATAAATTTTGGCGCGCTCGTCGGTGTAGGTATAACTCAACGCGCCCGGAGTCTTGCCATGTGCGTCGCCGATACTCGCGACGTCTACCCCCATGAGTTTGAGCTTGGTGCTCATGTCCGCGCCCGTGAACAGGCTTTCGCCCCGGTTCAACCGGTCGACCACGGTCCTTGCCATCTGATAACCGGGCGCGACCAGCCCGAAAATCTGGCCATTCCACAATGCACACTCGCCGATCGCATAGAGTTCCGGATCGGAGGTCCGGCATTGATTGTCGACGACCACACCGCCGCGCGGGCCGATTTCGAGGCCGCAGTCGCGCGCGATGTCATCCCGCGGCCTGATTCCGGCCGAGAAAACGATCACGTCGGTTTCCAGTGAATCCCCGTCCGCGAACACCATCTTATGCTTGCAGGTATCGCCGTCGATGATATTCGTGGTATTCCGGCCGCAATGGACTTTTACCTCGAGCGCCTCGATCTTTTTGCGCAGCAGCGCGGCGCCGCCATCGTCCACCTGCACCGCCATGAGCCGCGGCGCGAATTCCACCACGTGCGTTTCCAGGTTCAGGTCTTTTAAGGCTTTCGCGGCTTCGAGCCCGAGCAGACCACCGCCCACGACGGTTCCGATGCGCGCGGATCTCGATCCCGCCACGATTTGTTCCAGATCCTCGATCGTTCGGTAAACATAACAGAACTCACGGCTATGTCCGGGAACCGGTGGAACGAAGGGGTAAGAACCGGTCGCGAGTACGATGAGATCGTAAGGAACCTCCGTCCCTTTGGACGAACGAACAATCTTGCGGGTCCGATCGATCGATTCGGCCCGGTCTCTGATATGAACGGTGATTCCATGTTCCTCGAAGAAACCGGGTCTGACCAGGGAGAGGTCTGCGGCACTTTTGCCGGAGAAATACTCCGATAAATGTACGCGGTCGTATGCGGGACGGGGTTCTTCGCAAAAAGTCGTAATCTGATACCGGTCGCGGTTCGGACTGTGGACCAAAGCTTCCAGAAAATATTGGCCGACCATGCCGTTCCCGATCACAACCAAATTCTGCTTTCTCATATGCGGCCTCTATCCTGATTGATTATGTTTTCGACGGTTCCCGGACCTCGATTGAATAAATCGCGGAGTTGGGCTCCGAAATTGTGTTCCGACCTTCATCAACGGGAATGTCAAAATCGATTTGATGGAAAATAGCCAAGAAATCCTGAGCCCGAAAGTCATGCAATTTTATTGCCACTAATTCTGAACCGATATCCTCCTGAATTTCGCTAAAAATAAACAATTCCCAAGCGGCACCACGTCTGTTATCCGGCGAAATACTCCCCGTAATGGTGCATCCGAACCCAAATAGTGCGCGCCACAACGACAGGATTCGATCTGCCGAATAAAATTAAGAACGAATTCATCGACCCCGTCCGATTTTTTTAGCGCAGCCTTGACAGGGCCGATGGAACCCGAAGGGCCGCGTTTTTTCCAAGAGATCACCCACCCCGCACCGCGGGCCCACCCCGCACCGCGGGCATTCCAGGCCATGATCGAGTGCCCCGAGCACTCATCGATTGCATTCTTTGGATGCTCCAAGCTTGTCTGTTCACGATTCACTATGGATCAATTCCGCACTGATATTGGCAGGCATTGCACCAAATTTAAAAAGATATTGCCCCCGGTTTTCAAGTGTATTCATTCAATGGCACCAAACTTGCTGCCTTACGCTGAATTTATCCATTCAACACATTCTCCGGTTTTTAACGATATAACATCAGGGATCAACCATGTCGGATTCCAAACTCAATTTATTATCATTCAGCGGGCGCTCGAAGATTCTCCACATGACTTGGGTGGCTTTCTTTATCAGTTTTGTGGTCTGGTTCAATCACGCGCCGCTGATGCTGGTGATTCAACAATCCTTGCAACTGACCGAAGCTCAGGTCAAAACCATTTTGATCCTGAACGTTGCGCTGACCATTCCGGCGCGCATCATCGTCGGCATGCTGGTGGATCAATACGGTCCGAAGCGGACTTATTCCGCACTGTTGGCACTGTGCGGTATCCCCTGTTTTTTATTTGCGGCGGCGGACAATTTCGAACAGCTTGCGCTGGCCCGCTTCCTGCTTGGATTTGTCGGAGCCGGATTTGTAATCGGCATCCGCATGATCGGAGAATGGTTTCCCGCCAAGCAGGTCGGAATCGCGGAGGGAATTTACGGTGGCTGGGGGAACTTTGGCGCCGCGGCCGCGGCGATGATCCTGCCCACCTTGTCCCTGATTTACGGCGGTGACGACGGTTGGCGGTTCGCGATCGCGACTACCGGAGTAATCGCTGCCGTATACGCGGTCATTTTCTTTTTTAATGTTTCGGATACCCCGCAAGGATCCACCTATTTCAAGCCAAACAAAAAAGGAGCCATGGAAGTCACGAGTTTCGGCGATCTGATTTTTTATATTCTGATGAATGTCCCGCTGTACGCGACATTGACCCTGTTAACCTGGAAACTTTCGCCCGCCGAAGGCAACCTGATGTCCCTGTCCACTTGTACCGGGTTTTACATCGGTATCTGGCTGTTATTCGGTTACAATGTCTATAAAATATTTTCTCTGAACGAAGGACATCTGAAACAACCGATCGATGAAATTCACCGTTACCAATTCAAACAGGTCGCGATTCTTGACCTGGCCTATCTGGTGACATTCGGTTCGGAACTGGCGGTGGTTTCGATGTTACCGCTGTTCTTCTACGAAACCTTTCACGTCACCCAAAACGTGACTCTGGTTCAAGCCGGACTGCTGGCCTCGAGTTTCGCCCTGATCAACCTGATCGCTCGGCCCGGGGGCGGCTGGATCAGCGACAAGATCGGACGGAAACGCGCGCTGTCCATCTTTCTGCTGGGTCTTTCAGGCGGTTACTGGCTCATGGCGCAAATCGGTTCGGATTGGCCGCTACTGCTTGGAGTCACGGTCAGCATGTTCTGTTCGTTTTTCGTGCAAGCCGGAGCCGGCGCGGTGTTCGCGATGGTACCGCTGATCA
>JBOICY010000047.1:0-8503 GCA_050740335.1 Methylococcales bacterium | reverse complement strand
GAATTGAAGTTCGTCAGGCCGGCCCGGCGATCGTTTCCGTCGCATACCTCGAAACCTTGACCTGCTCCGACCAGTGGTCTTCTGCGAGACCGGCCTTGCGCTTGAGCTGGTTGAGAAAGGTCCGGGGTTCGCGAAGCAATCTGCCATGAACCAAAGAGCAAAGCCGGGTCGTTATTTCCGGGCTTGTCGCGCTTTATTCGGGAACGGAATCGGTCGCCTCTGCAGTTCTTAAAGTTACTGAATATCGGAAGGGGATTCAGCACGTTTAGCCCTTCGACTTTGTAGGAAGGGAATGGCCGGATTCTTGATTACAGGTACTGACGAAAGTTTACTATCAAAGAAATAGGCGTTTTTGACCGCGTTTCTTCAATCCCAACGGTCATCGCGTACTTGAAGGATTCCGTTTTCCACCCGAAGCGGGAAACAATGCAGATCTTCATAGGCGGGTGGACTCAGGGCCTTGCCGGTTTTGATGCAAAACCTGGCGCCGTGTCTCGGGCAGATGATTTCGTCCCCTTCGCGTTCGCCGCTGGCCAGTTCCATGCCGTCGTGGGTGCAGACGTCTTCGATTGCGTAGTACCGGTCGCCCAGGTTGAAGACCGCGACTTCCGAACCGTCGACCTCGAGCACCACATGTCCGCCTTCGGTGAATGCGCGGGCTTGAATTACGTCGATCCATTCAGTCATTACGTTCTCCGCAATCCGTTTGCCGCCCGTTTATTCGGTCGACACGGTTTTAATATTATTTTTGATCGCGGCGTCCAGTGTGTGCCAGGCGAGCGTTGCGCACTTGACCCGTGCCGGATATTCCTTGACGCCCGCGAGTACCCGGAGTTTTCCGAGTTCCTCGAGTTTAATATTGTCATCCTTTCCGGTCGTGATTTTATGGAAGGTATCGAACATTTTCCGGGCTTCGATCTCGCTTTTGCCCTTGACCATTTCAGTCATCAACGACACCGAAGCCGTTGAAATCGCACAGCCGCAACCCTGGAAGCTCGCATCCCGGATGATCCCGTCCTGGACATTCAGATACAAAGTCAAGCGGTCACCGCACAAGGGATTGAAGCCTTCCACGGTGCGATTCGCGTTTTCCATGATATGGAAATTACGCGGATTGCGGTTGTGGTCGAAAATCACCTCCTGGTAGAGGTCTCGCAAATCGCCCATGATCATCTGAATACCTCGATCACTTCTTTCAGGCCGTTCATCAGAACATCGATCTCTTCAAAAGTATTGTACAGCGCGAAGGATGCACGCGCGGTCGCCGGCACCTGGAAAAAATCCATGAGCGGCATCGCGCAATGATGGCCGGCTCGAATCGCGATGCCGAAATGATCGAGCACGGTCCCGATATCGTGCGGATGGACTTTCTCCAATAGGAAAGAAAGGATGGCGCCCTTGTTCGCGGCGGTCCCGACCAGTCTCAGGCCCGCGATCCCTTGGGCTTTTTCGGTCGCGTATTCGAGCAAACGCTGTTCATGCTCCGCGATGGCCTCCAGGCCGATCTTGTCCAGATAATCCAGCGCCGCGCCAAGCCCGACCGTATCGGCAATGCTCGGGGTTCCCGCTTCAAATTTATAGGGAAGGCCGTTGTATTCGGTTTTCTCGAAGCTAACCCGCCGGATCATATCCCCGCCACCTTGATAAGGCGGCATGGCCTCCAATAATTCGGTTTTACCGTACAGAACCCCGATTCCGGTGGGACCGTACAGTTTATGCCCCGAAAAGGCATAGAAATCGCAGTCGAGCTTCCGGACATCGACCCGCATGTGCGGGATCGCCTGGGCCCCGTCGAGCAGGACCGGAATCGCGCGCCGGTGTGCGAGCGCGATCAGTTCCTCGACCGGATTGATCGTGCCGAGCGCGTTCGACATATGCGAAACCGAAACCAGACGGGTTCTGCCGGAAAGTAAGGCCTTGAATTCATCGACCAGCAACTCACCCTTGAGATTGATCGGGGCTACTTTGAGCACCGCGCCGGTTCTTTCACAAAGCATCTGCCACGGAACAATATTGGAATGATGTTCCATCGCGGTGATCAGAATTTCATCGCCCGGCCCGAACTTCGCGGTCCCGTAGCTCTGCGCGACCAGGTTGATCGCCTCGGTGGTTCCGCGCACGAAAATGATTTCCTTCTCGCTCGCCGCGTTGATAAATTTCTGGATTTTCGTACGCGTCCCTTCGTAGGCCGCGGTCGAACGTTCGCTCAGCGTATGCACGCCGCGGTGAATATTCGCGAAATCATGTTCATAAAGGTTCGAGATTGCATCGATAACCACGCGTGGTTTTTGCGTGGTGGCCGCATTGTCCAGATAAACCAGTGGCTTACCGCGCACGGTTTCGCTTAAAATCGGGAAATCCGCGCGGACTTTCTCGACCTGGAAACCCTGGACTAGCCTGTCATCGGACAGCGATTCGGATCTTAGATAATTCATAACCATTCCTTCCGTATGCCGGTTTGCGGCAGGGCGGCCAGCAATTCGGCCTGAATCACGGAGCGCAAACCCGGCAGTTTCACTTTTTCCACCATTTCGTTCGCGAACGCGAAAGTCAGCATGTTGCGCGCGGATTCTCGGTCAACGCCGCGGGACTGCAAATAAAAGATCGACTCTTGCTCGAGCTGACCGACGGTCACGCCATGAGCGCATTTGACATCATCGGCGTAGATCTCGAGCTGGGGCTTGGTGTCGATTTCGGCATCGCTCGACAACAACAGATTGCGATTCGACATCTCCGCATCGGTTTTCTGCGCATCCCGGGCGACGATGATGCGGCCCTGAAACACGCCGCGAGCACGCTGATCCAGAATGCCTTTGTAGGCCACGCGGCTGAAACCGTGCGGTTCGCGGTGGCAAATCCGGGTGTGATGATCGCCATGCTGCCGGCCGCTACTCAGAAACAGACCGTCGAGCGAACACTCGGAGGCTTCGGACAGATCGACATGGACTTCGTTGCGCGCGAGCAGTCCACCAAACGAAAAATTCGCGTGATCGAGACGTCCCTGGCGCCCGACATCGGCGTACAGGCCGCCGAAATGAAATCCCCGCTCTGATTCGCACTGCAACTTGGACCACCGGATATCGGCATGATCGGCGAGCGCAAGCTCGGTCACCGCCGCGCTCAGATAGCCGGATTCCCCGGGCCCGCGATAGCTTTCGACGATTTCGGCCTGCGCGCCGGGCTCCGCAATCACCAGGTTCCGTGTGGTCGATAAGCCATCCGCTCCCGTGGAAACAAACACCAGATGCAGCGTGTAAGCGGCCTTACCGTCTTTCGGAAGGTAAATAAAGGCCCCATCCGAAAACAATGCGGTATTAAACGCTAGAAAGCCGCTGCTTTCCTCGTTAAGGACCGACCCGAAATACTCTTTGACCCGATCGGCGTGATGCTCCAGCGCCTCGGCCATCGAACAAACGATTATACCGCCGGTGAATTCGGGAAGACGCGACCATACGCGGCTGAAACGCCCGTTCACAAATACCAGCGATGCCGCGCCTTCGATCTGAATTTGCCCCATTTTGACCGGATCGATCGCTTCGGACGAGCCGCTCAGCATTCTGAACCGCCGGCGCTCGATCGGCGCGATATTGGTGTAACGCCATTCTTCTTCACGCGGCGACGGAAAGCCCGATTCTGAAAAACTCGCGAGGGCTTTGTCGCGCGTATCGTTCAACCAGGACGATCCCCTGCCCGCCAAAGAAGCCTGCATTGTGCTGTATTGAGTGAGGTAATGATCTTTTAATTCGGCGTTCACAAGCATGCTCCCGCATGTTGTTCGATCCAGCCGTAACCCCGGTCCTCAAGTTCCAAAGCCAGGGAGGCGTCACCGGACTTGACAATCCGGCCACCGGTCAGGACATGGACGAAATCCGGCTTGACATGGTCCAGAAGCCTTTGGTAATGCGTGACCAGAATAATGGACCGATCTTTCGAACGCAGCGCGTTCACCCCGTCGGATACGACTCTCAGGGCATCGATATCGAGCCCCGAATCGGTTTCATCGAGAATCGCAAGACGCGGTTCCAGGACGGCCATTTGCAGGATTTCATTGCGCTTTTTCTCACCGCCCGAGAAACCCTCGTTGACCGCTCGATAGAGGAGCTGCTCGTCCATATCCACTAGTTTCGTTTTCGATTTCACGAAGCCTATGAAATCCATCGCATCGAGTTCCCCGAGTCCGCGGTGTTTGCGAATCGCGTTGAGGGCCGCCTTCAACAAATAGATATTGCTGACACCCGGAATTTCGACCGGATACTGGAAGGCCAGGAAAAGCCCCTCGCGCGCGCGTTCTTCCGGCGCCATCGCGAGAAGGTCCGTGTCATTGTAAGTCACTTGACCCGAGGTCACGGTGTAGCCGTCCCGGCCAGCCAGCACATGCGCCAAAGTACTCTTGCCGGAGCCGTTCGGCCCCATGAGGGCATGCACTTCGCCGGCACGGACATTCAGGCTGATTCCTTTCAAAATCTCCTTGTCCTCCACGCAAACATGGAGCTTTTCGATCGCTAACATTCAATACTCCGCAGAAAAATAATCGGTAAAGGCCGCATTTCCGGTTCAGCCCACACTGCCCTCGAGACTGATCCCGAGAAGGGCCTGCGCCTCGACCGCGAATTCCATGGGCAATTCCTTGAAGACTTCCTTACAGAATCCATTCACGATCATGGACACCGCGTCTTCCGCGGAAATGCCGCGCTGCCGGCAGAAAAACAACTGGTCTTCACTGATTTTCGAAGTGGAGGCTTCGTGTTCGACCCGCGCGCTCGGTTGTTTCACCTCCAGGTACGGAAAGGTATGCGCGCCACACTGGTCGCCGACCAGCAAGGAGTCGCATTGGGTATAGTTTCTGGCGTTCTCGGCGCCTTTCAGGACTTTCACGAGCCCGCGATAGGTATTTTGCGCCCGGCCTGCCGAAATACCCTTGGAAATGATCGTGCTGCGGGTGTTTTTACCGATATGGATCATTTTGGTCCCAGTGTCGGCCTGCTGGTAATGGTTGGTCAAGGCGACCGAATAAAATTCACCGACCGAGTGGTCACCGGTCAATAGGCAACTCGGATATTTCCAGGTGATTGCGGAGCCGGTTTCGACCTGAGTCCAGGAGATCTTCGAATTCGCGCCGCGGCAATCACCGCGCTTGGTCACAAAGTTATAGATCCCTCCGACGCCGTTCGCATCGCCGGGATACCAATTCTGCACGGTCGAATATTTGATCCGCGCATGATCGAGCGCGACCAGTTCGACCACCGCCGCATGCAGTTGGTTCTCATCGCGCATGGGCGCGGTACAACCTTCGAGATAACTCACATAACTGCTCTCTTCGGCGATGATCAGGGTGCGTTCGAACTGGCCGGTATTCGCCGCGTTGATGCGAAAATAGGTCGACAATTCCATCGGGCAGCGAACGCCTTTCGGGATGTACACGAAGGAACCGTCGGAAAAAACCGCCGAGTTCAAGGACGCGAAAAAATTGTCGGTATAAGGCACGACCGAACCGAGATATTGCCGAACCAAATCGGGATGGCGTTGCACCGCTTCGGAGATCGGACAGAAGATCACCCCCGCCTCGGCGAGCTTTCCCTTGAAGGTCGTGGCCACCGAGACACTGTCGAATACGGCATCCACCGCGACACCCGCGAGCCGTTCCTGCTCGGCGAGCGGAATGCCGAGTTTCTTATAGGTTTCGAGCAACTGCGGATCGACCTCGTCAAGACTTTTCGGCCCGTCGCGTTGGTCTTTCGGGGCAGAATAGTAACTGATTTCCTGATAGTCGATCGGCGGAAATTTCACGAAGGCCCATTGCGGAGATTTCATGGTCAGCCAGTGACGGTAGGCCTGGAGCCGCCAATCCAGCAGGAAGCCGGGCTCATTCTTCTTGGCTGAAAGCGCACGAATAACATCCTCGTTCAATCCGGGCGGGAACGTATCCGCCTCGAGATCGGTTACAAAACCCTGTTTGTAACCCTGTCCGATCCGTTTTTCTATTTCTCGACTGCTCGCCGACATATTTCTCTCCGAAAATCGATGGCCCCGGTCTATCCGCGGGTTAAAGGATCCAACGAAACTTTGAATTCCAAGGGTGTGGATGGTTTGTTTGTAAACGCCAGATCCGCGAGGGAAACCGATTCCAGCGCGGCCCGCACGGCCTTGTTGATGACCCTCCAATTGCCTCGAATATCGCAATGGGAGGATTGCTCGCAGTATTCGTCCGAAATACTGCATTCGGTCAACGCGATCGGCCCCTCGATCGCCTGGATGATATCCGCGACCGAGATCTTGTCCGGTGAATAACTCAAGCAGTAACCGCCTTTCGCGCCGCGGACAGAGCGCACAAGTCCGGAATGGGCCAGAAGTTTCAATAGCTTGCTCACGGTCGGCAACGCGATTCCGGTGGCGTGCGCGATTTCGACCGCGGCATGGATTTCCACTTTCCCTCGCGCCATATATCCAAGCAGGACCGTGGCGTAATCCGTCAATTTACTCAATCGCAGCATAAGGTCTCTCAATATTAGAGTACCATTTTAGTACTAATTAATTACTGAGTAAAGCACTAGGTTATCGCATCGATCGGGCTGGTGATCAACCGGTAGCCAATGTGATCGATAGCCATAGGCCGCAATCGATGTTTGACCGACATAACATGCCCCACGCTGGCTCAACCACCCGATTTCCGCACCGCAACAATGCAAACCATTAAAAGGCCGGTATTCGCATTTCGATTTCGCCCATTCGTCAAAACTACCGCGCCGCTTTCAAGTAGCCCGTTGATTACTGAGGTATCCGATCAAGTTCGCGAAGATCTTTGCGCAAGCCCTGACATCCATGGCATAGATTTCGCACCTGGCACATCGAGGGCACATCGTTTGCCATCTGCCTTTATATGTTGTGATTACGTAACTATTTGGGGGATATGATAAATGGTATATAAAAACATTAAACAACATCGGCGCAAAACAGGGTCCATCTGGTTTTCAGCGACGGCGCTGGCGTTTTCGGTCTCGACCGCGCCAGCCGCGACGCTCACCGACCAGATCGCAAATGCTTTAGTAGGGAAATGGGGGCAAATCAATGTCAATATCCGTTGGCGTCACGAGAATGTCGATCAGAATGGACCCACGCCCCCGATTACCGATGTTGCCAACGCGGACACGGTTCGCCTGCGGCTCGGATATTTGACTCCGAAGTTTTACGGTTTACAGGCCTTCGCGGAGTTCGAAGGCAATACCTGGTGGTTCAATGAGAATTATAACAGCACGATCAACGGCAAAAGGAATTTTCCTGTCGTTGCGGATCCGCAGCGCTCCGAAATCAATCAGGGCTGGCTTAGTTATTCAGGGATCCCGGATACCGTGGCGAAAGCGGGGCGGCAACGAATCATCTATGACAACCACCGCTGGATCGGCAACGTGGTGTGGCGGCAAATGGAGCAAACCTACGATTCGGTATCAATCGTGAACCAAACGATCGGGAATGCGGAATTACAAGGCGCCTATCTCTGGAATGTCCGGAATATACTTTCCCAGGACCGCGAGATCTCCGCCCCACTGGTCCATCTGGCCTACACGATTCCGTATGTCGGGAAACTCACCACCTACGCCTACCTGTTGGACTTTGCCGGAAACACCGCGCCCGCTCTGCGCGATTCGACACAGAGTTACGGGATTCGTTTCGAGGGCAAGACCTGGCTCATAGACAACCTGAACGCCTTGTATCTCACGGAATATGCTTATCAACGCGATTACAAGAGCAATCCAAGGCGCTACGACGCCAATTACGTTTATCTCATCGGTGGTCTCGAGATACCCGAGTTGCCTTTCGGTTTGGCCAACCTGACAGCTCAGGCCGGTTGGGAGCATCTGGGATCGCAGAATAATCAGTCATTGCAAACCCCGCTCGGCACCAACCACGCGTTTCAGGGTTGGGCGGATCTGTTTCTGGTTACCCCGCCGCAGGGAATCACGGACCTTCACGGAATCGTTTCCACCACACTTTTCGGTGTTAATCTCTTCGCCCGGTACCATCAATTCAATTCCGCGGTGGGCGGGGTGGACTACGGCAGTGAAATCGATGCGCAGGTGACCAAAAAATTCGCCGACCACTATACCGTATTGCTCAAATACGCAAACTTTTTCAGCCGTGACCGTCGCTTTCCGGATACTCAAAAGATCTGGCTGGAACTCGACGCGGATTTTTAGCAATGCCGAACTGCGACGATCCATCCCGGGACCGGGACTTGAATGGTTCACGGATCAATGGAAATCCCGCTTTTCACAACTTACAAAAATAACACAACTACTAGAGAGAGTTTTTTGATGAACCACAATACATACGCTTCGAATACACCCAAAAAGAACACATCGCTCGGGGTTCTTCTAGGCGGCGTGGCGCTGGCCGTCACTACGATGCTACCGTGCGCTCAAGCGGTTGAAGATATCGAAAAGGAAAACCTGAAGTTCGGCTTCATTAAATTGACCGATATGGTGCCACTCGCGATCGCCTACGAGAA
>JBOICY010000046.1:0-14500 GCA_050740335.1 Methylococcales bacterium | reverse complement strand
TGGTCGGCTCCACTCCGACCCCGAAAGTCCGCCTATCGTTCAGGACACCGAACCCACTCCAATCCAGGCACGGGCCTTGGCCTGGATCCGACTGTTCCCAGTACCAGACAATTAAAATAGTCTCTTTATTCTTGATATCAGCTTGTTGTATTATTTCTTCAGCTGGAACTTCGGGTTAGACTGAATCGCTGAAGTCGGGTTGGCAGGCAATCCGCCAGGCAATCACCAGTTTGGTCGCAATACCTCGCTTTAAACGTTCGCCTGTTTTGTGAGCCAATGCTTCGGCACCACAACCGCTTTTGAGTACCCGATGTCAGTCTTCGATCCGCCAACCTAGCCGATCCCAACGGATGCACGGTTCGGCGATGCGCTTGTCGGTAACCGGAAGGGTCGTCAGCAGAAACCATTCCAGTGGCGTTTCAGCCGCAGGCGGGGTTTCCTCCAGACGGTGAATCGCCGACCATTTCAGCGGCGACCGGGCTTTCCAATACGCCGGCGGCAACTGTTCGATTTCCCGCTATCGCAAACTCAGTTGGGCAGCCTCATCAATTCGTTCCAAATCCGTACCGCGCTTTCCGTCTCTACCCGGATCAGCTCGAGTTCCCGGATTTCTTCGACCGAAGCCGGAAGGTCGTCGGGTGCTTCGACCGGCGAGTCTTGTCGTCGCAGCTCACTGTGCCGAGCAGACTCTCTTGCTGCGGGCAACTGCAATCGCTTGGCTTGCTGCAATTCCCGCGGCGCTTGGAGACACCCGCTCGTCTGCACCTTGCCGAGTGCGTTGAAAAAACCGCATTCCTCGCAGACCCTCACGCCTTCGGCGGTTCGAGACGCCTCCCGATGGTCTTCCAGGATCTGTTGAACGACCACAACCGATTCCGGTCGTGATAAGGTTTGTTTGATCAGGTGTTGTGTGTTCATGCCGCCATGATCCACGGCTTACTAATTTTTGTTCAGTACTTTTTTCGGGTAAAGTGCAGGCCTAGGTGTGGTTTTGGCCACGATGCACGTCGGATTTGCAAAAGGCAATGGCTCGCCGATTTGCTCGGGTGCGTGGCGCTTTGACTTGGAAGACGAGGCGATTGCGTGCTGGTAACACAAAGATACTTTTTGATGCGGTGCTATAGTTCAGATGCTTATCCTTGGTAGATACCAAAGCGCACACATGAATCACGGAAGGATGATTGACATCCTGCGGGGTGGAGCCAAAACCCGGATGAAGGGCTCAGGATCGTCTGGAAGGGTTACCGGCTGTAGAACGGCCGGAGGGTCGGAGAGCATCCCATCCACGTAGTGATATTTCAAGGTGACCGCATCTCCTGCTATTTCGTTCAGCTCAATGCGGTTGAGCTTGCGCTCCATGACTTTTCCATGGCCTTCGAGATAGTAAGTCGGCTCCTGATGCATCTTGAATAGCTTGAGTTGCCCGTGTTGGGCGACCAACTCCAGCGACGGATGTTGACTTAAGTATGCCTTGGAGGAATCAGAGTAGGCGACAATCCAGCCGATGTTATACAGCCTGAGCCGGTCTGCAAATGCGTCTACTGAAAAATCCGAGATAGGCCTGCCAAATACGTTCCCGTCCCAAAATCCAGCATGATGCATGAATACATAAGGGCCACCAATGAACTCTCGCTGCGTGGACAGGACCAGGTAACCGGCTATATGCGCTCCGTCATGAACACGACCCGGGGACGTTTCAAACAGGACCCTTGCCTCGTTAGTCGTGTTTTTCCGTATCCAGTCCGCCAGCCACAGCGTAGCCTCCCCGGGACCCTGTATCTCGGGAGATGGCCGTCCGTAATGGGGTGTATCAGCACTTGAGACTTCGTTCTTCAATTCCGAAATAAAGAAAACCGATACCGCCACCAGCAGAACGGCGCTTCCCTTGGCCAGGTGCCCGACAAGCCCGCAACTGCTAAACAATCCTATCACATTGCTTAGGCCAAAACCGGCCGGAACAACCAGCAGAAGGTAAGCGGCAGTAGACAAGCGGTTCGGCTGCAGGGTCCCCGCCACTGGCCACCAGGCTCCGACGGCGGAAAAAAGTACCAGCGCGACAGCCGATGTGACAAATCCAATTGAAACACGACAAATCCTTGTATTGACGCCATACGACAGGGACCACGCGACACAGAACCAAAGGATCGGATTTAGTTTCGCGCCCCGAGCCGCGCCTTCTATGCGCCCAAGTGCTTCCGACCAGACGATTCCGATGTCCACTACCTTCTGATACGGTGAAAGACCGCCATCGGCCCATCCCGGATATTTGAGTGAGGGAAGGATCCAGACGAAATTCGGCAGAACACACAAGGCCGGAACAACCAGCAAGACAATCGCCAGTTGGTGCACCCTGATCTGCATCCATGAAGTAAAGGCCAGAAATGGCACGGTAAAAATAACCGGGATGGGAAATAGGGGATGGTACATGACGCCTATCGCACCAAATACCGCCAGCGCCGCCACGGTAGAGAGTTTCAGTGGCTTAGTGATGCTGCGCCACGTCAGGGCGATATAAGGAAGGGCCGCGTAACTTCCTGCCACGTATGAGACCATTCCTGCGGTGTGATACCAATGGAACGCGGATATCCACCAGAGCAGGAGTCCCAGCACGGTGGCAATGACCGTGGCGACCCAATCGGCCTCCAGCAAACGCATGGCCAGAAGTACGAAGCCCGGAGCAAGCAGGGCAGAAATAAAAACGTGGAATTTGTACGCCACCACCGGACTGAGAACCGGTGAGAACAACGCTGCCAGCAGTGCAGGAAACTTCGCGCTGGCGTTGTAATTCACCCCACCGACATGACCGGCGGCAAACCATGGATCGTAGCCAACCAGATGGTGGCCAGACCATAACTCCTGGGCAACGCTTACCTGATAAAGATGGAATGGCGAATCGATATAGAGCAGCGGTACATCATTGACCAAATCCACGAGCGGAAATGTCAAGCACAAAAGAATTGTGTGCGTTGCACAAATCAGTATCCCGGCGGAGAGCCCCCAAGAATTCAAAGCAGGAGGCTGTCCGAGAATAGACTGATTGACTTCAAACGAACCGGACCGGCCGGATTTCCCGATCATTTTGATGAAATACATCCGTGTACTTCACCTCGACGGGGTCGCTTGCGCGGTCCAAAGCCCCGTGTCGGATTGGTCGTTAAATAGAGCAACTATTCTCCTCAAATGATCGAAAAATCCGGCTCAATCAGTCTTGCCCTATCATATACGGTATTACCGTACATGGTAAAGGTTTGGCCCGCACGATGCCAAGCCGGGCACGGCGGGCAAATAAGGGTTTTCCGGCGGCCAGCTCCGGCTGAACGAAATTCTAAAAAGTATCGACATATTCTCGACCTCCGAGCGTTTGATCCAAGCTTCAGGGGTAGTTGAAACATTCGGGGCGGGATGTATATCCCGCCGCGCTCAATTCGTTTTCCTTGCCGAACCGGTCAGATAGCGCCAGGCCAGGTGGGCGACAAATCTTAAAGGTACAATTCTGATCGAAACAAAACCCAACCATATCCGCTGCCAGTGGCTCTGCATCGCGCGCTCGCCATTCACTGACAGGAGTTGATCCAGATAATGGCTGACGACCGATCTGGCAATTGCTGCATGTCCGGAAGCCATATTGTCGGCCGATTGGTGCACTTTGACGATCGTCGAATCGATCCCCCAATATTCGAGTGATTTCGCGAGCCGGAGATATCCGCCTCCGAGCCCGCTGAGTTCTATCGCGAGATTGATCCCGATCAGTTCGGGAAGAAACGAACAAGGAAACTGAGAAACGGCCAGTAAATAAACAGGAATATCGAACGCGCCCGCAATAAAGTCTTGATGATTTGCAAAGCGTGGATCGTCGATTGCCGGCAAATCGATACCGAGGCTTTCGAGCAATCCTCGGTAAATCACCGGGTGGTTCGTGCGGATTTCACCGTTTCCGACTTCGTCCGCGTAGATCCTCCATAAAGCTTCCGATATCGGGCAGTTGTGCATCCCGGGATCGTTGACATTCTGCAGCCAGCAACCGTCCACGAGTACCGTTGGTGCAAATTGCTGGATTACAAAGATCCAGCCGTCACGACCCAATCTTGGCCTGCCGTTCAAAGGTTGATAGGCATCGACCTGGCGCCGATAGATCGAATTTATGCGGCTTTCGAAGGCCGCGTGACTGAAACGAAAGCGTTGCAGTTCCGAATTCGGGGTCAATCCAAGCGCCAACTTCGTATACCCGAGGCATTTCTCGACATAGTCACGCGCGGCTGAGAGCACTTCCGGATATTCGTAGACATTGACCAGACGGTGGAACATTTCCCGAAGCGTCGGTCGTGGAAGCGCTGCCGTGGGCGACGCTCGACAGGTCACAGCGCGAGAAATCGCACCGCGACTTTCACTGGCAATACCTGAAGCAGCAAGGTCCCCACCCGATGTCCTTCGAGCCTCGAGCCAATCCCGTATGGTACTCAGTTCGCTCGGCGTGAAAACCCCGGCCATCACCCCGTCAGGCGCCGTGACGCGGGTAAAAAACAGGCTTCGCTCCGGGTTCATCACATCGAACCATTTCGAGTGTGCGAGCGCATCCAGGAACGCCGGTCCATCCGCGGCCGCAGTTTCGAACCAATCATCGAGACTGGTTCCACCGATCATCACCGCCTTGTGAAAGCCTTTCCCGTATTGCGCCTTGTTTCTGAACAAGGCCAGGACACGGTCTCCCGGATTTTGTTTCGCGCCAAGATCCGCAAGGACCGCGGCCCAGAACATCCTGTCCGCCTGGACATAGAGCCGGATTCCCGCCTCGATCCCGCGTTTCCCCGACTCGGGTTCGGAGTGATCCCGCACAAACCCGCTCATGGCCTCTTGAACCGCGCCGGTCGCTTTCGATCCAGCCCGAACGCGCGAAGCGGAATAATGATCGGGAATGCCGAAAACATCGAACTGCCGGATCAGGTTTGCATCGAAAATACCGGACAAACAGAATACATCTGCCGCGGTGAAACCGATCAATTCACCCGAAAAATCTTTGCCGCACCGGGCAAGACAAAGTCCGAGCAAGGCATGCCGGAAAGAGTCCTCGGAAAGTTGATCGTGCTCGCAAAAGGCATGAGAGTCGATCCGCGGCAGACCGACGCCGGCCCGCCACATGATCACTCGATAGGCATCGATGCCGGATTTGCGGCCTTCTGGATCCAGACTCGCCTGGCAGACCCTGAAAAGCGCGGTCGCGAGATCGGTATGACAATTGACGGCTTGCGAATAGCGCTTAAGCCAGCACTGCCCGAGCAAAGCGGCCGGCGCGAATTGCCGGATCAAGGTCTGGCAATCGGTGAAATCCAGATTCGAGGGAAATTTGACGGCAGGAAAATCATGGCGATCCAACCGCAATGGCTCCGAAATCAACCCAGATCCGTTCAGGGGAAACGTTGAACACTGAGATAGCTCCGACCGAATTCGATTACGCGCGACCGGCACCCATTCGACAAAGCCCTCGGGATTGAGCAGCCGATAAAACAGCTCGCGATCGGACAGCAGGGTGGAGTCAGGATCGATTCGCAAATCCCGGATTGCGGCAATCATGGTTTGGTTGGCTTGGATAGTAAATAATCGCCGATGACCAAGGTATCCAATCCGGTCGTCAAAAACACGCCGAGCGCATCCTCGACCGTATGAATGATCGGCTTGCCCATCACGTTGAAACTGGTATTCAGCAGCACGGGCACATCGGTGATCCGGTGAAAAGCCTGCAATAAATCGTGGAAGGACGCATTCCATTCCCGCTTCACGGTCTGCAAACGCCCGGTACGATCGACATGCACGACCGCGGGGACCCGGTCCCGAGCTTCCGCGCGGAATCGCAAGGCACGTTCCATATATGGAGTTTCGACATAGTTTTCGAAATATTGTTCGCCAAATTCATGGAGTATGGACGGGGCGAAGGGTCTGAATTCCTCGCGGAACTTCACCGTGCTGTTGATTTTTTGTTTCATTTCGGCGCGCCGCGGATCGGCCAGAATCGACCGGTTTCCGAGCGCTCTGGGTCCGAACTCCGCCCGACCTTGCATCCAACCGACTAGACGGCCTTCGGCCAGAAGTTTGGCGGTTTCTTGAGCCAAATCGCCGGGCAGGTGCCGGATCTCGAGGCCGCCGCAGAAGCGCACCAGACGTTGCAGGCAATGCTCCGAGGCGGTGCTGCCCAAATACGCAGTCATCGGTTTCTGATTGGACTTCCGGCGATCGCCGCAGATTCGATCACAGGCCAGCACCGCCGCGCCGGCCGCCGTCCCGTCATCCGCGGGAGCCGGCGGAATATAGAGCCTGCAATATCCGCTTCTTTCGAGAATCTGACCGTTGGCCGAGGAGTTCAACGCGCAGCCACCGCAAAGAACCAGGTTTTCGGAAGAACCGAGGGAACGGAAATTTTCCAGCAACTTCAACATCAGTTCCGCAAAAAAATATTGGCCAGTATAGGCCAGATCCGCGGCCTCCATGGGCCGGCAGTCGCGAAACTGTCGCTCCAGTATTTCCATCCCGCGGCGCAGTTCGGGCAGATGTTGTTTCAGACCCAGGTGCTGCACCTCGATCATCGGTCGCAACAGCTTATAAATTTCGTCGTTGAAGGAGCCGTAGGAAGCCAGCCCCATGACTTTCCATTCCTCACCCTTCATCCAGTCGAAGCCGCATAACTCGGTCAGCTTCATGTAGTAAAATCCGAGACTTTCAATACCCGCCGCCTGCCTGTACAACCTGAGCCGCCCGTCCCGGTAGCGGTAAAATGCCAGGGATCCGCGCTCGCCGTAGGAATCCACCACCACACAATCGGCCTCGGCAAAGGGGCTCGCATAACACGCGAAAGCCGCATGGCTCAGATGGTGGTCGAAATGATGAAAACGCAGATCAACCGAGGGAAAGGCTTCCCGCACCATCCTCGCGATATTGATTCCAGCCCGGCTCAGCGCATGAGTCTGGCACGCGAGCATATGGAAAAGTTTATATTTTTCAAAAAATGTCGATCGCGTAGCGAAACGCGGACGCATCAGTCCACGTGGAGTAAAATACTTGGTTACCGAACAAAAATGTTCGTAGAAAGGGCGGTTCCGCAACCAGTTGAAGGCGATATGAAAACAGTCCGCCGCCGGGCAATAGTCCTGCAACAGGTCGACGATCCGATACAGGCTGTCCGGTTCGCAATTCAGCGCGCGCTTCAGTTGCAGGTAGCGCTCGCTGGCTTCGGCGAACAAAATATTTCTCGAAGCATCGACGATTGCGATGGCCGGATCATGGTAGGTCACTGAAAGCCCGATAAAATAGGTAGTTTTCATTGAAGGGCCGAAGAAATTGAATCGTCGCTTTAGCGGTGATAGATTGCCGGCAGGCACCTTGGCATTGCCGAAAGGTCGAATTTTTAAAATCCTGGAATTTTCCGGGATCCTTTGACGAATATACACTGGATCGGCGAACCGGCCGGGTATTTAATCCCGGAGCGATTCTCAAAACAATACTACATCAAAAGCAATAATGAGATACGCCCTTGCAGAACCACTCCAAATCAGGATTTTTACTGCTTATCTGCTGAGCCTTCTGATACCCGGTTATTCCTTTCTGTTCGTACTGACCGGGCCGCATTCTTTTTTAGCGACCATACTATGGATTCTGCCGATGTGGTCGACCGTTCTGATCGACATGGGGAGCCCGCCGAGCCGCAAGCAGCCCGACAAGGTTCTGCATCCCATGCCCTATGACGGCATTCTTTACCTGCTCGCGGCGCTGCAATTTCTGGCGATCCTGGCGCTCATGGATTTTTCGACCCGCCTGAACTTCGGCAGCCCTTCGGAATGGGCGACCAGTCTCCTGAACCTGTTCGCGATCAAGGTGATCGTGGGCACCAGCTCCAGCTTCTCGGGGATCGTGGTCGCTCACGAATTGATCCACCGCCCGGGCCGATTCAACCAGACCCTCGGGAGGCTGTTGCTGGCACTGGAAGGATACGAGCATTTCGCGACCGAACATATCCACGGACACCACAAAAATTTCGGTGCCCCGGCGGATCCGGCCACGGCGAGGTTCGGCGAGAGTTACGAGGAATTCTGGAAAAGGACCGTGCCGACTCAGTTCATAAATGCCTGGAAACTGGAAAACGAACGGCTTGGCATCAAAAATCCGATCGGCATCGACTCCCGATTTTGCGCTCACCGTGTCGCGCAGGGTGTCCTGCTGGAATTGATTATGCTGATCGGGATCGCCTTGACTTTCGGAATCAAGGGGCTGATCGTTTTCGCGGTCCAGGCAATTGCCGCGGTCCGCAAACTGGAAGCCGTCAACTACATCGAACATTGGGGCTTGTGCCGCACCGCTGAGCGAGCCGGAAAACCTCTGTCCTGGGACACCGATTCCTGGTTTACGCTGAACGCGATGGTCGGGCTTTCCAGACATTCCGACCACCATCGCCATGTCGGAAAGCCCTTCCACCAGCTGCGTTATTCAGTGGAGAGCCCGAAACTGCCGTATGGCTATTTTGCTACGGTCTTTCTCGCGGTCTCGTTCAATCGCCGTTATCAGACCCTGATTCGACGTGAAATGGACAGGCTCGGGCTAGCCATGCCCTTTACCCATAAATATTTCAGACCTTAACAATCAATGACTTACAGGTACCAGCAGTTAACGGAATGCTGGTCTCATATTGAATATAAACAATCACTTACAAATTCGGTTCTTTTGGAGTTCCTAATCGTGAGTTGCTACGAAGCGGGACGGGATGGGTTTTGGATCTGCCCCGGGCACTGGTGGAACAGGGGATCGAGAATATCGTGGTCGATTCGGCGAGGTTCGAGGTGAATCGTCGACAGCGGCGGACCAAGACGGACCAGGTGGATGTCAAAAGCGCCGGGTTGTTGCAAGGGTTGTTGGAGGGGAGCGCGGGATGTTGAGTGTGGTTCGGGTGCCGTCGGTTCAGGAAGAGGACGATCGGCGCTTGTGCCGGTCTGGCGCCGACGCCCTATTCGAGTGGCGACAGCGAGCGGGAACCAGGCATCAGCGACGCCTGGAATCGACGGGTTCGATGCCTGATGATCGAATTGAGTTGGTTGTGGTTGAGGTACCAACCCAACAGCGCCCTGTCACAGGGCAGTTTCAGAAACGCTTTGCGGGCGGGGCAGCAAGAGGATGCGCCGGATCGGAAGCGTGGCCCTGGCGCGGAAGTTACTGGTTGCGTTGTGGCGCTATCTGGAAACCGGAGAAGTCCCAGCGGGAGCAATCCTGGCAACCCGTTGAGCAGAGCCGGTCCAAACGATTTTAGCACAGTCGGTCGAGAGTCGATCAAGTTGTCGCAAGTAGCCGGTGTCGGCCCTGGGTTGGCCAATCCGCCCAACCGTTTCTGTGGAAGGGGCGCTTTTTCCCATTCGGTTCAGGCAGCGTAAAGCGCATGCAATTCAGGGTGACCGGATCTCATTCCGGCACGGATAGAAGGGGCAGTTACGGCCTGTTTCAGGCTGACGTCACAGCAGAACCGGCCAACACAACCGAGGAACTTCGTAGCCCCTGTTATCTGCCCAATTTGCCTGCCCAGGCTACGAGCAAATTTGAAGGGCTCTACGCCTGGGCAGACAAATTGGGCAGATAACACTCCACCATCGCTGGACAAAAGAAATGAAAAAATAATGAAAAAGTTTTGAAGATTTTTTTAAAAGCGGGATTGACAATAGTCGCCTCATAGAAGGGGCGGGCGCGCAGACCCGAGCGATGCCGGGCTTGGCGCACCCCAGCGCTCAGATGCCGGGAGCGGGACAATGGGCGCCGTTGTCGACGTAGAGGCGTTCACAGAAGCCGCGCCATTCGCCGCCTTTCCGGTTAGCAGACCCAGAACCCCGCGAACCGTGCCAAAGATGACTTCGCCCGCCGCTGCGGCACGTTCATGGCCGGAAAGAGCGTCGTAATAAAGTAAGAGAAATAGCGGCTCTTCATCTTTAGTCATTCGATTCTGCGCGCGCAACCGATCCAAAACCAGCCGGTAGGCAAACTCCCGCTGCTCAGGAACAACAGCCGCGGCAAAAAAAGCACCTTTTGCACCCACTCTGGAGCGACTTTACCGTATCTTTGGCTAATCTGATACTTTCCAAGCGCAGTCCCCCAGTGATTACCTGATCGCCATTACAGAATCTATCCAATGGGCTCGCAACGAGCAGCGGAGCGCTAAAAAATGAGATTGCAATTAAACTTTTCCGTAACATTTATTCCTCGACCAGAAATTAATCAACATCACCGGCCATATCGGCCGGTTCTCCAATCCTCTCGACCGATATGATGCGCATAGTAGTCAGATCACTCCAGCCCCACTTGAGTCCGCCGAGCGTTGGAGTCTTTGGCCTTCTGCCTAACCGGTGCCGCTATTCGGTTATAGCTGCGGTCTTCAGCAGGGAGTTGTCGACGGGGAAGCAGATGAGCCAAAGCGGTCACCAAATCGTTGACTGACAGCATTGATGGATAGAAATATTAACGCAGGTTTTTCGAGAATGAAAGTGCTTTGATCGATAGAATCCGAACAACGAGATGGTGTGAGATCGGCACCGGCGCCGATCCTGCCTACTTGGAGCACAGATGGTGGATTCCCGGGATTTCGTCATAAAGTTCGTGCAGCATTCTGGCAACGCCTGCCTGCCAGGGAGGCAAATACAAATCAAAGGTATTTTGCAGCTTGCCGGTATCCAGGCGGGAATTCAATGGCCGTTTGGCTCGAGATGGATATTCGGAAGCGGCGATCGCTTCGAGGCCTCTCGTACCCACTTTAACACTGAGTCCCAACTTTCTTGCGGTCTCCAGCACAAAGCAAGCATAACCGTACCAGGAAACTTCACCGCTGGCGGATAAGTGGTAAAGCCCGGCTATTTCAGGACGGAGCATGGCCATCCGAAGCGCGTGTGCCGTGACATCGGCCAATAATTCCGCCCCGGTCGGAGCACCAATCTGATCATCGATGATTTTAAGCTGGTCTCTTTCTTGCGCCAGGCGCAGAATGGTCCTGATGAAATTACCGCCTCGTGCGCCATACACCCAGCATGTGCGAAATATCATATAGCGGCAGCCCGATGCCTGAATCGCTTGGTCGCCGGCGAGCTTGGACCGGCCGTATACGCTCAGAGGACTGGTCGGTTCGCACTCCCGCCAAGGCTTGTCACCGCTGCCATCAAATACATAGTCGGTCGAGTAATGGACAAGCCAGGCTCCGCAACAGGCCGCTTCACCCGCCAGGACTTCGGGAGCCACGGCGTTTATCGCAAAGGCGAGATCCGGTTCCTGTTCGGCCTCGTCCACCGCCGTATAAGCCGCGGCATTGACCATGACCGCCGGCTTGATTGCGCGTACCAGGTCTCGGATGGCGGTCGGATCGGTAAAATCACATTCGTCGCAATCCACGGCAATCAGTTCGCCCAGGGGACTCAGCGCGCGTTGCAGTTCCCAGCCGACCTGACCGTTTTTGCCGAACAGCAAGCTCCTCATGCGATGTATTGTTTTTCAATCCAGTCGCGATACGCGCCGCTGGTCACGTTGTTTACCCAGTGCTGATGATCCAGATACCAGCGCACGGTTTTGCGGATTCCTGTCTCGAAGCTTTCACGTGGTTTCCAATCCAGTTCGCGTTCCAGCTTGCTCGCGTCGATCGCGTAGCGGCGGTCATGGCCGGGGCGATCCCGGACGAAGGTAATCTGTTCAGCATAGGATCGACCGTCCTTAGGGGGCCGCAGTTCGTTCAGAATCGCACACACGGTTTGTACAACTTCCAGGTTGGGTTTCTCGTTCCATCCGCCGACATTGTAGGTTTCACCGGCCCTGCCCGCCTCCAGCACCCGGCGGATTGCGGAGCAGTGATCGGTCACATAGAGCCAGTCGCGAATCTGCCGGCCGTCCCCATAGATGGGAAGCGGCTTTCCGGAAAGCGCGTGATGGATCACCAGGGGAATCAGTTTTTCGGGAAAATGGTAGGGTCCGTAGTTATTGGAACAGTTGGTGGTCAATACCGGTAATCCATAGGTATGGTGATAGGCCCGGACCAGATGGTCGGAAGCCGCTTTGGACGCCGAATAAGGGCTGTTCGGCTCGTAGCGGCCGGTCTCGCTAAAGGGCGCGGCCCCTGGAACCAAAGAGCCGTACACTTCATCGGTCGAGACCTCCAGGAAACGAAAGTTCTGCTTTTCGGCTTCACCAAGGTCTACCCAATAGGCTCTCACCGCTTCCAACAAATTGAATGTGCCGACGACATTCGTTTGGATAAACTCACCGGGTCCGTGAATGGAGCGATCGACATGAGATTCCGCGGCAAAATTTAGGACGGCGCGTACTCGATACCGTTCCAGCAAACCGAATACGAGATCAAAATCAACGATGTCGCCGTTCACGAAGATATGCCGCGGATCACCCTTGAGCGACTCGAGATTTTCCAGGTTGCCGGCGTAGGTCAGCGCATCGAGATTGATCACCGCTTCATCCGACAGGGCCAGCCAGTCGAGCACGAAATTACTACCGATGAACCCGGCGCCGCCGGTTACAAGAATGCTCACAGGGCCACCTCGTTGAATATTCTTTTGTTTATGATTTTCTGATGTACAGGCTCTTGCAGGGAGAGAATGTTCCCCGGTGTGTCACCGAACGCTACGAACACCGTTCACGCCTTTTGAAATCTCAGGTATAAAGCGCCCTGATTTGCTCGTTACCGTGAAAATAACTACGGAGTATAGGCACAACAACCCCTCGCGGTCTCAAAAGACACGACCAAGGGATTAAAGAGCGTCCGTCCTTACTGATCTCGGTCAAGCGCCGCCCAAGGCGCCTCTAACTTTGACCGTGAAGTTCGGATGTCATAAGTGTACAACATTTTCATGGTCGGGGCGAGCGGGACACCGCTCATGACCGGTTAGGCTTGATAATAGTAGCACAATCTGGGATTTACAAAGAACTGACGCTCGCCCTGATCATAGCGGGAAAAATGGAGACTCCACTCATTATTTCACACAGAGTCTGTTTAATTCTTACTCATCTCTTTATCGACATATCCATTTAGCAGGAATACAATACAACCGTGCGGTGCAATACGGAACGGACGGAGCCGATCGCGAATGATACGGATCCCTCATAGATCGCACCCTGCAGATCTGAAACACTTTGTTCAAGTCAAATGGAAAAATGGAGATTCGATATGGACCCGATAACCCCCAGCCAAACACCAACAGAAAGCACCGGCCGATTTATCGTTACATTTTCTGAAGGGGCTCAGAGCCAAGCTTTGGCCTGCCTGAAAAAATGCGCCGGAATTACTAAAACCCAAATGATGAACAGCGCCGATTTTCGAGAGACTGGCGTGGACATGGCCCAGATTCCCTCAACGGGCGGTGTGATATTCGAGCATCTGGGGCTCGCCGTGATCACCATGGAAGCCCCGGCCGCCGGCGCGGTTGCACAGGAAGCAGGCGAGAATGCCGCGATTGTGGCCGTGGAACCCGAAGGAATCATGTATGCGCTCCATGAAGGAAAAGGACTGTCAATGGAATACCTGCGCGGTTTCAAAGATGCCGCCGTCAGTTTATATGAAAAAGCGGAGCAAGGCGGAGCCGAAGCGGAACTCGCGGAAATCACCGCGGCGTTCAGTGATACCGCGACCTTGACCTGGGGCTTGGAAGCCACTCGAATCTCGGTTTCCCGGTTTACGGGTAGAGGCATCCGCGTCGCCGTCCTGGATACCGGACTTGATTTACAACATCCGGATTTTGCGGGTCGCTCGATTACTTCCAGGTCTTTCATCCCGGGCGTTGCCACCGCGCAAGACGGTCAGGGTCACGGGACTCATGTTACCGGAACAGCCTTAGGGACCCGGATGCCCGCACAGGGACGCCGCTATGGCGTGGCTTCCGGCGCGGAAATATTCACCGGCAAGGTCTTGTCGGATCAGGGGAGTGGCGCCGATATGGGCATACTGGCCGGAATGGACTGGGCGATCGCCAACCAGTGCCAGTTGATCTCCATGTCCTTGGGAGCGGATGTCATGATGACATCCACGGCCTATGAAACCGCCGGTCAAAGAGCCCTGAACGCGGGTACGCTGATTGTCGCGGCGGCCGGAAATAATGCCCGGCGTTCGTCCGGATATTTCGGCTTCGTCGGCCGGCCCGCCAACAGCCGTACGATCATGGCGGTCGGCGCCTTGGATTCCTCCTTGCAAGTAGCCAACTTTTCAGCGCGCGATACGGTTCGCTCGGCGGGAACGGCGGTCGATATCGCAGGTCCCGGCGTCGCGGTTTATTCGTCCTGGCCCTTGCCGCTTCGTTACAACGTGATTTCCGGCACCAGCATGGCCACACCCCACGTATCGGGAATCGCCGCACTCTGGGCCGAGGCCACCGGCGCGCGCGGGGCCATGCTTTATCAGCAGTTGATCAGCAACGCCCGGACCCTTTCCCGGCCGTTCGCGGACGTCGGCCGCGGCTTGGTTCAGGCGCCCTGATCACAAGGTAGCGACGGATACGAT
>JBOICY010000045.1:0-2095 GCA_050740335.1 Methylococcales bacterium | reverse complement strand
CCACCGAGATCTACACCAGGGCGGATCCGACCATGAAACTCGAGGCCCTCAGTGCCGTCACCCCCCTGACCCTCAGGAGAGGCTCCTTCCGGCCGCCCGACAAGCTCGTCGCCTTGCTCAAGCAGGCATCGTTATGCAAAGCCGCGGCTCCGCAGATGCCCACTCGCGCTGAGGCGGGCACGTCCCACTCCGCATTATGAGCCGCTCTGCATTACCGTAGTTATGCGGAGCACAGCATAACTAGGGCCTCCTGCGGGTTCGTTTTTCCTCATGAGCGACTCGGCACCGTCGATCGACCCCATGTTGCGCCGGACCAGGCACTACGCGGCCGCCTCGCGTTCGAACGCCGCCGGACTGATCTGGCCGAGCGTCGAGTGCCGGCGCCGTTGGTTATAGAACACTTCGATGTACTCGAACAACTCCATCTTGGCGTCGCCGTGGCTGGCGAACTGGTCGGCCAGCTCACTCTTGACCGTGGAGAAGAAGCTTTTCATCACGGCGTTGTCGTAGCAGTTACCGCGGCGACTCATGCTGCAGACGAGGCCGCGCGCATCGAGGATGTCTTGGTAGTCCTCGCTCGCGTAGGTCGAGCCCTGGTCGGAGTGGTGCAGTAACCCGATCTCGGGGCACCGTCGCTTCAACGCCATCTCGAGCGCCTTGATGGTCAGATGGCGGTCATTCACGGCGCTGACCGCCCAGCCGACGACGAACCGCGAGAACAGATCCACGATCACCGCGAGGTAGAGCTTGCCGCTCGTCCCGATGACGAACTCGGTCGTGTCGCCCACCCATCGCTGATTCGGCGCCTCGGCTTCAAACTCCCGGTCGAGCAGATTGTCCGCCACCGGTTGATCGTGATCGCTCATCGTCGTGTGCTTGTACCGCTGGCGGAGCCGCGCTTTCAGGCCTTCTTCCTGCATCAACCGCACGACGCGCTTGCGGCTCACCCGCTCCTGCTGCTCGATCAGATCCTCGTGGACGCGCGGACTGCCATAGCGGTGTTGGCTTTCTTCGAAGGACGCCCGGACCAGCACTTTCAGCCGACGGTCGTCGCGCGCATGCGTCGATTCCGGTCGCCTCCGCCAGGCGTAGAATCCGCTCGGCGTCACGTGTAGACACCGGCACAGGATCGTGACGGTGTGGTGGGCCCTCTCCACGACGATGAACCGAAATCTTACCGGCTCTGCTTCGCGAAGAAGGCCGTCGCTTTTTTTAGGATGTCGCGCTCCTCGGCGAGGATGCGATTCTCTTTGCGGAGCCGGGCGAGCTCTTCGCGTTCTTCCTTCATCAGCCCGCTCTTGCCCTTGGTCTGCTCGGCCCGGGCGTGTCGGACCCACAACCTGAGGGCCGACGCCGTCAGATCCAGCTCGCGCGCCACGGCGCCGACGCTCTTGCCTTCGTCGAACACCAGTCGCACCGCCCCTTCCTTGAACTCTTCAGAGAACTGTCGTCGTGCGCGTCGTCCTGCTTTGCTTGATCCCATTCTGGACATCGTATCCGCCTTTCGGAAAGTGTCCACGAAACCGGATCAAGCCCAAGGCGTCCTTCGCATGCGGCAGCACCTCCCGTCTCAGAAAGGCCTCAATGCCGCCGTCCTCCAGCAACGGAACCTGCTCGGTGTCGCGCAGATCCGGGTCGGGCTCGTACTCCACCACGGCAGGCTTTCCGCCGATCGCAGTCGCAAACAGGCCGCGCAGCAGATCTGCCGATGTACCCTTCTTGTGGATCTTCTTGATCACAGGCGGCGTGGCGTCCGCCTCCGCCGAGGCTTCGGTGGACCAATCCTTCGCCGCCTCTTTGAGAGCCTTGATCTCCTTCGGCGAGTACGCGCGCTCGGGGTCGATGCCCTTGAGGCGCAGCGGCCGCTCGACACTCACCTTCCAGTAGCCGAACGCGGCATTCGGGAAGATCTTGGATTGCGGAGTTTCCTTGAAGGCGAGGAACGTGTCGCAGATCTTGCCGCTCTCTTCCTCGGACAGCTCGCAGTTCTTCTTGCCGAGGTTCTTCCTCAGGGGTTTGTACCACTGGGTACCGTCGATCAGCTGGATCTTCCCTTTCCGCTGGGCAGCCTTGCGGTTCGTAAGCACCCAGATAT
>JBOICY010000044.1:0-8338 GCA_050740335.1 Methylococcales bacterium | reverse complement strand
CCTTGCGGGTAGTGCTGATCGCAGCTCGGCATCCATCGTTGGTTCCTCCACCTCGGTTCAATGGCCGATATTGAATCCTGCTTGGCTGCAATTGTCCAGTGGTGTTTTAGTTCTGGGTAACGATGTGGTCATTGGGTGGACACAAAACATAACTGTCGACGGTTTACTCATACCTGTCCGTTTAAACCACGTATTCTTTTTAGAGAAAGCTAATCCTGTTGAAATAGGCAAAATAGCGATCGAGTTGGGTTGGCTGGACCGATTCATAATCGATCCCTAAGCGTTGCAGTTCCTCGCACGTTTTTGTGTTGGCGTAGCGGCGGGATGGCTCGGCAGATAAATCGTCCCGTTCACCAAGGTCGTTAGCGAACAGCATCAATAGCGGATACAGAACATGATCCGGCGAATTTCCGGCAACCGTTCGCGCCCTGTCGCGCCACTTCAACAACGGTACCCGCTCCACTGGATAACCCAGCGCGATGCACCGATCGAGCAGCATCGTGCTGGTTATTGGATTCGGATTGGTGAAATGGTAGGTCTGGCCGATGCAGCCAGGATGCATCGACAATCCGACGATCGCTCTGCTCACCTGATCGACAGCCACGATATCGAAAGTGTGCTCACCTTTCGGCGCCGCACCCAGCAATATGCATCCCTTTATCAGACGGCAAGTATAGTCATCCGTATTCCATACTCCGGTCAGGCTATGCCCGCCGATGGTCGCGGGCCGGTAGATGCTGACAGGTATCCCACGGCTTGCCGCGATTCTTACCACCCGCTCCGCCACCCATTTGCTCTGGGCGTAACCATTGTCCAAGTCCGCGCTCGGTTCTGGAAAATCGCGCTCGGAAAACCCATGGGGACCCGGGGACGGCTCATTGCCGAAAACTGACAAGGTGGATACATAATGAACCGGCTTGACTTTATCGGTGCAGGCCAGGCGCAACACTTCCTGCGTGCCGAGCACATTGGCCGCTTTCAAGGCCGGGTAAGGCTGCACGAAGTTCACCAACGCGCCATTGTGGTAGATCTGATCCACGCTTTGCGCCAGCGCTTGAAATTGCCCCGAGCTCAGTCCCAGCCGGGGCTCCGCCAGATCACCACGAAGGCTAATCACTCGGTCGCTTGAATGCGGTTGTGGGATTTCGTAACGATCGAGACAATGCCTCAACCGCTCCCGCGCCTCTCCATCCGTCGTCGCGCGCACCAGGCAGTAGACCTTCGCGGCTGTTTGCTTGAGAAGTTCATGCAGCAAGAATGCGCCCAGGAAACCGGTCGCTCCGGTCAACAGCAACGTGGCAGGGCTGCGATTGGGCGTTATCAGGCCCGATGAAGGTCTGATGACGGGATCAAGAACCGCTTCCTGCTCGAGGTCGACAGCCGCCGCCCCCCGGTCTCCCGCTCTTCGCCACCCTCGATCAGTCCGGCCAAGCCCGCAACCGTTGGCCGCTCAAGCAGATTTCTCAGGGATAATTTTCCATTGAAGGTCGCCTGTATTTTGGAAAGGAGTTGCATCAGCAGGAGCGAATGCCCTCCCACCTCGAAGAAGTTGTCGTGGATTCCGACCCGTTCCACGCCCAGGATCTCGGCCCAGATGCCCGACAGAATCTCTTCGGTCGGCGTCCGCGGGGCAACATATCGATGCGCCGACTGACTCCCCGCATCTGGCTCGGGCAGCGCTTTCCTGTCCACCTTGTCATTCGGCGTTAAAGGCAAAGCTTCCAGAAATACGAACGCCGAAGGCACCATGTAGTTGGGCAATGTTTCCTTGAGGATTGTCCCTAGCTCCTCGACCGTGGGCTCCGGCTCGTTGCCTGCCACATAGCCCACTAGCCGCTTGTTGCCCGGCGTGTCTTCCCGCGCGATGACCACAGCCTGCTTGACCTTGGGATGCCTGGCCAGGGTGGCCTCGATCTCTGCCGGCTCGATCCGATACCCCCGGATCTTGACCTGATGGTCGCTGCGGCCCAAGTACTCGATGTTCCCATCCGGCCGATAACGCGCTAAGTCCCCGGTACGATAAAGCTTGCTGCCGGGCTCGCCAAAGGGATTGGGAATGAAGCGAGCGGCCGTCAACGCCGGACGGTTGAGATAACCACGGGCCAAACCCGCTCCGCCGATGTAGAGTTCACCCGGCACGCCAATAGGAACGGGGTTGAGGTGGGCATCCATCAGGTAGATCCGAATGTTGCTGATCGGCCGTCCGATCGGGACAGTGGTTTGCGCATCTTCCGGTTGAAATCGGTATACGCTGCTCCACACGGTCCCTTCCGTGGGACCGTACTCGTTGAACAGGGATACTTGCGGCAACGCCTGGTAATGCCGGCCAATCAGATCGGACCAACATGCCTCGCCGGCGACGACTATTGTGCGCAAGGTAGTGAGCCTTTTTCCGCCACACTCCAGGATCAGCCGATACAAAGACGGCAGGCACAGAAGGTGGGTTACTGCCTCCCGGCCAATCAGTTCGACCAGTCCCTCCGGAACCAGATGGGTTTCGTCATCCGGCAGCCGCAGACTACCTCCTTGGCAAAGTGTCCAAAAGATCCCCGCCACCGAGCTGTCGAAGGCAAACGACGAGAGCAGCAGAAAGCGTTCGATGGGTTCTTCATAATAGCTCAGCCGTGCTCGAGTCGAAGCCAGGACATTGCCATGCGTTACGGCGACTCCCTTAGGTTTCCCTGTTGAGCCGGAGGTGTAGATCACATAGGCCAGATTCTCCGGCACGACCTGGCAGGGGAGAGTGTAGTCACTGCACCGGGCAATTTTTTCCCACTCGCTTTCCAGGTTCACCACAACCATCCCGTCCGGTACCACTTCAATGATGGTCGGCAGGGTCGCCCTATGCGTAAGCACCAGCGAGAGCGCGGCGTCCTCGACCATGAACGCGATGCGCTCTTCAGGATAGTTCGGGTCGATGGGCTCATACGCACCGCCCGCCTTGAGGATGCCCAAAATCCCCACCACCAACTCCAACGAACGCTGAACACACAGGCCCACCAAGCTTTCAGGGCCAACCCCCAGGGCTTGAAGATAATGGCCAATCCGGTTGGCGCGGGCGTTCAGCTCGCGATAGCTAAGCTGCCGGTCTTCATGCACCACCGCAATCGCCTCGGGCGTTTTCTCGACTTGGACTTCGAAGAGCTGGTGAAGGCATTCATCTCCAGGATAGTCCACCTCGGTCGCGTTCCACTCGACCAACAGCCGGTGGCGTTCAGGGTCGGTAAGGAGCGGCAAGTTACTCAATCGACATTGAGGATCGATAACGATATTTTCTGATATGACCTTCAAATGTCTTTCTACTTGCTGAACGAAAGCTCGATCGAACAGGCATGCCTTAAATTCAAACCAACCTCTCAAGCCATTACCCGATTCGGCAAAATGCAGCGTCATATCAAACGGTGTACCCTTCTTGATGCCTGTGACCAAGCTCGTTTGTATGCCTGGAATTTCGGGTTCTTCGAAATACACATTGTGAAGCACAAACATAATCTGAAAGAACGGGCTATGGCTCGGATCACGTACCGGATGCAATTCCTCCACTAACTTATCGAAAGGGAGATCCTGATGCGCCTGGGCACCGAATGCGGTTTCTTTTACCCTCTTGAGTAGTTCCGCGAACGATGGATTGCCCGACAGGTCGATGCGCAATACAAGTGTGTTAACAAAAAAACCAACAATGCTCTCTACGTCCAAGCGATTTCGGTTCGCGATTGGCGTCCCCACATTAATGTCGGATTGCCCCATATAGCGATGCAACAGCACCATAAACGCCGCAAGAAGCGTCATGAACAAAGTTATATCGTTCTGAAGACTCAATTCGTTAAGCCGCTCCAGTAAAAGCCTCGGCCATGAAAAGTCATAAACGTCTGCTTCATTGGGGAGTGCCTGCGCCGATTGAATGACCGGCAGGCCTAAAGGCGGCGGACTTCCCGCTAATTTATTCGTCCAATAGGCCAACAGTCTTTCCAACACATCTCCTTGAAGCCATTGCCGTTGCCAACAGGCAAAATCGGCATATTGAATCCACAAGGGCGCCAGGGGGAACGGGTGGCCTTTTCTGAACGCGTCATATGACAGGGCAATTTCCCGAAAAAGGATCGCAACCGACCAATCATCCGATATGATGTGATGCATGGTGAGTACTAATACATACTCCGATTGTTGTGTCTGCTCACCCAGGTGTAACAAGGTTGTACGCAGCAACGGCCCTTTTGTAAGGTCGAAGGGCTTTGCCGCCTCTAAGTCCAGCAGACGCGTGAGTTCTTCTTCCCGTTCGGCTTCAGCCCAATCCTGGAGATCTACTACATGTAACGGCAACTCTGTTGAAGAATGAATTACCTGAATCGGTTTGCCGTCGATCGTGTCGAACGTGCTGCGCAGGGTCTCATGACGGCGAATCACTTCATTGAAACTTCTGTTCAAAGCTTCGATATCAAGTTGCCCGGTGAGACGCAAGGCGCTTACCATATTGTAGGCGGAAGTGCCCGGATCAAGCTGTTCGAGAAACCATAAACGCTGCTGAGCAAAAGACAATGGCAATGATTTTTCGCGCGAAACAGGCTCCAGACGGGGAGCCTGCTGCGGCTCTTTTCTGGAAAGAAGATCGATCAACTCCGACTTGTGCGTACGTAATGCGGTTCGCAGTTCGGGCGTTAATATTTCAAGAGGTGCTTGGCAACGAAGCCGGCCTTGCTCAAAATAGATCCCGATATCTTTCGACTTAATCTCGGATAGCAGTTCCGAAAAGGGCATTGCTACGAGTTCACGCGACATTTTCCTTTCTCTGCTCACGGCTAATACTCGATTCGCAATAGCCCCAGAAATGTCCTTGGCACCCCGGGCAGAATATTGTTCCGATTCGCAGATGACACAAAGTATTCCTTGTCAAGCAGGTTTTCAATATTGAATTGGACACTGGCCTTGGTCGGACCGATTGTTCGGGAATAGCCCAGCAATAAATCCACGCGTCCGTAACCCGGAAGCTGGAAGGTATTTGCGTTATCTCCTTCGCGTTGGCCGACGAAGAATGCCCCAGCGCCCGCGGTCAAACCGGGTAAGCCCAGGCCACCGAACTCGTAGGTCGTCCAAAGGCTGCCGCTGTAGCGCGGGACGTTGACGAGCCGATTGCCTTGATTACCGGGTCCACCGCTGTCATTCTGGTCCTTGGTGATTTCCGAGTCGATATAACTGAAGGTGCCGATCAAGCGCCAGTCGTCGGTCAGCGCGCCGCTCAAATCGAGTTCCACGCCCTGGTTGCGCACCTCGCCCGAGGTTTGAAACACATTGGGGATACCGGTGGGCGTTTGAATATTGGTCTTGGTCAGGTTGTAATAGGTCAGGGTACCGGTGAGGCGGCCTTCGTAGAAATCGGTTTTGACTCCGGCCTCGTATTGGTGGCTGAACTGGGGTTTTGCATCCCTTGAGAAAGTCCGTACGTTAAAGCCCTCGGTATAGCTCCCGAACAGACTCAGCCACGACACGGGACGATACAGAACACCGACCCTCGGAGAAAATTTCCGGGCCTCCACTTCCGGGAGTTCCGTCACTGGAAAACCTCGCAGTTGAGTCGTCGTGACATCGTCATAACGAAAACCCGCGAGCAGATGCCAATGCTCGCCGATGGCGATCTGATCCTGTAGATAGAGGCCATACCATGACTGGCGGGCGCCAAAACTGTCATTTGGCGGTTGATCCTTGAAGTTCTCGGGAATCATGCCGTAAATGGGATTGAAGATATTGATAGGCCCTGTGACGAAAGGGGGACCATCGAAAAAATTGTCAATTTCCAAGTACTTGTAGTCGTAGTAATCGCCGCCGATCAGCAGGGTATGCCCCAAGCCCCAGGTCGAAAACTTTCCGGTGAGATCCAGATTACCAAAGTGGCTGTGCTGGTTGAAGCGGCCGATGAACGCGAAGCGATTGATATCGCCCGTAGCCTCGTTCAGGCCGAATTGCCCGATGTCGGTATAAAAACCGTCGGTGATCTCCGCTTGGTAACGAGCCCTGACCCTCCAGTCGTCGTCGAGTTGATGGGTGATCGTCACGGCAGGCACGTAATTGACGGTATTGGTGTCGGAAAGGGCTTCGCCCAGGAAACGGCTGCGCGGCACCTTGGCCGGTCGATTGCCGAGTGCGGGAATGCCGTCGTCGATGAAGTTGTCCTCGTTCTGATAGAAGAAATCCAGATCCACTTGGGTGCGGTCGTTACGCCAGGTCAAGGAAGGGGCCACCAGCTTGCGGTTGACGGATACGAAATCGCGGAAGCTGTCCTGGTCCAAGTATTCGAAGTTGAGCCGGTAGCTCAGGGATCCATCGGAACTGATCGGCCCGGTGGCATCCGCCAGGGTGCGGTAGGTGTCGAAGGAGCCGAATTGTTGCGAAAGGGAGTAATAGCTTTCGGTCTGAGGCCTTTTGGTGACCAGATTGATCAGGCCGCCGGGTTCGATGTTGCCATACAGGATCGCCGCCGGCCCCTTCAGGACTTCGACCCGATCCACATTGGCCAGGGGTTGGCGAGTTTCGCGGATGAGGAAACCGTCGCGGCGTTGAAAGTCCCTGGTTTCAAAGCCGCGAATCACGAATCCTTCGCGATAACCGAATCCAAACTGCGGAACAACGCCGCTCACGTTCTTCAAGGCATCATTCAACCCGATTGCCTGCTGGTCCTTCAACACCTGCTGCGTCACCACCTCGATCGACACCGGCGTCTCCATGATCGGCGTGTCGGTCCTGGTCGCGGTGCTCGCATTCGGCCGGTTGTAATCCGGGTTATACGGGTCGTTGGCGTCGTATTTCGCCGTGGCGCTCACGGTGACTTTTCCGAGCGCGGTGTCGTCACCTGCATCGCTGCCATTCTGAACGGGGATTGCTTCTCGTTCCACGGTGACCGTTCGCGCGCCGGTGAAACGGGCCCGAACGGGGGTATCGGTCAGCAGCACTTGCGCCGCCTTTTCCGGCGTATAAGCGCCTTTCAGGGGAGTGCTCCGCAAGCCCTTGGCGATATCGCCTTCGTAAAGAACCTGGACATGGCTCTGCGCCGCGAAGGCGGACAGGGCGCGGGCCAGGTCCTGCGCCGGGATGTCGAATTGAACCGGCGCCTCGGCGGTGGTCGCTGCTTTGCTGACGGGTGCAGGCTCCGCTCCCACGAAAGCAAGCGGAATACAGGCCATGAAAGCCGCGGCGATGGCCACACTCTTGCGGGTAGGAACCCGGCGTGACCAATGCAGACCATTCGTCGAAGATGTCTCAACGCGGCTCCTTCCTCGATCGGAGTGGGATTTTTGTTGTCGATCCTGATTGATCAACAGGATGTCTTCCCCGGTAAATTTCAAGTTATCGATTGTTGTCATGGTTATTTTTTTCTCTACAGGTTGCTACAGATTGGTAGTCAGTCATGTTACATTGCAATGCCTCGTCACCCCGGCAGGGATTGCCGGGGTCCAGAACACAAGGATGTGATCGCTGTAGTCGCCGTCCTTGGCACCTGGATTCCGGCAATCCCTGCCGGAATGACGGGTTTATGTGATTCAAATTGACTGCCCACTAGATCGAATTACATCATTGCGTCGGGTGCCGTTCAGTTCATGATCCGTCCCCCGGTAACGCTAGAGCGTCCTGTTCCGAAAGTGGTTCGATCAGAAACTCCTCGATCACTAGATCGATCTGCGCGAGGGCGGAAGCTTCGAAAAGGACACAGCCACATACCAAAATCACGGCTCCCATCAAATTTCAAAATCCTCATACTCCGATGAGCCCGACGGCGGTGCGGTCGAAGGCCCGCTTTCCAGCCAGCGGGCCACTTCCACCGCCTTGGCCAGGGAAACCACGGTGGTTGCCTCGAACAGAACTCGAAACGGCAATTCCACCCCGAAGGCGGCGCGCACGCGCGAGAGGATCTGGGTCGCCAGCAGCGAATGGCCACCGAGTTCGAAAAAGTCATCTTCCACGCCTACGCGTTCCAGCTTGAGCACCTCGGCCCAGATCGCGGCCAGGCCTTCCTCGACCGGTGTGCGCGGGGCCACGTGGCAGGTCTGGGGCAGATGGGCGAAATCGGGTGCCGGCAGGGCATTGCAATCGACTTTGCCGTTGGGTGTGCGCGGCAACTGTTCGAGGAACACCAAGGTCGAAGGGACCATGTAGTCGGGCAAGGATTGCTTCAAGAAAGTCCGCACTTCCTCGGTGGATATATCAGGGCCGTCCGCGGGTTTGTTCTCCCCGGAAAGCAGGGGCGATGAGGTAACCACAGGCACAATGTAGGCCGCCAGGCGTTGATCGCCCGCACCGTAGGCCCTGGCCGACACGACCGCCTCGCGCACCAGCGGGTGTTCTACAAGCC
>JBOICY010000043.1:0-28576 GCA_050740335.1 Methylococcales bacterium | reverse complement strand
CTCGGTGCCTTGAAAGAGACCTGCAGGAATCGGTGGTCAACGTAATTTCAACGCCCATGATGTAGAGATTCGTAGCTTACTCCAACCGATCGTTATCTTCAAAACCAAACGCGCGAAGCGCACCTTTTTTCATCGACCCGGCGACTGATGACCGATCGAGGCCTAACGCTGAGGTAAGGGGCGCGCCGCTCACGGGCGTTGAACGAAGCTGCCGAACCAGAATCTACCACAAACTTTCAAAATCGGTAAAGAGCGGCGCGTCCCTTTGACCGCCGTGTTAGGCCACCGAGGTTGGGAAAGCCACCGACGCCCGCACCCGCCACCCGGCCCAAGCGCCTGGGCCTGGCCACCGAGGGTGCAAGGCCCATCGACCTAGCGCCGAACGAAGTCACCAACCTTTTCAGCGGCGCCAATCGAAACCACGCGCGGCCGCCGGACCTTGAATAAGACTGCTGCGCATCGCCGAACAGTGGACTTTCCGGTGCCCACTGGCCGCACCCTTCAATGCCCCTAGAAGACCGAAGACGTCACCCGTCAACTACGCCTGAAGATTGCGTTTCGGCGTTCGGGATTGCTATAGCGTTCATGTCATCATCAGCCCCTGATTTCATTCCAACCGGACGGTCTAACCAATAATTATAAAGTTTCCGCATATCTACCATGAATCGGGTTTGTCCAGCAATAAATTTGTAAGTTTAGTCCGGTTTTTTAACTGCATAACATCCTCAAGTGGGGTGTTATACGGGTCTGGAGATCATACTAGAAAAACGGGTCACCCATCAGCCAGCCGGTGTCAATAGCCGATACAATATTCTGCCACGCGTATCGGCATGTTGGTCAAGTAGTCGAAAGTTAGGATGGTGATTCCCGTTTAAGCGCTAAAATGCAATGCGCGCAGGGTCTCCTTTTAATCGATTTTAACTTCCTTCGCTTCGCTCTCCAAGACGAGCAGCGTCGGTGTGATTCTTATTGCGGGATTACTTGCGGAACTATTCCGATCGTCTGGTAATGAGCGAAAGAAAACCATGCAGCAGGTTGAGCGGGGAGGGCGGGCAGCCGTGGATCACCATGTCGACCGGAATCACATTGCTCACCGCGCCGCAACTGGCATACGAAACTCCGAATTCACCCCCGCAGGCGCCGCAGTCGCCGACCGCGATGACCCACTTGGGATTCGGCGTGGCGTTATAGGTTCGCCGTAATGCGGTCTCCATGTGCCGGGAGACCGGGCCCGTCACGAGCAAAATGTCCGCGTGGCGCGGCGAGGCTACGAAGTGAATGCCGAAACGCTCGATGCCGTAATAGACGTTGTTGAGTGCATGGATCTCCAACTCGCAGCCATTGCAGGACCCTGCGTCTACTTCCCGGACCGCCAGACTACCGGAAAAACGCCGGGCAACGATTTCCTGGATGCGCGACCCGACCACCTGGACGGCCTCGTCCCGTTCTGAGGCTTTTACACGCTCGGTCGGTATCCCGGTACGCAGTATTTTCCCGTATATCTTCAGCATAAGGAATCTACGTTATAAATCATGGCCCGAGTAGGAACCGTTCACCGATTTGTTACAGACCGGGAAATCAGGCACGATATTACCGAGCGCGAGTTTTTCGAGCGCAGGCCAGTTGATCGCGCTGGGATCACGAGGATAAAACCGGTCAATTCTGTTGTCCCGGGCAAAACGAATGTAACAAAGGATTTCACCGCGCCAGCCCTCGACGAATGCCAGGCCTTCAGCGTCATCCGCCGGAATCTCCCATCTCGCACACAATTCGCCATCCGGCAGGGATTCCAGCAATTGGTGCAGCAACGCGCACGAAACCTTAACCTCCTTGTAACGCACCCAAAAACGCGCCGCAACGTCTCCCTGCTTATCCAGAGGCACCGGGACCTCGAGCCGGTCATAGGGCGCGTAGGGCGCATCGCGGCGGACATCGAAGCTTTGACCCGATGCGCGCCCGACATAGCCTAATGCGCCGAGTTTTCGTGCCAGGTCGATACTCAGTATCCCGGTCGTTACCAATCGATCTTCCAGCGATTCGGAAAAATCCACAACCGTGATAATAAGGTCCATTTCCGTCTCCAACCACCGGATCGATTGCTGCATTTGGCGCATGGCGTCGGTGCTCAGGTCTGATCGGACTCCGCCAGGCACGATCCGGTCCATCAACAGCCGATGTCCGAACCAGGTTTGATTTTCCCGCATCCAGACCTCGCGAAGCCTCCCGAACTGGTAGAAAGGAAACGCAAAGGAGACATCGTTGCAGATTGCCGCCATGTCCCAGATATGGTTGATAATGCGTTCGCGTTCACAGAAAATCGCCCGCAAATGCGCGGCCCGGGGCGGCGCCTCGACCCCCGCGGCACGTTCCATGGCCAGACAAGCGGCCCAGGTATGGGCGACCGTGGTGTCGCCCGAAACCCGGCCGGCGAGGCGGGCCAGCGATTCGGGATCGCGGCCTTCGGCGATTTTTTCGATCCCCTTATGCACATAACCCAATCGTTCTTCGAGATTGAGCACGGTTTCGCCGACTGCCTGAAAACGGAAATGACCGGGTTCTATGATGCCTGCATGCACCGGCCCCACCGGAACTTCATAGACGCCGACGCCTTCGGCCGTGATAAACGGGTAGTCCCGATCCGGTGGGGTTTCGGCGGGTGGCTGGCCTTGGGCCGGAAAGGTCTTGAGCAACGGATAAGAGTCTTCCGGCCAGGCCTGATGTCGTATCCAGCGCCTCGGATCGGGGTGATCGATGAATCGAATCCCGTACAGGTCCTGCGTATGCCTTTCGCTTCGTTCGGCTGCCCAGTAATATGGGGCCTGCGACGGCAATTCCGGCCAGTCTGTTTCGAGCGAGGTTCTGAGTACCAGGTAGTCGCCCTGATTCTCAAAACAGGCATTCACGCGCAGCCTGCCCTGCCGGTCCTCGGCCCATTCCGCTACCCAGCGGATTCCCAGGCGCAGGGCTTTCTCGGCGCAGCTACCCCAATCCGCGACAGCGACTTCGAGAGTCTTTGCGGGCGGAAGGCTGGTACCAGGCGAACCTTCCGCATTCCCGGCGGCCAATGCTGCCAGGAATGCATCGAGCCCGCGCGGTGCCCTGGCCTTTTCCTCTTCGTGCAGCATTTCTTTGTCAGTTAAATTCATAACAACCGTTCTCCGCTGATGAGACGGGTTGCCTCTCCGAACCAGTTTGACAAAACTCCGGGAATCGAGAGTCCGAGCCAAAGTACGAGGATCAGATGGAAAAAGACCGGGGCCATGTTGGCTTCGACTGGTTTTTGTCCGTCCGGCACCGCCCCGTAGACCATCGGATGCAAATGGCGGAACAGTCCGGCGAACGCGATCCCTAGACCCAACAGCAGCGGCAGGGTCAGCCATGGATAAGTTTTCATCGTCGCGACAAGCACCAGGAATTCGCTCACGAACACACCGAAGGGAGGAAAGCCCGCGATCGCGAGGGTCCCGATCAGGAGTCCCCAGCCTACCATGGGCTGCGTATTGATCAGTCCGCGGATATTATCGATGCGCTGGGTTTTCGCGATTTGCGCGGCATGCCCGACGGTCACGAAAATGGCCGACTTGGTGAGCGAATGGACCGTCATATGCAGCAAGGCGGCAAAGGTGGCCAAAGCGCCCCCGACCCCGAACGCAAAAGTCATGGTGCCCATGTGTTCAATGGACGAATAACTGAACAGGCGCTTGATATCGCGCTGGGGATGCAGCAGCAATACCGCGACCAGAATTGAAGCCATCCCGAAACACATCATGAGCAGACCGGCTTGATGCGTACCGACCGCTCGGTCGATGATCATTTTGCTGCGCACCACGGCGTAGAGTGCATCGTTGAGCAGCAAGCCCGATAGGATCGCGGACATTGGCGTCGGGCCTTCTGAATGGGCATCGGGCAGCCAGCTGTGCATCGGCACCAATCCGACTTTGGTGCCGTAGCCGACCAGCAAAAATACGAATGCGATTTTGGCCACCGTGGGATCAAGTTCGGCGGCGCGCTCATAAAGCACACTCCAAGTCAGTCCATCAGTGACCATTCCGGTCAGGTGCTCGGCCGCAAAATAGAGGAGGATGGTCCCGAACAGCGCCAACGCGATCCCCACGCCGCAGAGGATGAAATATTTCCAGGCGGCCTCGACCGATTCCGGGGTCCGGTACAGACTGACCAACAGGACCGTCGCGAGAGTCGCTCCTTCCATCGCCACCCATAACAGCCCCATATTGTTCGTTGTCAGCACCAGGTACATGGCCAGCATGAAGCCCTGATACATCGCGTAATAAAGGCGCAACCGACGGTCGTTCAAACGCCCGTGGAGCCTTTCGTTTTCCATGTAGGGCCCCGAGAAAATCGCGGTCGTAAGGCCGACCAGGGCGGTCAGCACGATCAGATAGACGTTGAAGGCGTCAATGTAAAATAGCTTATCGGTCGAAAGCATCGGCCCTCGATCCAACACGATCCACGCCAATACTATACTGGCGGCCAGCGCTCCGATGTTGAACCGTACATTGATCCAGCCGGCCGAGCGTTTGTGGCCATGCAAGGCCAACATACCCATCCCGATGATCGGAATCAGCAGTATCAGATACACGGCGATCATTCCTGCTCCTCCCGCAATCGATTCAGTTGGTCGACATCGAGGGTATCGATGCTCTCACGGATCTGGAAAAAGAACACTCCGAACAGGACCGCTGCTACGAGCACGTCAAATGCGATGCCCAGTTCCACGACCATCGGCATTCCGTAGGTGGCAACCACCGCGGAAAAAAACAATCCGTTCTCGATAACCATGAAACCGAGCACATGAGTGACCGCTTGCCGCCGGGAAATCATCAGCAGCATACCCAGGAAAATCGTCGCCATGCTCACGGCAAGGATATTGCGCGTTTCCAGCACTGACAACCGGACGATCGGTAAGGTCACATAGTAACTGAATACCACCAGACTCGCGCCGATGAGCATGAGTTGTACCGGGCGCTCCGAGGGATCGACCTGCCGGTGCAGCCCCATCCGCACGACCAGGTACCTGAGCAGCCAGGGAATCGTGATCCCCTTGAGCGCCAGGGTCAGCCCCGCGGAAATATAAAGATGGCGGTATCCAAGCACTTTTGCGACCACGACCGTAATCAGCGCGAGCAGCAGGCCTTGCACCGCGAATGAATTGATCAGGGTAATCACCTTGCCCTGCGCCAGCATGACGAAGGCCGTGAACACGATCATCGCGGCGAGAAACCCGACCGTCTGGGTGTAAATGCCCGCCGGATTGAGTTCCATTAAGCACCCACCTCGACGACTATGTGAATCAACATACCCAATGTGCCCAGCACATAAGCAAATCCGAGATACTGGGAGATCCGGAACAGCCGCATCTTGGCCAGCACCGTTTCGCTGGCGACCAGCATCACACTCAGAATCGCGAGTTTGAGCGCGATCGCGAAGACGGCTTCGGCGAGTGCCGACAATTCGACGCCATGAGCGATGCCCCACGGGAAGAATACGTTTGCCAGCAGTACTCCGTAGACCATCAACCGGATCTGGGCGGCCCACTCAATCAGTGCCAGATATCGCCCGCTGTACTCCAGAATCATCGCCTCGTGGATCATGGTCAGCTCCAGATGGGTGGCGGGATTGTCGACCGGAATCCGGCCTGTTTCGGCGATTGCCACCAGCATCAGCGCGAGCGCCGCGAACACGTACGAAGGATGAATCAGATGCGGGTGCGCGAGGTGGTATTCGATGGCCGCCGATAAATTAGTCGTCGAGGCACTCACCGCGAGCGTGAAAACCGCCATCAGGAAGGCGGGTTCGGCGAGCGAGGCGATGGCCATTTCCCGTGACGAGCCCATGCCGCCGAATGCAGTGCCGATGTCGAGTCCGGCGAGGGCCTGAAAAAAACGCGCCAGCGCGAAAAAACCAACCAGCACTATGACATCGGCGATCGCGGCGGTCGGCAGATCCACCGAAATGAGCGGCACTACGGTCGCCACCAGCACCGCTACTGAAAAGATAATGTAAGGCGCGGTGTAAAAAATCCAGGATGCGTTTTCCGCAATCAGCGTTTCTTTTCGAAACAGCTTGGCAAGGTCGCGGTAGGGCTGCAACAGCGAAGGCGGCCTGCGGTTCTGCGCGAAGCATTTGAGCCACTTGATCCAACCGGCGAAAAGCGGTGCCGCCGCGATAAATAACAGCGGTTCCAGTATATTCAGTATCCAGATCATTGGCTGATCACCCATAACAGGAAAATCAAGGTCAAGAAGGAATAGGTCAGATAAATCCGGATATGGCCGGTCTGGATTTTCGCGACCTGGCGGGACACGTTCCATATCAGCGATGCGATCGGTTCGTACAGCCAACGCCAGAAACGATCACCCACGCGCATGTGATAAACGATTCGCGGCGCGTGCTTGTGCTGCGGGTTGTGCGGCTTGTATTCGATTTTCTCCTCGAGATCGAAGCTTTGCCTGAACAGCCGCTGAAACGGCATCGCAAAAGCCGTCGATGTATACTGCATGCGCGGTGTCAGCCCTCCGAATCCACAATCCCAGGGTTCGCCCCTGCGCACGGCAACCTCCTTGGATCGGGGATGTAATAACTCGAAACTCACCACCCAGGCGACCAGAATTGCCATCAACACCAGCGGCGCGGCATAGGAGGCTGTCTCCGGCGAGACCGGAACCAGCCAGAGCCAACCCGAAGCGTGCGCGCTCGGCAGTAATTGCCCGGTCAACTGATAGGGGATCGCCTCGAGCAAGCGCATCATGGGCGCGGGCAATACGCCTAACACCAGACACAATAACGCGAGAAAACCGGGGCCCGCGAGCATCATTTTCGTCGGCGTTCCATGGGCGTGCCGGACATGACGGCTGCGAGCCTGGCCCAGGAATACGACTCCGTAAACTTTAACGAAACAGGCGGCCGCCAAACCGCCCGTGAGGGCCAGCATGGCGGCGGTGACCGGCACGAAACTGCGCAGTACGCCGCTTTTCAGCGCCGATGCCTGCAACGCGGTTTGGAAGGTCAACCATTCGGATACGAATCCATTGAATGGCGGTAAGGCCGAGATACTCAGGCAGCCAATCAGAAAGATGAAGGCGTTCTTAGGCATGGCGTGAATCAAGCCCCCCATCCGCTCACAGTCGCCTTCGTGCGTCTGATGCAAAATGGTTCCCGCGCTTAGGAACAAGAGACTCTTGAACAAGGAGTGATTGAGCGCGTGGTAGAGTGCCGCGACGAGTCCCAGGGCGCCTAAGTGAGGGAGGCCGGTGCTGTAAAATACCATGGACAGTCCGAGCCCCATGAAGATAATGCCGATGTTTTCCACCGAGGAATAGGCCAGCAAGCGCTTCAGGTTGTTCTGCATCAGCGCATACAGCACTCCGAGCACCGCCGAAGCGCTGCCCAGAATCAGGACCACGATGCCCCATTGCCAGTGCAAGTCGCCTACAAGATCGAAACTGAAGCGGATCAGCCCGTAAACCGCGACTTTGATCATTACACCACTCATCAGCGCGGAGATATGCGAGGGCGCTGCGGGATGCGCTTCCGGGAGCCACGCATGCAGAGGCATGATCCCCGCTTTCATTCCGAAGCCGATCAGGCCAAGCGTAAAGGCAATGCTGGCCCACGGTGAATTCAGTGTAGCTTCGCGCATCGCGTTAAACGTGAAGCCTTCACTGAATCCGGCAAGCACGCCGAAAGCCAGAATAATGAACAGCGCACCGGCTTCCGCCATCAACAGATACAAAAACGCGGCTCGCCGGTTGGCCGCGTGTTCATGTTCGTAAGCGACCAGGAAATAGCTGGAAACGGACATCAGCTCCCAGGCGATCATAAAAAAAAACGCATCGTCGGCCAGTAAAACAAGCTCCATTCCGGCCACGAACAGACCGGTTGCGACCCCCAAGACCGCCAGCGAGCGCCGGCTGTGTTCGTATTCACGCACGTAACCGGGAGCAAAAAGGCTCACGGCGATCAGGGACAGGCCGATCACCGTAAGAAAAAAACCGGAAAGCGCATCCAGCCGTAAATGCCAGGGCAGCCATGGCAGTCCAAGCGGGAATTCGCCAGCGATATCGACACGAGCCAGGATGGCGATCAGGCCGCCGCAAATGCCACTCGCTCCGGCCAAGCCCAGCAATATGAAACTGGTATGGCGGAGCAAAAACGGGTGGCGATCCGCTCCGATACTGACCACGGAAGAAGCCAGGGCCAACAGGACCGAAAGCGTCGCCAACACCATGCTCACGCGTGCTCCGGCCCATAACGCGTATCCTGCTATAACGGCCGCGGCAAGACTCAGAACGCAGGCCAGCAGGATGTTTTTCGCGGCGAGCGCTTTGCCGGTCCGCCAAGCGTTTACGCCCTGATCGGCTAGTTCATGGTATCTGCGATTGACGATATCCCTTAACATGAATTCTCCGGGTATTTGGAAAATGGCGCGCGGGCCTTCGGATCCGATCCATCAGGCCAATACGGTCCTGTCAGGCCGCGAATCTGGCAAATGCCTCCGTTCTTCTGGTATTGATCGGAAAATTCGTTGATATAGTTCATTGCACTGCGATCCAGGAAATAGGCATCGGAATAGTCAAATACCACTATTTTTCGTTCCGGGAGTGCCTCGGTTTTTTCTTGGAGTTGTTGGCTCAACTTCGCGATGATCCGGAGGGTGTTGACCTTGATCACATATCGACCTTCTTCCGTTTCGGTCACCGAATAAAAATTCTGATTCAGAGTTTCCCACAGCGGGACTTTCTCCTCTCGTTTACGCGCGGCGAGTGGATGATCGGAAAAGGCTTTATGTTGATCGAGCCCCGAGATTTCGCACACTCCGCCGCGTCGGTTATAGTCCTTGCAGAAGTCGTGAATGAACTCCATTACCGTATGATCGATGAAATCCGCGTCGGCCAGGTCGAAACGGAGCTTTTTTCGAGGTTCCAGCTCCGACAACGCGCTATTGAGCGCGATGAAATTGGAAAAAATAACCGATCCTTTGACCTTCACGTGATAAGAATCGGGCTCCACCCGCTCGATTTCGTAGAAAGTCCGGAACAGGGTTTTCAAGCTGACTCCGCGGATCAGGTGAATCGTTATTTTCGCGACAATGCCGATCGCCACTCCGATCAGCAAGTCGGTGGCCAGAACCGCGATGATCGTGAGCATGAACAGTGCAAGCTGTTCGACGCCGATGTTCAGCGTCTTGGCAAATTCCTTGGGGGAGGCGAGCCGGTATCCGGTGTAAACCAGCAGTGCGGCCAGTGATGCCAGAGGAATTTCATGAATTAATCTCGGAAACAGCGCAACGAAGCTGAGCATGAAGAAGCCATGAAAAAAATTCGACCAGCCCGTGCGTGCGCCGTTGTCGATATTGGCCGAGCTGCGTATGATTTCCGATATCATCGGTAAACCGCCTAAAAAGCCCGCTACCGAAGTGCCAATTCCCAATCCGGTCAAGTCCTTGTTCAAGTTGGACTGTCGCTGGAATGGATCGAGTTTGTCTATCGCGGCCGCGCTGAGCATGCTCTCGATACTGCTCACCAGACAGATTGTCAGAACAATTCCCCAGAACTGTGGGGTTGCGAACCGGGAAAAGTCCGGAAAATAAAATCCATCCAGGAAATTCATCGGAATTGCCACCAGAAATTCCGGTCCGACGGAATAGGTATGATCTTCCGGGAAATGCAGTAGATATTTGTGCTGATGATCGAGATCGAACCATTGGCCCAGAGCCATGCCGATCAACACGACTACGATGGGTGCCGGGAAAAGCCTAAGGGCGCGCAGCCTGATTCGCGGCCATAGAATCATTAAACTCAAGGAAACCGTGCCGATCAACGCGATCTCCGGATTCAGGTTGAAGACACTATGGGGAATTTCCGCGATCGTGTCGAAGATCTCCCTGGCCTCGGGTTTCACGCCGAGTACCGTATGGATCTGTTTGGCCATGATGATGACACCGATCGCGGCCAGCATGCCATGGACAACCGAAGAGGGGAACAGCGCGCTCAGCTTCCCGACTCTTAAGAGACCGAGCAAGGCCTGAAGCGCTCCTGCGCAAACCACCGCGGCCAAAGCCAGGCGATAACCCAGCATGGCATCCCCCGCGCCAAGCGTTTGTACCGCGGCGAGCGTAACCACGATGAGTCCGGCCGCGGGGCCGGAAATGGTCACGTAGGACCCGTTGATCCGGGATACTAAAAGCCCTCCGACGATCGCCGTAGTAACCCCGGCCATGGGTGGGAAATTCGAGGCCATCGCGATGCCGAGACACAAGGGCAGCGCAATCAGAAAAATTTGAAAACCGGCTAAAGCATCATAACGCCAGTTTTCCTTCAATCCCGCAAATCCCCCGCTCGGAGGGGCACTTTCGAGGTTCGATTCTATCATCTAGCTTGACCGGCCGTTGGTTAATATACAACCGGTTTAACGCAACTATCGGACCAAGGGCTATAACCATAAACAACTGATCGGTACCTTAGAGAAATGCGGGTTACTCCGGTCCATCGACATCAGATCGAGCGGCTCGAGTGGTGCAAATGACGGTCGGGTGGTTGATAGCAACCGGTTGTTGCGGTTGTTATCAACTGGAACGCCCGAAGATGCCGCGCACGTCATCCATTGTTACGGGCTTCGCCGAATGAACCATCTTGATGATTCAAGCTTTTCGAGGCGGACGAAAATCACGCCTTGGTGTCGAGACCATACTTGCGGATCCGATAGCGCAAAGTCTCGCGGGTCGTCCCGAGTGCCCGGGCGGCCGCGGTGATGTTGAATTGGGAACGCGCCAGCGCGTTTTGAATGATGTAGCGATCCATATCATCCAGATTCATGCGCCCATCGAGCGGGATTGTGAGGCCCTCGCCTTCGGCACGATGCGGTTTCGATTGATCGGCCTCGGCGGGTAGGCCCGGCAGTTGCAGCCATTCGAGCGGGAATACCTGAGCGTCCGAAAACAGCACGCAGCGCTCGATCAAGTTTCTCAATTCGCGAACATTACCCGGCCACTCGTATGCACGCAGCCGGTTCCAGACTTCCTCCGGGATGATCCTGACCTGCTTTGCCGACTTGGCGTTAAATTCCGCGATCAGAATCGGCACCAGATCGTCGAGGTCTTCCTTGATCTCCCGAAGAGGCGGCAGGGTAAACTGGAATACACTCAGACGATGGTACAGGTCGAGGCGAAATGTTCCTTCCATTTCGGCCATCGTTTTGAGATCGCGATTGCTCGCGGCGATCACCTGCAGGTTCACCCTGAGTTCGCGCTGGCTGCCGAGACGGCGGATTTTGCGGTCTTCGATCGCTTTGAGCAGTTTTGCCTGTAAGTCGAGAGGCATCTCGCCGATTTCGTCGAGAAACAGCGTACCCCCGTCGGCCTGTTCGATCATGCCGCGGTGCCGGTTCGTCGCGCCCGAGAAAGCGCCCGCTTCGTGCCCGAACAGTTCCGATTCCATAATTTCGCGCGGTAATGCCGCGCAGTTGATCTCGATCAGAGGACCTTGGGCGCGGGCCCCGTTGTAATGCAGAATTTTTGCGGCCAGACCTTTACCGGTTCCAGTTTCACCGCCGATGATCAAGGCGCTGATCGGAATCTGAATCAATTTACCCAGCAGCATGCGAACGTTCTGCGTGGCTTTGCTGTGGCCGGCAAATGCTTCCACGGTGTAGCGCCGGTGCTGGTTTTCCACCTGATCCAATAACTGCCGTTGCGCTTTGGCGCTTCTGGCCGCATTCCTGACAATCAGGTCCAGATGATCGAGATCGCAGGGTTTCTCGAGAAAGTCATAGGCGCCCAGGCGCAAGGCGCGCACGGAATCGGGAATAGCGCCGTATCCGGTCAGGAACAACCATTGCGCGGAAGCGACCTTTGTGTGCACCTGTTCCATGAAATCGAGCGCATTGCCATCCGGTAAATTCATATCCGATAAAATCAGATTCGGATCGAAGCATTGATCCAACAGGATATCCCTGGCCTTCGCCAGGCTGTCTGCCCACTCGACCACATAGTCCGCGTTTTGATAGTGCCGGACCAATTCCTGGCCGAGCAGGGCTTCGTCTTCGATGATCAGGAGACTTCCGGAAATCATCGACTGCTCGCCTCCGGAATTTCCAGCGTCACACAACCTCCGTGCGGTTGAAGATTACGCAGTCTGATGCCGCCGCCGATGTCCCGCACAAACCGCTGCACGATAGCCAGCCCGAGTCCGGTTCCATCGCTGCGGGTGGTGTGGAAACTGCGGATCCCTTCACGCAACAGCTCCCCGGAAAAACCGGGCCCGTCGTCCTGCACCGCAATGCTCAAAATATCGCTTTCCCGGCGGCCGCTCAATAAAATCCTGCCGGGTCTGTCGCCGATCGCCTGTGCCGCGTTCAGAATCAGATTCAAAAGAGCCTGACGCAGATTGGCTTCCGGCAAGACACACTGGATCGCATCCGGGATATCCAGATCCAATTCGATGTCAGGACCAATCTGATAGCGGGTCAGTGCCACCAGATCGGCGGTCAGATCGCCAAGTTTGAACGGGGTTGATTCGGGAGGCATCTGGCGGCTGCGGTTCAGCAAGTCATTTAACAAAGCGGCCATGCGCTTGAGTTCTTTGTCGATCAGATCGAGCCGTTCCGTCTGATCCGGGTTGGTGATTTCAGCCCGCAGGTTGGCGCAGCTCATGGTAACACCGGCCAGCGGATTGCGGAGTTCGTGGGCAAGATTCGCGGCCAGCTCACCCACCGCCGCCAATCGCTCGGCTTTGGCCAGACTGCGCTGCTGCTCGAGCACTGCCCGGGTCGCCGAACGAACTTCAGCCTGAAGCACCGCCGCGTCCTGTCGTTTGACTGCCTCAAGCTCACTTAAATGCCGGACCATTACATTGTAATTGTGATACACGGGGAGCAACAGGGAATCGATGTGTTGAGTTTCGATCGGCGCGTAATCCTCACGGGTCAAGCGCAACAGCAGTTCTTTGAGATCATGAAGCGGAGCGAGAATTCTGTTTCGGAGGATCCAGGCCATCACCGCAAAAAGTGCAGCAAGAATGAACCCGGCCATCCATAATTCGATGCGCGTCTCGCGGCTGATGGTTTCCAGCAGGTCATCCCGTGCCACGGTCTCGTTATCGAGAATTCCATTCATTGCGGTAAACTGAGTCAACAGTTCGTTGCGCACCGTGGATGGAGCTTCCGCACTCGGCCCGAGGCGGGCCAGACCTTCTGCGACCGCGACCAGGACCGAGGGCGTGCCAGGGGACAGATGATAGTCTATCGCGCTCAATTGACGAACTTGTTTACTCAGCGCGGCAAGATTCATGTGATCGATCGGCGTTTCACCGCTCAGAAAATCCACCAGGATTCGATGGAGTCCCAACGCGGTTTCTTGAATGCGATGGGAATAACTGACATAGGCGTGGATCTGATCGAGTCTCGCCAGGTTGCGCCAGATCATACCGGCCAGGACCGTAAACGCGAGCAGCAATAATGCCAGCAAAGTGAAGCCTCTAAGCTGGGTCGAACGCTCGAGAAAGCCTTTGAGATTCGGTCTGATGGCCGTCATGGCGGGATAGTATACCCTTCGAGCCAGAAAACGACTCGGTCAGGGAGCCCTCCCTTGTCGACAGGCGCGGAGCGGGTTGAACAACCCGCCCCGAACGTACTATTCAACCGCCAGGTAGCGTCTCAAGGTTCGGAACGGGATACCAATTAGGGGGGAGTAGTTGCTCTATTTAAAGACAAATCCGGCCAATCAGGCTCGTCCGAAGTCAATCAGGCTATTCTCGGACAGCCTCCCGGGGTTCTATTTTTCAACTTTTCTCAAGTCCTCCGATCCAACTTCCGATACCCGATCGCCTCGCTTACATGATTCAGTTCGATGCTGTCGGAATCGGCCAGATCGGCGATGGTTCTTGCCACCTTTAATATCCTGTGATACGCGCGGTTTGACAGGCCGAAGCGGTTCATGGCCTGCTCGATGAGATGATGGCCGGCATCGCTCGGCCGGCAGTACTTTTTGATTTCGGTCGCGGTCATCGTGGCATTGACCTGCGCGCGGCGGTGGCATGCGCGATTTCTCGCGGCGGTGACGCGCGCCCGGATTTGCGCACTGGTCTCTTCGCCTTCGGGCGAGCCATTGCGCAGGACTTCATGCGACACCCGGGGTACTTCGACATGCATGTCGATCCGGTCCAGTAAGGGACCGGAGATTCGGCTGCGATAGCGCTGCACCTGCTCCGAGGTGCAATGACAACGGCCGCTCGAATCGCCGAGGTATCCGCAGGGACAGGGGTTCATCGCGGCGATCAATTGGAATCGGGCCGGGAAACTGGCCTGATGCGCGGCACGGGATATGGTGATATTTCCGGTTTCGAGCGGTTCCCTCAGAACTTCCAGGACTTTTCGGTCGAACTCCGGCAGTTCATCGAGGAATAAGGTGCCATTGTGGGCGAGTGAAATTTCACCGGGTTTGGGATTGCTTCCGCCTCCCACCAGGGCTGCGGACGAGGCGGTGTGGTGCGGGGCCCGGAAGGGCGGGAGCTTCCAGTTCGCGGGATCGAATCCCGCATCGCTGATCGATGTGACCGCCGCGGTTTCCAGAGCCTGCTCCTCGCTCAAACATGGCAAAATACTTCGAAATCTCGAAGCAAGCATGGATTTACCGGTGCCCGGTGGACCCAGCATGAGCAGGTTATGACCTCCCGCGGCCGCGACTTCCAACGTTCTTTTAACCTGATACTGACCGTGTACGTCGGCAAAATCCCCGATCGTTTCAGCTTTCCCGGTAATCGGTTCGGGGGTGTATGCAGGAATCAGTTGTTTCCGGTTAAGATGAGCACAGACTTCGAGAAGGTGGCGTGCGGCGGCAATCCGGCAATTTTCAACCAGCGCTGCTTCCGCCGCGTTTTCCACTGGCAGGATCAATTCACGGCCGGATTGCGCGGACTGGACCGCGACTGCGAGTACGCCGTTGACGGGGCGCAGTTCGCCGCCCAGCGATAGTTCACCGATATATTCGCAGTTCCGAGCGGCTTTCTGATCGACCTGTCCGGATGCCGCGAGGATACCGATCGCAATTGCGAGGTCGAACCGGCCTCCTTCCTTCGGAAGATCGGCCGGGGCCAGGTTGATCGTGATCCGCCGGGTCGGAAATTCGAAATGTGAATTCAGCAGCGCGCCGCGGACCCGGTCCTTGCTTTCCTTGACCGCGGTTTCCGGCAAGCCCACGATCGATAGACCCGGGAGTCCGTTTGAAATGTGGACTTCAACGCTGACCAGCGGGGCCTCGATTCCCTGGCGCGCTCGGCTGTATACGATTGCCAGAGACACCGGGTTGCTACTTTGTCCGCTGAGATCAGGGAAGCAGCTTTTCTTCCAGTTTTGCGACTTGATTTTCGAGCGCTTCCAGTTTTTCCCGGGTTCTGGTCAGCACCGCCCTTTGAACGTCAAATTCTTCCCGGGTCACCAGGTCCATCTTTGCGAAAGAACTCTGTAAGATTGCGCGAAAATTTTTTTCCAGGTCTTCGCGCAGGTCACGGAGTCCGGATGGCAGACTGTTGCTGAGTCGTTTGACGAGATTATCAATGGAATGGTCGATCATTTGATTAGACTAGCCGAAAAAAAGAGTGGATGTCCAGAGTCCTCGATGCGCTATAATGGCCCATGTTTGCTCCGGGATTGCACTATAGTGGTGCTATAGCGTCGCGAATCACTGGCTTGTTTTCAGGAGCCGCCATAACAGTTTGAAATAAAAGAACAGGCACGTTTTGTGCTGGACCCGGATAACGGCGAGCAATGTGCAAGCTAGTATAGCAAATGCCTGCATTTCTGCCGCGCTGAACCTGACCGGCCTGAACAACTAGGGCGGATGTCCAAAATCACTGGGGGGCATTAATGAAATTAGTTACCGCAATTCTAAAGCCATTCAAAATGGACGATGTCCGTGAAGGGCTGTCCGATATCGGCGTTACGGGTGTTACCGTGACCGAGGTAAAAGGATTCGGACGTCAGAAAGGCCATACGGAACTCTATCGCGGCGCGGAATACGTTGTCGATTTTCTGCCTAAGATCAAACTCGAAGTGGCCTGTTCCGACGACTTGCTGGATCAGGTCGTTGAAGTCATTACGAAGACCGCCAACACCGGAAAAATCGGTGACGGAAAGATTTTTGTTTCCAATCTCGAGCAGGTGGTTCGGATTCGTACCGGGGAAACCGGTGCGGAAGCATTATGAGCGTCTTCAACTCAAGTCGGTGAGAAAAAAAATGATAAATACTCAAAAATTCCAATACGGATTCAAGCCTTTGCTGAAAGTGCTTTTCGTGCCCGCGGCTCTGATGGCTTCCGGACTGGCTTTCGGCCAGGAGGCCGGCGGCTCCGAAGGACCGGTTCTGAACTCGGGGGATACTGCCTGGATGCTGACTTCGACGGCCCTGGTCTTATTCATGACCATTCCAGGCCTCTCCCTGTTTTATGCGGGCATGGTCCGCAGTAAGAACGCGTTGTCGGTCATGATGCAATGTTTCGTAACGGCTTGTTTGATCACGGTGGTCTGGACGATTTACGGGTACAGTCTGGCCTTCGGTGAAGGAGGGGACTTACTCGGTGACTTGAGCAAGGTCTTCTTAAAAGGAGTCGGCGTCGATTCAATAAAGGGCACGATTCCGGAGACCGTATTTTCCATGTTTCAATTAACTTTTGCGATTATCACGCCGGCATTGATCGTCGGGGCTTTCGCGGAACGCATGAAGTTTTCGGCGATGCTCTGGTTCATGGCCCTTTGGGCGACTGTGGTCTATGCACCGATTTGTCACTGGGTTTGGGGTGGAGGCTGGCTTGGCGATCGAGGGGTTCTGGATTTTGCAGGCGGTACTGTCGTGCATATCAATGCCGGTGTCGCGGGTCTGGTCTGCGCCTTGGTGCTCGGCAAACGCAGGGGATATCCGAGTACGGCGATGCCGCCACATAGCATGGTATTGACCCTGGTCGGCGCGGGGATGCTGTGGGTCGGTTGGTTTGGTTTTAACGCCGGTAGCGAACTGGCGGCCGATGGTAAAGCCGGTATGGCGATGGCGGTTACCCAAATCGCCACGGCGACCGCTGCCTTGGCCTGGATGTTCGTTGAATGGAAAATCCATGGTAAACCCAGCGCATTGGGTATTGCTTCCGGTGCTGTCGCGGGACTGGTTGCTATTACACCCGCCTCGGGCTACGTTGGTCCGATGGGAGCGCTGGCCATTGGCGCGGTTTCGGGGGTGGGATGCTACCTGGTCTCGGTACATGTGAAAAAAGCGATGGGCTTCGATGATTCGCTGGATGCTTTCGGTGTTCACGCGACTGGTGGGGTGATCGGTGCCTTGCTGACCGGCGTTTTTGCAGACGCCGCGCTGGGCGGTTCGGGGCTCGCGGACGGTGTCACGATCGGGAACCAGGTATTGAATCAGTCGATCGCAGTGGTCGCGACGGTGGTATACGATCTGATCGCGAGTTTCATTTTGTTGAAGTTGGTGGATATCGTGATCGGATTGCGGGTCACCGGCGAGGAAGAATCTGAAGGTCTGGATATCGCGCTGCACGATGAACGGGGTTATAACCTGTAAGGTACCTCCTGCTAGCCGATTCGAACGAGGCGCTCAGGCGCCTCTTTCATCGTCTTCTTTCCTGAAGAATTCATTAACCGGCTTGTTGTAAGGTACAGGTTAACGGTATCATGCGTGTTCATGTTCGAAGGTGGGTACCGATAAACTTTCCCGTTGCTGAACAAGCTCCATCATGAAAACCGTCGATTCTAGAAAAAACCTTCGTTTCCAGCCGAAAGCGTTCGGCGGATGCCTGCATGTCGAAAACTACGCACCATTATTGTGTATATTGCCGGTCAATATTGGTGAGTGCGGGATACCAGCAGGTCGTTCCAAAGAATAAAAAAGACAGGAGGGGATATGAAACTGGTCATTGCGATAATCAAGCCTTTTAAACTCGATGATGTTCGCGAAGCCTTGTCGGACATCGGGATTTCGGGTATCACGGTTACCGAAGTGAAAGGATTCGGACGCCAGAAAGGGCATACCGAGTTATATCGCGGGGCTGAATATATCGTGGATTTTTTACCGAAAGTAAAACTCGAGATCGCGGTGCGCGAGGAAACGCTGGATCAGGTTATCGATGCGATCCTCAAGTCGGCCTGCACGGGAAAAATTGGCGACGGCAAGATATTCGTAATCAATCTGGAACACGCGGTACGGATTCGGACCGGTGAGACCGGAACGGATGCGGTCTGAAATTGAGAGGTACCGAGGTTGGCGGTGTTGGGAGCAGGCGGAAAATCTCGTGCTAAGTGATTTATTCCAGTCGGTAATAACTCTATCCGTTGATTAATCGATCTCCAGGAAGGTTGGATCCAGGATTAGGAAGTTCGCTGTCGATTTTGACGATAGACCGGACATTGAGTCCTTCGCATATCGATTTTACCGGTAAGGACTTTTTTCGTGATGAGTGTCCCCGACATCCTATCCGTAGAGACCTATCTTATCGAACTTCAGAATTCGATTTCGGCGAGTCTTCAGGGCGAAGACGGTGTCGCTCGTTTCGAGGAAGACCGGTGGGATTATCCGGGTGGCGGCGGAGGTAAAACCCGAATCCTGCGCAATGGGGATACCTTTGAACAAGCCGGCGTGAATTATTCGCATGTACTCAGTGACAGCCTGCCCCCGGCCGCGACCGCCCAGCGGCCGGAGTTGACGGGCCGCAGTTTTCACGCGCTCGGGGTTTCTCTGGTCGTGCACCCCTTGAATCCGCATGTGCCCACTTCGCATGCGAACGTGCGATTTTTTCTGGCCGAAAAAGAACATGAAGAACCGGTCTGGTGGTTCGGCGGCGGATTCGATCTCACCCCCTACTATCCGGTCATGGAAGACGTCGCGCACTGGCACCGAACCGCTCGGCGGGCCTGCCAGCCTTTTGGCGATGGAATCTACGATCGTTTCAAGCGATGGTGCGACGATTATTTCTTGATTCGCCACCGCAATGAAACCCGGGGGGTCGGTGGATTGTTTTTCGATGACCTGAACGAATGGGGCTTCGAGCGGTGTTTTGAATTCATGCGCAGCGTGGGAGATCATTACATTCCCGCGTATCTACCGATCGTACAGAGTCGTAAAAATACCCCCTATGGCGAAGGCGAGCGTTCGTTTCAACTGTATCGCCGCGGGCGCTATGTCGAATTTAATCTGGTCTATGACCGGGGCACGCTGTTCGGACTTCAGTCCGGCGGCAGGACCGAGTCGATTCTGATGTCCTTGCCGCCGGTCGTAAACTGGCGGTACAACTGGCGGCCCGAAGCAGGCAGTCCCGAAGAAGTCTTGTATACCGATTATCTGAAACCGCGCGACTGGCTTTGAGTCCAGGCTGGCGCAGGTTTCAGGTTTGTTTGTTTCGTTGCGCGAGCCGTTCGATCACGGAATCCAGGGAACCGCTGCGCGCCACTTCGTTTTTAAAGGTCGTGCGGTAATTCGTGATAAAGCTGATCCCCTCGATCACGACATCGTAGACTTTCCAGGATTTGTCCTTGCGGGCCATCCGGTAGTCGACCGAGACCGGCGGTGCGCCGGGCCTGATGATTTCTGTTTTAACAAACACCTTATCGTCTTCCGGGCTGAATTTGAGCGGGATGTAATGGATCTTCCATTCCGAGTATTCGGAAAATGCCACCGCGTAGGTGCGCACCAGAAGATCCCTGAATTCTTTCATGAAGCGCTTCTTCTGGTCGGTTGAAGCCTGTTTCCAGTGTTTGCCGAGCACCAGCGCCGAGACCCGGACAAAATCGACATGTGGTTCCAGAATTTCAGTTACAATCTGGCTGGCGCGCTTGTAGTTCCCGGCTGGAGGATTCTCCTTCATGGCGGCCTGCAATTGGTCCGACGCATTTTTGACGATCAAATGCGGTTCGCTTAAACCGGGTTCCGCCCGGGCCATGGCGGCAATCAGGAAAAGCAGAATGGACCCGATCACCCGAGGATTCAACCTGAAGAATTCATGTGCCATTGGCACGCTCCTGTACGGTTGTGAAAAGAATAAAATAATAACCGAGATCATTGTCATCCGCTAAACAGATTACACATTTCTGTGTTGCTAACAAACAGATTACACATTTCTTTACAAAGTTCCATCTTTTGAATCGATGCAAACCAAAGCGGTTAAGCAGGGTGGCGGATTTCCAGCGATCCGCAAACGACGCATCCGCCGAAAGGCTTTCAGTCGAAATTTAGTCCGGGAATCTGTTCTCTGCGTGAACGATCTGATTTATCCGGTATTCGTGATCGAGGGCGAAGGAATCAGGCAGCCGGTTGATTCCATGCCCGGAGTTTCCAGAATCAGTCTGGATGGAGTGCTCGAGGAGGCTAAACAGATCGTCGAATCCGGGATTCCGGCGATCGCGCTTTTTCCGGTCATAAACCCCTCGTTGAAAAGCGAGGATGCGCGTGAAGCCTTCAATCCGGACGGGCTGGTCCAGCGTAGCGTCCGGCATCTTAAACGAGAATTTCCGGAACTTGGATTGATCACCGATGTGGCGCTCGACCCCTATACGTCTCACGGTCAGGATGGCCTGATCGACCGAAATGATTATGTGCTTAACGACCTAACCGTGGCGGTTCTGGTCAAACAGGCTCTGTCGCATGCGGCGGCGGGGGCCGACGTGGTGGCTCCCTCAGATATGATGGACGGCCGGATCGGAGCGATCCGCGGCGCCTTTGAGGAGCGCGGTTTCCACAACACTTTGATCCTGGCCTATTCCGCGAAGTATGCTTCGTCATTTTACGGGCCGTTTCGTGACGCGGTGGGATCGGCCGCCGCGCTGGGCGGCGGCAACAAAACCGGCTATCAGATGGACCCCGCGAATTCCGACGAGGCTCTGCGCGAAGTCGAGCTGGACATCCAGGAAGGCGCCGACATCGTCATGATCAAGCCCGGAATGCCTTATCTGGACATTGTACGGCGGGTCAAGGATCGCTTCGGTGTACCGACTTTTGCCTACCAGGTCAGTGGCGAATATGCCATGTTGCAGGCCGCGGCCGGAAATCGCTGGCTGGATCTGAGAGCAACCGTGATGGAGTCCCTGCTTTGCTTCAAGCGCGCGGGCGCCGATGCGGTGTTGACCTATTTCGCGAAGGATGTCGCGAATTGGCTCAAGGAGGGCGATGTCGATTAGTTTGGTAGGCGGTCCCGGTGTTCGTGCGGTTTGACATCGATTTGACTGCAATCCGCCGTGGAGGTTAAATCAGCACTTTTCAACATGGTTTTCACCGATGTAATCTGCCGTTGGCGGTCCGCCAAGCGAAGGGCGTGGGTGATTGGATTGTTTCAATTCTCATCTGAATCGAATAAGAATCGGAGCGAATGATGGCAAATAAGGACTCAGAGATTGTCCCGCGGGTGAGGCCGGTTCGACGCGGATCGCGAGTCGAGGAAGGTGTATTGATTCTCTTGATACTATTGTCGCTGATCGGGGTTGGGGTGACCGATTTTTCACCGACCGACGGATATTGGTACTGGATGTTTATGATTGTGATCTTCGGCTTGATTTCGATCGGGCTCGCTTTTTTCGAGAGTAAGAAGATGAACGGCAGCGTGGTCAAAGAGGTGCTGGCGGTCCAGGCGATTCACTGGCTGGGTTCGATGCTGACAGTCTTCGGGGTCTTTTTATTGCTTCAGGCCGAGCGCCTCAATTATGAAAACAGCGGCCTCGTGATTCTGTTGATTTTGGCGCTGGCGACCTTCATTGACGGCATTCATCTGGGCTGGCGTTTTTCCATGGCGGGGCTGTTCCTGGGGACTACCTCGGTCATCGCCGCGTTTGTCGACGATTTCATGTGGATCGTTCTGGTCCTGGCGATCGTGATTATTCTGTTGACCTTGTATTGGGAGCAGCGGGGTTCTCGCGCGGGTTGAGCGATGCCTGATCATGATCATTATGCGGTTTTCGGCCATCCGATCGGGCACAGCAAATCACCTCGTATCCATAGCCTGTTTGCGGAGCAGACCGGCCAGACCCGTGTGAAATATGCGGCTCGCGACGTCCCGCCGGAACAATTTGAAAGCCGTGTCCGAGAATTTATCGCGCAGGGTGGAAAAGGACTGAACTGTACGATTCCGCTTAAGCAACTCGCGTTCCACATCGCGCCCGAGAAGAGTAGCCGTGCCCTGCAATGCAAAGCGGTGAATACCCTGGTGGTGCGGGAGGACGGTTCGTTGTTTGGAGACAACACCGACGGGGTCGGGCTGGTCAGGGACCTGACCAACAATCTTAAACTGGTGCTTGTAGAATTGGATATCCTTGTATTGGGGGCCGGAGGTGCGAGCCGCGGTATCCTGAAGCCGATCCTGGACTGCCAACCCAGAAGTTTATTTGTCGCAAACCGGAACGCCGAAAAAGCCCGCGGCCTGGTTGCAGAATTCCCTGAATATCGAAATCTCTGCGCGGGCGGATTGCAGGATCTGGACGGAAGAAAATTCGATCTGATCCTGAATGCGACCGCCGCGAGTCTCACGGAGCAATTGCCTGATCTGCCGGATCAACTACTCAATCCGTACGGAGTTTGTTACGATCTGGCTTATGCGTCCCGGCCGACTGCTTTTGTGAAATGGGGCAGGCTTCACAACGCATCGATCAGTGTGGATGGGATCGGGATGCTCGTCGAACAGGCCGCCGAAGCGTTCCGCATCTGGCGTGGCGTGCTTCCGGATACCCGGCCGGTAATCAAGATGCTCGAGAAAGAAAGAGCGGGCTGAGCGAGTCCTTCGTGTTCTGCTCGATTGAAACCAATTCACGCAAGGCCGAGTCTCAACAGGACACATCTGTTCTAATAAGCGGGGGCCATATTGCAACGGGTTCGAGGGAGCGAATTGTTGGTCATGCACAAGGTGTATAAGTTTATATTTGATCTGCCACGATCACGAGCCGCACATTCTTCCCATGAACCAGCACAGACGTCCATCCGAATATTCTCGGAGGTCGAAGACGACCCATTCAGAATCAGGGTTATTCTCGATGGATCCTCTATAATGGCGACCGGCTCGGCGCTATCGGAACCCCCGCCGAATTTAAGATTAGATATGCTGAAAAGACTTCACGCCAGCCGTATCACAACCCCCTTTTTCCAGCATCTCGACCAGTTGCCTTCGCAATTTCGGGAAGCGGCTGCCGCTCTTGTGCTCGCTGGCTTTGCTCATTTCCCGATACGCGAATCCGGGGTCGGGTCTATCTTTGCACATGAACTCTTTTAGACGACACGAAATCGAGGTGCTTGAACGACTGACTGCCGAATCCTCGGTCGGGATTCGAGAATAGCACGGCAGGCTGTCGAATCAAATCCGCATCAACCGTTGCGAAGCAATGCGCGGATTGGTATCCTCCAATCCCGGATGAACATTTTCCCTTTATTTATGACGGAGCCCGGTATGAAATGGCGCGATTGGCTGGCAAATTGGGGCATGAGTTCGCTCAGGATCTCGACCCCGTTCCTCGATATGGAGTTCGAACCCCAGGACGAAGACCATAAAGCCGCCTGGGAGCTTTACATCGAACTCTTAACCCGCGTGGCCACGCAACCCCTGTCGTACGAACACGGCGACGAAAAGACCGCGCTCGACAGGGTCCACGCGCTATTCCCGACAAGCCGTGAGACAATCAAGAAATACGGACCGCGCGGCCAGGAATTCACCAAGATCGCGATCGTGGTGTTGAACCAGGTGGTGCGGCCCTTCACCGCGAAGTGGCACCGCCTTTCGCTTCAAGGCGCGTTCAACGATCCCGTCCAATGCACCGCATTCCGCGAAGAACTCGCCGCGCTGCAGGAAAAATTGCTTGCCTACACGCGCATGCTCGGGGACATGGCCAGTATCGAGGAAGACCTGACCCAGATCGAGGAATAATCCGCTCTGGCACAACCCTCGAGCGCATCAAATTGCGCAGGGTTCCGAACAGTGCCGTGAATTCCGCGAGCACTCGATAAAAGGAACATGCGCTTCAATTTGTAGTGTTTTCGCGCAGCACGGCTAATTCTCTACGCGCGTCCTCGAGACGCGGGCGTTTCGCGGGTAGACCGATGTTTTTGATCCCGAGCGACTCGGCCTGTTCGACAAATTTCCAGACGTCGCCACCGAATTGTTTCCCGGTCTTCTTATCGAGGCTCGCGAGTACGATCTTTTCCGCCTCGCCCCCGGTAAATGGCCACTTCACCGCCTCCGCGAGATCCCGCGGCGCCAGCAGTTCGCACAATGCGACCACCAATTTCCGCTCATTGCCGGGCTGCTCCGATTTTGCGCCTGGACCCGGAATCTGGCGCAATAACAATTGGGAAAGCGCAAGCAGTTGCGTTTGCGGGGCTATCGGGATTCTTAGCGTTAACGATTCCAGGACCGGCCAGATCGTCTGTAGGCGGTCAGCATTGGTTTCGTTCGGATTTTCGAGCCGCTTGACCAGGCGGCCGGCCAGGCTCGCCGCCTCGCGGGCTTCCAGCCTGGCCGCCAGCGCGGTCAGCAACTCCTGGAGCGCAGACAGCCGGGAAAAATCGGTTTCCTTCGGATCCTCGAGCGGCTTGACCAGGCGGCCGGCCAGGCTCCCCGCCTCGCGCGGTTCCAGCCTGGCCGCCAGCGCGGTCAGCGACTTCCCGAGCGCAGACAGCCGGGAATAATTGGTTTCCTTCGGATCCTCGAGCCGCTTGACCAAGCGGCCGGCAAGTTCCAAGTTGCGAGACAGGGCGTAGGCATGCAACGCCGCGTTTGTCCCCGTCGCCGCGCGTAGCCCTTTCGCGTTTCCTCTGAACGCCCGCAGCACCAATGTTTCATTCTTGAACCACTGTTCAATCACTGTTTTCTGGCCTCAACATTATTGCGGTCCAATTCGGCCAGTTCCCGCAAGGCCTCCAATTCGTCGGGCGATCCAGAGTCATCGCCGGACACGCGGATAGTCCTTACGTAACTATTGGTCAAGGCCTTTTGGGCGGCTGCTTTTGCGGTGTCCGCCTGATACGAAAATATCGCCAGAATCAGCGTGGCCGCGACGAGAACGACGGTCAAGGTTCAGAACAGCGCGCGTTTTTGCCGGCGCTGTCTTTGCACCGCCGCCCGACTGGTTTTAATGAATCCCAGTACAGTCTCCCAGGTCGCGTCATTGACATAGCGCCGGGCCCATTCCGCCGACACGCGGGTTTTCCAATCCTCGATTCGGTCAAGATCGGCAGCCGGCAGCAGGCCACCCTTGCCGCGGCCGCGCAGACTAGCCAGATCGGCCAGGCGCCGCAGTTCCGAAACATCATCCCGCTCCTGCGCCGGCCAATCGTCGGCGAAACGCGGCCATTGCCGGAGCAGCGCCTCATGACTGATATCGAGCAGGTCTTCGGAGCTTAAACGGTCCGCGGCAGGCAAAAGAAAGTTGCGGTCGTCTTCCTGAAAAACGCGCAGGACTTTCCGGATTTCTTCAATGCCTGCACCGATGACGGTTTCGATCTCCGCTACTCGAGGTCGGCGGCGGGTAATCTGCCCGTCGGGCGAGACATCACAAAGCTGGAGAAACAACTGTCGCGCGATCCGGGCTTCCTTGGAATTGCTTTTAATTTTCGACCAGGCTTCGTCCGCATGGAGACAGATCGCGCTTCCGATGCGGCCGGCTTTCTTATAATCTTCATGCTCTAACTGCAATCCGCTAGCGTCCTCGCGAGCCCTTCCAACAGCCAGTTTCCAGGTACGCATGAGCGCATGTTGCATCAATTACAGTTGGTCTGGACGGTCGCCCGCGTCGTTGATGATGGTGTTAACCAGGCCGTCCGCAAAAGCGAATGCCTGGAAAGCCGCGTCTTTCACTTCACCCGGTCGTCTGATCGCCTCCTCCATTTGACTTCGGTCGAGCCGGGGCACTAGAAACTGGCTCTGGCTCACGACCTCCGGCAGACCCAGGAAGGCATCGCAATCTCCGATGAAGTCCGATCGCATCGTGAGCACGACCCAGACCCGGCCTTCGAAATCCGAGCACGATTGCAGAAGCAATCTGACAAAACCCGCGGCCTCGTCGCGCGAAATCACGTCTTCGCGGCGCGCGCCGGTTCGGCGGAACGCGAAAAGTTCCTCGAACTGGTCCACCACCAGCATGACCTTGCATTCCGAACCGATCGGCGTGTCGCTCAGGGCTCTAAGCAAGCCGCGATCGCTGGATCGGAGTACCGCGAGCGTTTTGGCTGCTCCCTGTGTCTCGGTCACTTCGGGCGCCGGAACGACGGGTGTGTCGTCAGGACAGCTTTTGCCTTCGTTCAACACACGAGCCAGGGCCTGGTAGGGGGACTGTCCGGGTCTCATGAGCAGGATCCGCCACTCCGTGGTGCCGAGTAGGAATCCCTCGTGCACCGCGGGCAACAGCCCCGCGCGGACCAGGGAGGATTTGCCCGAACCGCTGGAGCCCACGACGGCGACAAAGCGATGGTCCTCGAGTTGGCGCAGCAAGGCGTTGACCTGAGCCTCCCGCCCGAAGAAGAGCGCTGCATCCTCGGCCTCGAAAGGACGCAGACCGGGATAGGGCATTGGCGGCGCTCCGAGCGAAGCGATCACTGTGCGACCTTCCGGACTTCGGTGAAGAAATCGGCAAGCTTCTCGGGTTCATCGCCGAGAACGCGGTGAAGTTTCGAAGGGGTGGAGCGCAGGAGTTTGGCCCAGGATGGCGCGGGTGGCGGCCAATAGACGAGCGCGACCGGAGGGCGCCGGGCGGCGCTCTTCTCGCCTAGTTGAATCTGCCTGCATTGCTCGATGACCTCGCGCGGAGATCCGTCATCGAGTGCGGAAGCGTCGCAAGCGATCAGAAAACCGTGACACCGTTCCGCCTGAGACCAGCTTTCAATGGTTTCACCAGGCCCGAGCTGATAAGGATCGATTCCTTCCTGCTCGTAAATCCATCGGAAAACCCGCTCCCAGAGTGGGTCCGGGTTGGGCGAAGTGATGGCGACTACGACCAGCGGCGGGGAATCCGGGTCCGGCGGACGGTCGCGTTGCTGAGCGAGCACCATCAGATTCTTTTTTAAGTGTTCCTTGAAGTCCTCAAAACCCGAAACGATTATATTCGGTGCAGTCAGAAAGTCCTGTTGTGACGGCTCCAGTTTATCGAGATCGATCTCCGGGCTACGGCAGCGAAATCGGGGGATCCCGAGCGCCAGGGCGGTATCGTTCTGGATGCGATCGAAGCCACCGCGTTTCCATGGGTAGGGTCCAATCAATTGAACGAAGGCGATACATTGTTTGAGGTCCTGCTCCAGCAGAGCCTGATATTGCTCCGCCGGATACTCTATGGCCGGCAACACCTCGTATCCGAGTTCTTCCAGAAAGGTCTTGAGTCGCGGGCGATTGATCGGCTTGTCGATGTCTTCGAGATCCGGCGTGTATTCCGCGAGATAGACGCGATGCCGGCTGTCCGGTGCTTCACCGCTTGTCGATCCGGCGTCCAAGTCAGGCCGGATAAGCCGCAAGCGGCTGATGATCAGTTCCGCGGTCTGGTCCGCCGGTTTAGGACGGATGTCTGGGTAGATCACGTTCACGAAAATCCCTTTGACATCGCCTTCTCCGACCCGCAGGGGCAGGATCCGGAACGAGTCGCGTGGATCCTCGGATGCCGAAAGTTGCATCTTCAGGGCGGGGATCGCCTCGAATTCAGCGAGGGTCCAAGGTTTGTTCCCATAGCGTTCCGAAATGCAGGAAACTACCAGTTCGGTGCGGTTCTGATAGATCTCCTGTAACCGGAGATCCGCGCCAAAACCGCTGATGACGTGTTCGTACCATTCATCCAGGAAAACCGTCCCGTGCCCCAAGCGCTGCTCCACCGCCTCGGCGACCGAACGCACAAGTTCGCGCTGTTCCCCGGCAAATGAGAACGCGACAAGAAATTTATCCGGCAGAGGACGTTCCGGCAGAGGACGTTCCGGCATAGACTCACCGCCACAACTGGTCGGATGGAGATGAGACCATGGAATCGATTATCACGAAAATAACAACGTTCCGTTCAATCCCTGTCATCCGCTACGATCCGAGAAATCAGTAAAATAAACAACCCTTTTCTTCGAAAGAAGAATATACGGACGACCCGGTGATTTGTCAATCACGAGGATGATCGATTGACAAGTATTCCATTGATGGAATATATAACTGAGGTTATCATGGCATCATGAGTTGGGAAGTCGAATACGCTGATGAGTTTGGCAACTGGTGGAACGGTCTCACCGAGGCAGAGCAAGAAGCACTGGACGCTTCCGTGCGCTTGCTCGAGGAGCGAGGGCCTGCCCTTGGCCTTCCCGCATAGAGCGGGATCAACGGCTCCAAGCACAGTCACCTGCGCGAACTCCGCACTCAGCAAGGAGGTCGTCCGTTGCGGACCCTGTACGCGTTCGATCCACGGCGGTCGGCCATCTTACTGATCGGTGGGCACAAGACGGGCGACGACCGGTGGTACGACGTACACGTTCCCATCGCTGACCGACTTTATGACGAACACTTGGAACAACTTCGAAAGGAAGGACTGATCGATGGCTAAGAAATTTTCTGAATTGCGCTCGCGAATGTCC